>DBLZ01000043.1 GCA_002297545.1 Prevotellaceae bacterium UBA711 | reverse complement strand
AGCGGCGCCCTGGGTATGATGTCCACCCACAATCTTACGCTCTGAAGGGGCATAAGCGGTAATGTAGTGGTGTAGTGGCGCTGAGTATCAATGCTTTTGCCCTTTCAGGGCGCATGTCCTCACGCGAACTATACACCCAGTGCGCCGCTTCGCTTGCACTGGGCTGGCAGCTTTTGGGCCTTCAGCCCGCAGTATGTCCTCACTGGGCAGATGGGGTGTTGGACTTTCATGGAAAGTTGGTGCAGGCCGTCCAAGATGGCGTTGCCTGGCTTTACCAACCGAAAATATCCGCTGACCCGGTTTAACCCAAATCGGTCGCCTTGAAAGGGTAAAAATATAAAAACACACGGTATAAAGACTTGATGCGCATGGGGCCCAAAACACAGGTTCCGTGCCCGGGGCAACGGAAAAGGGAGGCGGCGTCCACGAGAAGATAACGGTAGAAAACAGGCGGTTTTACCAAAATTTCCGTCGAGACGACATCAAGGAGGCAGTATGGCAAAAAGCGATGAAATGGAGGAAAAAGATATTCATTTCGGTAAGACTGGAGGTTTGTACCGAAATTTCAAGGTTGTTAACATTAAAAGCAATACTTTTGCAATCGGTTAAGTGCGCATGCGCCCCACTGCGGAGGAGCATTCTGCCAAAGAGCGACGACCGTAGAGGCCGTTGGGAGGAGAGGAAGAGAGACAAGAACACATATTTATATATACCTTATGCTTATGAAGAAAACGACATGGATGTTGGGAGCTATGGCAATCTTAGGATTGACCTTCGCTTCATGTAGCCAGGATCCCGCAGAGGGTCCCGGAGTGGACGGCAAGCAGGGCGTGCTGATGCTCAGCTTGAACGGCAAGACGAATTTTGTGAAGACCCGCGCGCTGAATGAGTCCAGCTATAACAACACGGACAACTACACCGTGGTGGTGACCGACAAGGACGGCCGCGAACGCCTGAACTGCAAGGGCAGCGAGGTGGCCTCGAAGATGCCTCTGACAATGGACATCGGCGGCTACACGGTGAAGGCATTCTACGGCAGAGAGACGGCCGCATCGCGCGACGAGTTCTATGTGGAGGGCGTGAAGAGCGGCACCATCAAGGCAGACCAGAGAGAGGACATCGAGGTGGTGTGCACCCCTACTTGCGGACGCATCATGGTGAACTTCAACGAGGAGATGGCCACATATTTCAGCGATTACACCGTAAGTTTCAGCGGCACCGAGGCCCTTGGCAGCGAAACGCTGGCATGGCTGAAGAACGACGTGGAGCCCTGGTACGTGAAGTTGAACGAGGGTGGCGAGACCATCAGTTTCACCATCACCACCACGGCCAAGGACGAATACGTGAACAGCAGCAACAAGGAGCAGGTGGCCACCAAGACGGGCACCTTCCGTCTGAGCCGCAACAAGGGCTACAAGATGAACATCAATCCCTCCTACACTCCGTCCGAGGGCGGCAGTGTGAGCATAGAGATCACCATCGACGAGAGCACCAACGACAAGCCTGTGGACATAGAGGTTCCCGTGGACTGGATCTGATGACGAGGCAACAGAAGACAACACATTATTAAATAACACACACAGACAACCGTTATGAACATTTCCAAGATACTATTGACAGGAACCTTCTTCGGCATGTGCCTGGCATCATGTACGAACGAGAACGATTACCTCGATGGCGCCGACCGCGGCACCATGTCATTGGGTGTGGACAAGCTGATGCCCAAGCCCAAGAACGCGGGCGTGAAGACACGTGCCGTGGAGACCGTGGATTTCCCCGTGGCCATCTACAGTCTGACGGACAACAAGGAGTTCATCTCCTACGACAAGGCTTCAATGGTGCCCAACAGGCTGGTGATGCCCGTGGGCCGGTACTATGCCACTGCCCACACACCCGGTGCCATGGAGAAGATCATGAGCGAGCCCTACTACTTCGGCCGCGAGGAATTTGAGATAATGAAGGCCGTAAACACCGAGGCTACCGTCACCTGCCGCATGGCAAACGGCAGTTTCACCGTGCGCTTCAGCGACGACTTCCAGCAGGCTTTCAGCGACTGGACGGTGTCCATAGACGACGGCACCGTGTCTGCCATCGTATATACTTCCGAGAGAGACGGCATCACTCCCGCCACCAAGTATATGGTGTTCGAGGAGAACACCGCTTCGCTGAGGGTGAACTTCGTGGGCACCACCACAAAGGGCAGCCGCATAGTCACCAACAACGTGCTGACGAAGAAGAATGCCAGCGAGGAGTATGAGAGCGACAGCGAGTACTTCTCCGGCGGCGATGCCATCGTGATCAACTTCCGTCCCGTGGAGAGCACCGAGGGCGACATCACCGGCATAAACGTGACGGCAAACATCAGCTTCGAGGAGACCGAGGAGGATTTCGACATGGAGGTTGAGGATGCCAACCAGGGCGGCGGCGAGACTCCCAACAATCCCGACGAGCCAGGCGGCGACACGAATGCCATCACCCTGAACCTGCCGGGCAACATGACCGTGGACTTCACCACCGACCCCGCAGCAGGCGATACCTACATGGCCGCCGAGAACGGCTTCAAGAGCATCATAGTGAAGATGGCTTCCACCAACGCCGACATGGTTTCCTCCCTTGAGGACCTGAGCGCCGGCTACGGCACGGACTTCATCAACGGCACCGAGGTTGTGGGCAGCCAAAATCTGGTGGACATGTTCAGCGCCCTTGGTCAGACCCTGAACGTTCCCGCAGAGGGCGACAAGGAATATACGTTCCCCATAGGCAACTTCTTCACCATGCTGGCCATCCTGCCCGGCGACCACACCATAGAACTGAGCGTGACCGACCTGAAGGGCAACGTGAAGAAGGGACAAGTGGTATTGACTGTGGAATAAGCAGTCCGTAGTTCATTTAATAACAAGGAATAACGCATAGACACAGTAAACACTATGAAAAAGATACAGTACATATTATCCCTCGTGATCATGGCTGCGGCAATGGTATCATGCAGCCAGGACCTTGACGTCAACGGCAGCCAAGGCTATGTGGCCCTGCGCATACAGTCCTTCGTGTCCACCAACACTCCGGAAAGCGGCACCCGCGCCGTGTCCGCCCCCGGCGACTACAACGCCAAGCAGCTGTGCGTGGAAATCAAGGACCAGAGCGGCGCCGTGATAAAGAGCACGGACGACTTTGAGAACGACGCAGCCTTCCAGGACAAAATTGCCCTGGACGCCGGCACCTACACCATAGAGGCACACTCTGCCAACTGGGACGGCAGCGGCTCAGGCTTCGATGCCCCCTACTACTATGGCTCCACCACCGTGAACGTGCAGCCTCAGACCCTGCAGACCGCCAGCATCACCTGCACACAGGCCAACGTGAAGCTGACAGTGACCTTTGACCAGACCTTCGTGGACAACTTCAAGAGCGCCACAGCCACCATCACCTCTTCCCTGCAGGATGTGGCTCCCCTGGCCTTCGTAATGAACCAGACCACAAGGTCGGGCTACATCCCCGCCGGTGACTTCGAGGCCAAGCTCGACGTAGTGAACAAGAGCGACGTGGAGCACTCCCTGACACGCGCCTTCACCGACGTGCAGCCCCGCGACCACTATATCCTGAACTTCAAGCTGGCCGACGACGGTGTGCTGGGCGGCGGCGACAAGCCCGGCATCACCGTGGACGTGGACGAGAGCACCAACACCTATACCTACACCTTCGAGGTTCCCACCAAGAGCGCCATAGCACTGGTGGCACGCCAGGCCAATGCCTGGAGCAACTTTGCCATGCTCAACGCATCCATAACCGCCAAGACCGAGAGTTTTGACCAGAGCGCCCTCACCATACAGTGGCGCCAGAGCGGCACCGAGACCTGGAACGAGATGGCCAACAGCGAACTGACCGTGGACGGCGAGGACAACGTAACGGCCTCCCTCAAGGGTCTGACCCCCGGCACAGCATACGAGTATCGTCTCCACTATGGCGGCGCCGACCTGGAGGTGGCTTCCGAGCCCGTGGCATTCACCACCGAGGCGAGCACCGCACTGCAGAACAGCGGCTTCGAGTCCTGGTTCCTGGACGGCAAGGCATGGAGCCCCAACTCGGAAGGCGAGGCATACTGGGCAACCAGCAATCCCGGCTCCACTCTGCTGGGAGAGAAGTGGAATGTGACCACAGGCATCACCGACGGAGCCTTCAACGGCACATCGGCACAGCTGAAGTCAACATACGTTGTCATAAAGTTCGCTGCCGCCAGCCTCTTCACCGGCACCTTTGAGAAACTGATAGGTACCAACGGTGCCGAACTGAACTGGGGTGTGCCTTTCACCTCACGTCCCACCAGCCTGAAGGGATACATGAAGTACACCACAGGAGCCATCAACCGTGGCAACCAGCCTTCGGGCATTGGCGCCGCAGCCAAGGGTGAGAACGACAACTGCCAGATATTCTGCGCACTGCTGACGGAAGACATGAAGGTGGCCAACGCAAGCAACAGCGACGGCTATGAGATGAGCACCGCCATAAACTGGCAGACCGACCCGCGCGTCATAGCATTCGGCGAGTTGACTCAGAACACCAGCGACGATGCATGGAAGACTTTCGAGATACCCCTCGCATATCGCTCGCTGACACAGAAGCCCACTCACCTGCTGATCGTATGCACATCCAGCCGATGGGGCGACTACTTCTACGGAAGCGACTCATCAACGCTCCTGCTTGATGACCTCTCCCTGGAATATGGCGACACACCGACAGTCAGGCAGTAAGACATAACATCGATGCACATCGCATCTGTCCGTGCCGTATAGTACGGGCAGATGCGGTCGCACATAAACGCACAGTCCCCTTATCAGATGACAAACAAGTACATACACACCCTCGTGGCCGCATTCATGCTGTCTATGGCAGGAGGCTCCAAGGCACAGACCCCGGCGGACAGCACCGCAGTGGAGCAACGTCCCGACACAACAGCCGCCATAGTGGCAGACAGCCTGCCGACCGACACACTACAGGCAGATACACTGCACAAGAGCCGACGCATGAAGCGGGGCAAGCGCAGGTCTTATGCCGAACAGCGAGGCATGATAACCCGCGATGCCATGAAGACCGTGTTCATACCCAAAGGGCAATGGATGGTGGGCGGACAGGTGGCATGGAACCAGTGGAACAACGACAACCTGAACTATCTGGTGCTGAAGGACATCAACTTCGAGGGCTACACCTTCTCGGCCGGCCCGTACTTCGGCTATTTCTTCACCAACAACCTGGCCGTGGGCGGACGCTTCTCATATCAGCGCTACTACCTGAACCTGGGCGAGATGGACCTGAATCTGGGCGAGGACCTGAACATCAGCCTGAAGGATCTGTACTATCTGCAGCACAACTACGAGACCACAGCCTTCCTGCGCTCCTATCTGCCCATAGGCAAGAGCAAGATATTCGGTCTCTTTGGCGAGTGCCAGTTGAGCTACACCTTCTCCGAAGGACGCAACACCACGGGACGCGACGACACGTTTACCGCCGTGTATGAAAAAGTGCACAGCTTTGAGATAGGCCTCGGGGGCGGCATGACGGTGTTCCTGACCGACTACATGGCTGCCGAGGTGATGCTGAACGTAGGCGGCTATCGCTTCAAGTGGGGCAACCAGAACACCAACAACATAGAGCACGGCAAGCTGAACAGCTCCAGCGCGAACTTCAGGATCAATCTCTTCAGCATAAAATTCGGCGTAACCTATTACCTATGAACATACTCAAGAAGACAGCATGGATAGTGGCACCGATATTGCTGGGTGCCTGCGAGGTGAGTGACGACATTCCCTACCCCATCGTGTACGGACAGATCCAGGAATTGGAGGTGGAGGGCCAGTGCAACGCCGACGGCGGAGCAGACTATGCCACCGTCTTCGACAAGGACGCACGCGAGGTGACCCTCTATGTCTGCGACACAGTGAACCTGGCCAATCTGCGCATCACCAGGCTGACCGCTACGGGCACCACATACAATCCGGACGTGGACTATACCGACACGCCCCTCATCCTGCCCGACTCCACGGCCTGCGACGACTACAGCCGCTTCCCCCGCAACGGCTTCAAGGAGCCTGCAAGCGGCAAGAACACCAGAGTGGATTTCCGCAAGCCGGTGAAGTTCACCGTGCACACCTATCAGGACTATGAGTGGACAGTGACCGTGAAGCAAGTGGTGAAACGCGAGATAGAGCTGGAGAACCAGGTGGGCAATGCAGTGATAGACGAGGTGCAGCACAACGCCATCGTGTATGTCAGCCGTGCGCAAAACCTGAGGAAGATAAAGGTGCGCAAGTTCACTCTCGGCGGAGAGCACGGCATAGTGCTGCCCGACCCCACACGCGAGGAGACGTTCGACTTCTACGACATGCGCCAGTTCGTTGTACAGACGGGCTGGGACGAGATACAGGTGTGGAACGTGCTCGTGTACCATACCGATGCAGCAGTGGAGACCACCGCCAAGGCGTTTCCACGCAACACGAGCATGACCATCTCGGGCACCAAGCCCAATGGCGTAGTTCCGGAAGTGGAGTACCGCTGCGCCACGGAAAGCACCTGGCACAGCGTACCCGCCGGAGACATGACCCTCACCACCACATCCTACTCCGTCACCGTCACCGGTCTGCAGCCCGCCACCCGCTATATGTATAAGGTAAGCGCCGGCAGCAGCACCACAGGCGAGCAGGAGGTATCCACCATAGCCATGCAGCAGTTGCCCAACTCCGACTTCGACAACTGGAGCACCGATGCCGGCAACAGCAAGCTCCTGTGCCCCTGGGGCACGGGCGAAACACCGTACTGGGACACCGGCAACCGCGGCGCCACCACCGTGGGCAACAGCAATTCCGTGCCCACCGACGATACCAGCACCGGCCGCGGCCGGGCAGCGTATCTGGAGTCCAAGTGGATAGTCATACGTTTCGCCGCCGGCAACATCTTCACCGGCAAATACCTGAAGACCGACGGCACCAACGGCATCCTGGGCTTCGGACGCCCGTTCACAGGCTTCCCCACCAAGATGAGTTTCGATTACAAGTACACCACGTCGGACATCAGCAGGATAGGCGACGAAAAGTTGCGCTACCTGATGGGGCGCCCCGACTCGTGCCATGTCTACATAGCCCTGTGGCACCTTGAGGACGGAGAGGAAGAGACCTACCAGGGCGAGACCTACCCCATAGTCATCCGCACCCGGCCCGGAGCGGAACAGCACCTGTTCTCCCCCAGCAATCCGCACGTCATAGCCTACGGCGACATGACACAGGGCAGCAACGTGCCAAGCTGGACCTCGGAAACCATCACCCTCCAGTACAAGAACACCGAACTGGCACCCACACACATACAGGTTGTGGCCACGTCCAGCAAGTACGGCGACTACTTCACCGGCGGCGTAGGCAGCGCCCTGTCACTGGACAACATAAAACTGATATACGAATAACCGAATCACGCCATGCGACATATCTTCAATGCTATAACACTATTGGCCACGATGTTTCTTGCCTGGGCATGCACAGGCGAGGAGCCTGCAGCTCTGCCTGACGGTACCGTACGGTTCGCCATAACCTCGGCAACGGAGTGCGGTGTCACGACCGGGACACGCGCCACCCCCTCGGAACTTGGCAAGCCGTTGGCCGAAAAGTTTGCATTGACCATACGGCGCACCGGCAATTCACAACCGACATACGACGGCAAGTTCGTGGAAAGCATGGACCTGCCCATCGGCACCTACGACATCACGGCACGCTATGGCGAGGATGTGCCCATCGGCCGCGATGCGCCCTACTACGTGGGTACGGCACAGGCCGTCATAGAGAACGGCAAGACATCTTCGGCCATGATACCATGCCGCGTGGGCAACGCTCTGGTATCCGTGCGCTTTGGCCGCGATGCCGATGAAAAGGCACGCTTCGAGAAGTTCTACAGCGACTACGGAGTGAAGGTGAAACTGGGAGCGTACTCCATGGACATCACCCCCAGGCAGGAGGCCAGCAGCATCTACTTCCCCGCCGGCAGCAGCCCGAAGATCTCCTTCTTTGGTTGCGTCCGCAACGACAACGGCAGGCCGGTGTCCATCGAACTCACCTCGGAAAGTCTGCCCACCACCTTCGAGCGCGCCGACCATGCCATAATAACGCTCTACCTGCCCGATCCGGAGACCTCCTCCGTGATAGACATATCCGCCGTGGAGGTGGAAACCGTCACCATGGAGCAGACCATACCGCTCTCCTGGCTGCCGCTCCCGACGGTAAGCCCGGCTCACAACTACGATGCCAACGGATGCCTGCAGGGCACGGACATCACCTTCGGCAACGGCTACCCCGGCATGAGGTGGAGAGCCGAGGTGACAGACGCAGCCAACAACGTCTGCCGCACCGTAGAAGGCACAGGAGAACTGAAATCCAGCTTCGGGACCAACGCAAGCGGATGGCCCTACCTCCCGGCCGGAGAATACACCGCCACGTACTACCTCATCCAAGACGGCAAGGCAGCAAGGACAGGGGCACGCACCTTCACCGTAGGCAACCCGGACATACGGGTCACCACCTCCTGCCACACGTCCTATTCGCTCTACCTCGACGGCAACGTGACGGGAGCCAACGCCTGCGACCCCTATACGGTCTACTCTCCCAGGGTCAGCGTAAACATAGTGCCCTCGCTGTGGCAAAATCCATTGTATGCCGCCACACTCACCACAACACTGGCCGGCACAACCATCAACGCCTCGTCAACCGACTCCGGGGCAGAGGGCACCGTGTTCTCCTTTGCCGACCAACAGGACCTCACACCCTCACTGGACGGGCACACCCTGGCCGCTTCCGTGAACTTCGGCATGGCCGAGGCCACTGCCTCCAACACGGTGTACGTCACAGGCCTGCCCTGCGAATTCGGCCCCCAGAACAAGGACAACTGGACAAACTCGGGCAAGATTACATGGTACGATGACCGTGTGATGCTGGGCTACATGAGCACAGGCTCGCAGAGCATCAGCTGCAGCCGGTTTGCCGTTCCGGCCGGAGTGAAGATAAGGGCACCCTACAAGGCACTGGCCAACAGCGGCATCGCAACCACCACGCTCAGCATGTCTTTCGGCTCTCACCAGTATTTCCGCGAGACATGCGGCAGATACAAGCAGATCACATACGAGGATGTGGCTTCCTTCACGACCACGTCGCCCGTAACCCAGGCGAGCGCAAACAACAGCTACGGTGCCGGAAACACCTACAGCTACATCTATTACCTCAGATACTACTACGCAGAATGAAGAGAGCAACACTCATCATATCAGCCGCCACCATCCTGCTGGCCTCTTGCTCGCAGGACGAAGTGACACATGCCGGCAAGGCCACGATGATCCTCGACCTCACGTATGAAAACATGCCGCAGATCACTGTAACCCGTGCCGTCAGTCCGGGACTGTCCATACAGATCCTCACGCCGGACGGCACCGTGTATCAGGAATATGCCGCCGGTGCCGTGCCCGACAAGGTGACGCTGGAGGGCGGTGTGACGTACACCGTCAAAGCCTTCACCCCCAATCAAGACACCTGGCAGACGGCCAACGACGGCAGGGGCGAGGCATGCTACTACGGCGAAACTACGGTGACGGCCATAGAGGACGAGGTGGTCTATTGCAGATGCAGCGTGCCCATGACCAATTATGCGGTCACATTCAGCCTGCCCGACCACTTCGACGAGTTGTTCTCTTCGTACGGTTTTGTTCTGCACGCCAACGGCAAGGATGTCACCCTGCAGCAGTCCGGCACCAACGCATACTTCTCGGTCGACAGCCAGGGCTTCACCTATCATCTGCAGGCCGTCAACACCGACGGGGCGGAGTTTTCCACCACTCCCGCCACATATACCGACGTACAGGTAGGGAAAATGTATCAACTGAGCTACGATTACGACTTCGGCAGCGCGGCAGCCGTAGCCAGCCTTCAAATCCACAACTGAACACAGCCACGCCGTTATCTACGCCACATCGCGACAGCCGGCCGGCCTGAGTCCCACGGTGAGTGTAGAATATATTCCTGAATATACGAGGGCGTGTCAAAATGGAGATATACGCAAACAGATTGCTATCCACTATGCATCGGGCTGAAGGCCCAAGGAGCCCGCACCTATACCCACGACTTATAAGGCGGGCGATGTGGAACATTGCGACCCTAAATCACATTTTGACACACCCTCTCTATGTCATTTGCCCTTGGGCCAAGCGTCGTGGCTCAGGCAGAACACACCCATGGAGAGACCCCAGGCATCGCCGTCGGGCCCGAAGGATGTACGCCGGCCGTTGTTGGAGCGGGACGTAAGATCGAGCACGTCGCCACCATTCTGATCGAACGAATAATAGAGCACCAGCATGCCCTCCCTCTCGGCGGCGGGGATGTCGGCCAAAGGCGCATTGCAACGCGCCTGCAGAGCAGTGTCCGTCAAGGCCTTCTTCCACACGCGCAACTCGTCCACCACGGCATTCATGGGTCTGTCCTTTCCGCCCATGCCGAACGAGGGAGCGGCGGGCAGAGAAGAAACGACCTGCTTGTTGCGCCGCAGGGTGTCGGCATGGCACAACTCTCCATCGCGCAGGAAGCAAACCCGTCCGCCGTCGAAGGTGACGGCATAGTGATGCCAGCTGCCTGGCAGGATGAAGCCGTTGCCGGAATGGACACTTGCGCTGTCGGCCGAGAATGTCAGGCGGCCGTGCTTGTTGGCCGTCATCTGCCATGTGCCGCGTGAGTGTCCCATGCCGGAGGTGCGGTCCTGCGTGGAGGCGTTCATCCACCAGTCTATGGTCATCTCCGATGTGGTACCCTCCCACAGCGGTTGCACTGTGGTCAGGGAAGCCTCGTCGCGGCCGAAGTTGAGTCCGTTCCGACTGTCGGCATTGCACACTATGAGCATCTGCTTCCCGGTCAGCACGTTGGAGCCCTCGGCATTGGAGGCCGTCAGCGTTACATCGTACACGCCGGGCCTGTCCATCACCATCTCCACCCTCTTGCCCTCGAGCCTCAGGCTGTCCCGGCGACTGTCTATCCGCCATTGCCAGCCGGTGGGCGCAAAACGGCTGCGGTCTGTCAGCACCACACGGGTGCCCTTTTGCACCACACGTGCCGAGAGGTCGAAATGCACCTCCGGCGCTACGTTCCTTACAGTCAGCCTGTAGGTGCTGCGCAAGGTCTTGCCACTGAGCGGGTCGGTAACCCTCATGTTCACAGGGTAGACACCCGCCACTTCGTAGGTGGCGGCAGCGCTTTGCGTACAGGCAACCTTAGTGTCAGCTCCGGGCATGGTCCAGCGGTAACGGCCACCCGGCACGGGTGTGACAGGATGGAAACTGATACGTTCTCCGGCACGTGCAAACCTGTGTATGGGCAGGAAAGCGGCGCTGCCCTTGACGGGCATGACATCGAGATGCCTCTCTACCTCAATGTTGCTGCCGTCGGCCGTCTGCCCTTGCAGTCTGACGGTATGGCGCCCGGGGACGGCAAACAGCAGGGAAACTCGGCTCAGCTCCATGTCCCTGATGCCGGCATCCGGAACATTCCATCTGACAGAGGCTATGGCGGGAGAAGCTATGGCCTGAAGTTCAAACTCTCGGCCGGCATACAGAACGGAGTCGCGGCAAAGGATGTCCAGACCCGCCTCGACCGGAACATCGAAGGCCAGATCGCACGGAACCTCGCGGTGGGTGCCATAGGCTTGCATACGGGCATGGTGTTCGCCGGCAAAGTCGCGCCAACAGCCGGTGCTGTCTCTGGAGAACATTTCCCCCTTATAATAGGCCAGCATGGTGGAGGGAATGCCGGCCTGCTCGAAGCGTACGTTCATCATATCGTTGATCTGTCGGCCTGAACGTGCCTCCTTCCACACGCGCACCTCGGCAAGTTCGCCGTCCATGGAACCGGACTGGTCCGTGGAGAAGGAGAAGTTGCCAAAGCCGCCTATGCCCCGGCGCGACTTGCTGACCAGGGTTCCTGTCTCCTCGCCGTTGACATAAACGGTGAGCGTGTCGCGGGAGACGACAAAGGCCAGGTGATACCACTTTCCGGGGGTGATGATACCGCCCTCCGTGTCGATGCGGTTGTCGCAATCCCAGCCGGCCGTGAGGGCACCGTTGTCGTTGGCATGGATGAGGAAGTGCCCCCATCCGGCTCCGCATGCCTGGTTCCAGCTGCGCCATGTGCGTGGTTTCAGCCAGTATTCTATGGTGGCGTTGTCGTAATGCGTACGGAAGACATCGGGGATTACCAGGCCTCCGTTCTCCAAGTCCATAGCATGGAACACGGTGCTCTCCCGCCCCATGGGACGCCTCTCTGACGTGCGGGCAGAGAGTGCCGTGGCGGTGGAGTCCTTCCCCACGGGATAACTGTACATGGCAGCTACGGAGTATGAGTCCCGGGCATCGGGGCAGTCATAGCTTACGGCTGAGGGTGGCAGGGTGTCCACAGGGATGTCGCCCCTATATAGTATATAAGATGTACGCGCGTAGTGAGTGGGCTGCGGAGCATCCCATGCCAGACGGGTGCCACCGGCAGGGCGCAGGTTGACGGGAGCGAAGAACGGTTCGCCCTGCACCACGGCCGACACCACGGTGCGGTGCCCTCCGCTAAGGATGGTGCGTGCCGGTCCGGTGAGCAACGGGGTCTCTATGCCCCGGCGGTCGAACTCATAGTCGAGCACGGAGCAGTCATACAGCGTGCCCGATGCGAAGGCAGTGGGAAGGGTCTCGATGATGAAGAAGTATTTCAACGGGCGACGTGTGTCGAAGCCCGCCGAGATGTCAGTCAGGTCGTAGCCGAACTCCATGGGTTCCGTGTGCATGGTGCCGTCGGCCCACTTGCCCAGCATGGGGGTGTAGGCCTCCTTGCCGTTCTTGGCCTGCCCGGAACGGCCGTCGCCGGCGTACTTGAAGTGTTCCATCTCCACGGTAGCCTCCGGCTCTGTGGCACTGAGGTCGGAGGAGACACCCACTATCAGCTTCAGCTCGCTGCGGCTGCCGTAGGCCATGCGCAGACGAAGCGTGCGCAAGGGACGGTAGTTCTTGCGGACGTGATAGAACTCGGGGTGCCAGGCGCCGCCCTCGTGCTGACGGACGGGGAAACCGTACTTGTACGGACAATAGATGAAGCCCTTGTTGGCCCATCCGTTGCCCCACGAGTTGACGATAATCCAGGCGCCGCATTCGTCTTTGTCTTTCTCGCCATAGACGTTGTTGCTGTCCAGGTCGAAGACCACGCGGTCGTCATATCCCACAATGGTCAGGGCATGGTCCACACCGTCGCCCCAACGCGTGACGTACTTCATCCCCACCACTCCTGCGGCCTCGTTGCGGCCCTCAGGGTCGGCAGCTATGGGGGCCTGGCGGCAAGCACTGGCCACACCTATGCCGGCGATGCCCCCGACATGGTAGTCCTTGTCCCCGTTGTGGTTCCAGATCCAATGCTTCACATACTCGCGTCCCTGCTCTGTATCCAGGCCGTATGGCGAGAAGGAGTTGTGGGAGATGCGGTTGAACATGGCCGAATACCACTTGTCGTAGCCCTGCATCCATCCGAAGTCGGCCTGCCCGCAGTCCTGGTTGCCGAACACCTTGGAATAGGTGGTGCCGCCGTAGACCACAGAGTTGGGCACGCCGTTGGCCATGGCCATGCCCTCCTTGCCCGAATGGCTGTTGGTGAGCAGCCATGTGAAGTGCGTAGGATAGACATTCTCAGGCAACCTGGCGTCCGCACCGCGGAAGGCATTGATCTCGTGGGTAAACATATAGCCTATGCGCGAGGCTGAGCCGCACGACCCTCCGTCCTGGTTGAAAACGGCCGGAAAGCACGTACTTTCGGCATTGTTGACATGGTCGGGGCGTTGCTTCGCCAGGGAATCGGCCATTTGCGGCATCGCCTCCGTACCGGCTCCGGAGACCGCAGTCCGGGCGCTGCACCACACGGCACAGCACAGCACACCGGCAAGGATTATCTGTCGTTCTGTGTTCATAATCTTGGTGTAAGGCAATAAAAGCAGGTACAAATTTACAAAAACTATCCCGATAGCCCAAGCCTTATACTGACAAAAACGTGCGGCAAGGGCCGACGGCGTGGGAAACAGGCCTGCCCCAAGGGACGATTGTGGGCAGCGGGTATTTCGGGTTGGTAAGGCCAGGCAACGCCCCCTTGGACGGCCGACACCAACTTTATATGAAAGCCCGACGCCCCATCAGACAAACGGGACGGACTGAAAGTCTAACAAGCGGCCAGCCCGGTGCAAGCGAAGCGGCGCACCGGGGATATAGTTAGCCAAAGGACGTGCGCCCTGAAAGGATAAAAACATTGATATTCAACACCCGGACACCACTACATTACCGCTTATGCCCCTTCAGGGCGTAAGATTGTGGATGGACATAATACCCAGGGCGCCGCTTCGCTTGCCCTGGGCTGACGTCTTGTTGCCCCT
>DBLZ01000025.1 GCA_002297545.1 Prevotellaceae bacterium UBA711 | reverse complement strand
CGGGAAAATCCGCTGACCCAAAATCCGCTGACCCGGAAACAGAAGGGGGCCGGCGCACGACAACCTACCTCGCTCCAGTAACCTCTTACATACACAAGCAAGAGAGAAGAAACTGCTCTCGGCAATTCCTTCTCTCTTGCGTAGCGGGAAAGGGACTTGAACCCTTGACCTTCGGATTATGAATCCGACGCTCTAACCAGCTGAGCTATCCCGCCATTACCATCCGCACCGAACATGGCCGTTCTTGCGGCGTTGCGGGTGCAAAGGTATGACTTTATTTCGAAACAGCCAAAGACTTGCGGGCTTTTTTTACAAGAAAAAGCATTTAGCGCCCATGCGACCTACAATATCAGACCAATATAGTACCTTTGCGCGGTTAAGTGTACACGGGCGCGCATGAGAGTAATAAAGAAACTGGACCTCTACATCCTGAAGAACTTCCTGATGCTGTTTGCAGGAACGTTCTTCATCTGCCTGTTCATCTTCATCATGCAGTTCCTGTGGCAATACATGGACGACCTCGTGGGCAAGGGTCTCGGCTGGGACATCCTGACCGAATTCTTCTTCTACGCAAGCCTCACCCTCGTGCCGATGTCACTGCCGCTGGCCGTATTGCTGGCCTCGCTGATCAGTTTCGGCAACATGGGCGAACAGTTGGAACTACTCTCCATGAAAGCGGCAGGCATCCCTCTGGTCCGCATCCTGTGCCCCATATTGGTATCGACGTCGCTTGTGTGCGTAGCCAGCTTCTATTTCCAGGACCGCGTACAGCCCCAGGCCACACGTCAGCTGGCCACGCTGCTATGGAGCATGAGGCAGAAGTCTCCGGAACTGGAGATTCCCGAGGGCATCTTCTACAGCGACATACCGGGCTACAGCATCTTTGTGCAGCGAAAGGACCAGGAGACGGGCATGCTCTACGGAGTGATGATCTATAGCACCGAGAGCGGATACGACAAGATGGAGATAGTCCTGGCCGATTCGGCACGCCTGCAAAGCACCCCCGACCACAAGCATCTGAAACTGACCCTGCACGAAGGAGAGCGGTTCAAGGACGTGGACAACCAGACGGGCAACATGCTGCAGGCCAACATCCCGTACATGAGGGAGACATTCCACACGGAGGAGGCCATGATACCCTTCGACGCCAACTTCAACATGATGGACGCCAACCTGTTCAACGGCGATGCCAAGACCAAAGAGCTGAGCAAGATACTCAGCGGCATAGACTCGCTGAACCACGTAAGCGACAGCCTGGGGCAACACATACGCTCCGTGGCCAAAAGACAGTACCTGAAGGGAGTGTTCCCGGCAGAGTGCAAGGACTCGGCCGGACTGATGGCCAGGGTGGCGGAACTACAGCCCCTGGACAGCACCTACGCACACCTCAGCCCCGACCAGAGGAAGACCGTGGTGAAGACAGCCCTGAACACCGCACAAAGCACACAGGCCGAGTTTGAATACCGTGGCATGACCACAGAGAACACCAACCTGACCCTGCGCCGCCACCACATGGAAGCGCGCAAGAAATTCACCCTCAGCCTGGCCTGCCTGATATTCTTCTTCATAGGCGCACCGCTGGGTGCCATCATCAGGAAGGGCGGTTTGGGCGTGCCGGTGGTGGTGAGCGTACTGGTGTTCATCTTCTATTATATCGTCAATGCCGCAGGCGAAAAAATGGCCAAGACAGGCGAGTGGGCCGTGTGGTTCGGCATCTGGCTCAGCTCCATGGTGCTGGCTCCGATAGGCCTGTTTCTCATCAGCAAGGCCAACAAGGACAGCGTGGTGTTCAACATAGAGGGATACCAGACGTTCTTCAAGCGTCTCTTGGGCATGCGCACCAAGCGCAAGCTCAACAAGAAGGAGATCATCATCCACGACCCGGACTATCCGGCCCTGACACAAAGACTTGCCGACCTGATACACGACTGCAACCGGTACAGCGCAAACAAGCGGTTGCTCACCATGCCCTCGTACTATGCCATCTTCTTCAACTATCACGAAGACCACGTGGTGCGCGAGCTGAGGGACAGGCTGGACGCCATCATCGACGAACTGCACAACAGCCGGGATGCCGTGATCATAGGAGCACTGAACGAGATGCCCATACTGTACACCGACGCTCACACACAGCCATTCCACAGCAAGCGCAAGAACATGGCCGCGGGCATCTTCCTACCCGTAGGCATAATCCTGTGGATACGCATCTGGGTGTTCCGCATCAGGTTGTACCAGGACCTGGGGCAGATACAGCAACAAGGCACATTCATCATCAGCAGAATAAACAACAACACAGATAATGGACAAGGAAATAGGACTTAGCAGCATCGAGGAGGCTCTGGAGGACTTCCGGGCTGGAAAATTCGTGATCGTCGTGGACGACGAAGACCGAGAGAACGAGGGCGACTTCATCACCGCAGCGGAACTCATCACCGAGGAGAAGGTGAACTTCATGCTGCGTAACGGGCGTGGCGTGCTGTGCGCCCCGATAACCATATCACGCGCCAAGGAGCTGGAGCTGGACTATCAGGTACAGGTGAACACCAGCATGCTGGGCACTCCGTTCACGGTGACGGTGGACCTGCTGGAGGGCTGCACCACTGGTGTGAGCGTGCACGACCGTGCCGCCACCATACGCGCCCTGGCCGACAAGAGCCGCAAGCCGGCGGACTTCGGCCGCCCCGGCCACATAAATCCGCTCTATGCCCAGGACCGAGGCGTGCTGAAAAGGGCGGGACACACCGAGGCTGCCATTGACCTGGCACGCATGAGCGGCCTGCAACCGGCGGCTGCCCTCATAGAGATACTGAACGAGGACGGCACCATGGCACGCATGCCTCAATTAAAAGAGGTGGCGCGCCAGCATGGCATCCGCATCATCACCATCAAAGACCTCATAGCCTATCGCCTCCGCCAGGAGAGCCTGGTGGAGAAGGGCGTGGAGGCCGACCTGCCCACCGAATACGGACACTTTCGCATAATCCCCTTCCGCCAAAAGAGCAACGGCCTGGAGCATATAGCCATATTCAAAGGAGAGTGGACTACGGACGAACCGGTGCTGGTGCGCATGCACTCCAGCTGCATGACGGGCGACATCTTTGCCAGCAAGCGCTGCGACTGCGGAGAGCAACTTCACCGGGCCATGCAGATGATCGACCGCGAAGGCAAGGGCGTAGTGGTGTACCTGCAACAGGAGGGACGCGGCATAGGACTGATGAACAAGATAGCTGCGTACAAGCTACAGGAGCAGGGCGACGACACCGTGGATGCCAACATACACTTGGGCTTCCGTGCCGACGAACGCGACTATGGCGTGGGGGCACAGATACTGCGCGAGCTGGGCATAGGCAAGATCCGCCTGATAACAAACAATCCTGTCAAGCGCGTGGGCCTGGAAAGCTATGGACTGGACATCGTGGAGAACGTGCCGGTGGTGATCACTCCCAACGAGTACAACCGCCGATACCTGGAGACCAAGAAACTGCGCATGGGGCACAAGCTCTGACCAAGCCCGGACGCAAAGTACAACAGACATCATTCACTAACCTAACGATACATCATCATGAGTAACGTTCTTTCTGACAGACTGCAACGTCTGACCCCCAGCGCTACCCTGGCCATGAGCCAGAAGAGCAGCGAATTGAAGGCGCAGGGCATCGACATCATCAACATGAGCGTGGGCGAGCCCGACTTCAACACTCCCGACCACATCAAGGCTGCCGGCATCAAGGCTATCGAGGAGAACTGGAGCCGCTACAGCCCGGTTCCGGGCTATCCCGACCTGAAGAAGGCTATCGTGGCCAAGCTGAAGAACGAGAACGACCTGGACTACCTGCCCTCGCAAATCCTATGTTCCAACGGAGCCAAGCAGAGCGTCTGCAACGCCATCATGGCACTCGTGAACGCCGGAGACGAGGTAATCATCCCTGCTCCATACTGGGTGAGCTACCCCGAAATGGTGCTTTTGGCCGACGGCACTCCCGTGTTCATTCCCTCCACCATAGAACAGGACTTCAAGATAACTCCAGAACAGTTGGAGGCTGCCATCACGCCCAAGACACGCGCCATCATACTGTGCTCTCCCAGCAACCCCACCGGCTCCGTCTACAGCCGCGAGGAACTGGAGGGGCTGAAGAACGTGCTGCTGCGCCACGAACGCGTTATCGTCATAGCCGATGAGATATACGAGCACATAAACTATGTCGGCGAGCATGCTTCCATAGCCCAGTTCCCCGACATCAAGGACCGCGTAGTCATCATCAACGGTGTGTCCAAGGCATACGCCATGACTGGCTGGCGCATAGGTTTCATCGCCGCGCCTGAGTGGATAGTAAAGGGCTGCAACAAGCTCCAGGGCCAGTACACCAGCGGACCCTGCTCCATCAGCCAGAAAGCCGCCGAGGCTGCCTTCTCAGGCGACCAGACGTGTGTGGAAGTGATGCGTCAGGCCTTCGAGCGTCGTCGCGACCTCATCGTACGGCTCACCAAGGAGGTGCCCGGCCTGGAGGTTAACAATCCCCAGGGTGCCTTCTACCTGTTCCCCAAGTGCAGCAGCTTCTATGGCAAGAAGTATGGCGACCGTGTCATAAACAACAGCAACGACCTGGCCATGTATCTCCTGGAGGTAGGCCACGTGGCCACCGTCGGCGGCGATGCTTTCGGCTCTCCCGAGTGCTTCCGCATGTCCTACGCCACCAGCGACGAGAACATCATCGAGGCCATCAAGCGCATCAAGGATGCTTTGGGCAAACTGCAGTAAGCGTCCGACATTATGACCGGGAGCTGTCGCTTCCCGCTATATATATATATAATATGGTATAGTAAGTGCAGCCATTCCATCAACGGGAGTGGCTGCACTTACTATAATAGGCCGAAGCATCGCTGCCCACTAATCTATCTTGACGTCATCGCCCATAAAGACCTTACCAAACAGCCGGCTGCACCCGTAGAATGCCCCACGGCCGACGTGCTTCACGCTACGAGGAATGACTACAGAACGCAAGTCCCTGCACCAGAAAAAGGCGCATATACCTATATCCCTTATTCCCTCCGGAAGGACAAGCACCTCAGGCGTACCGGCAAAGGCATACGCCCCTATGGAGGTCACTTCGGGAAGGAAGCGTGTAGTGGCGCAGCCGAGAACCAGTCGGCCTGTCTTTCTCTCCACGATGGAGTTGGAACCGTCCGACTTGTAGGTCTTGTTGTCCGGGGCAACAGTTATGGACATCAGTCTGTCGCAGCGAAAGAATGCCATGGAATCAATGGACGTCACCGAGGCAGGAATGTTGATGGACGTGATACCGCTCCCGGCGAAAGCCTCATTTGAAATAAGCCAGACCCCTTCCGGTATGACGGTACTGTTGCAACCGACTATAAGTCTGTCTTCTGACGTTTCTATGATGGCATTGCACCCGTCGCGACTGTCAAACTTCTTGTTCTTCGGGTCCACGACAATGGAGCATAGAGATGTACAACAGGAGAAAGCATTGCTATTCAGTGTATCGACGTTGGCCGGAATATAGATACTGTCCAGCGACGTGCAGCCGTGGAACTGCCTGCCTCCCCAAGGTTCAAGATACGTGAGGGTGGACGGAAGGCTGACATGCTTGAGAGAGGAGCAATCGCTGAATGCCGAGGATTGAATATCTGTCACCCCCTCAGGTATGACGATGCTCCGCAGACCGGTGCACTGATAGAAGGCTGCGCGGCCTATTACTTCCACTCCGGCAGGAATAATGGTGGTGCTGCAACCTCTGACAAGGCACTCCCCACTGATTATGGCATTGCATCCGCCCCTGCTGTCATAGTCCTTGTTGCGTTCGTCCACGGTAATTGAGGTGATGTTGGGACATTCATAGAACATGCCTTCGTCTATCATCTCCACCGTAGAAGAGATATGGACCCTTGTCAGCCTGGGACAATAGGAGAACGCATATTCGCATATCTGCCTCACACCGTCGGGAATGATGACGGAGTCTATGAGGCAGCCTTTATATGCACTGCCGTCTATGCGGTCAACGGAAGACGGAATCCTTGTCCCCTTGCATGCAGCCAACAGGCGGTCTCCCTTGGTACGGATTATGGCGTTGCACCCATCCCTGCTGTCGAAGGTCTCGTTTGCCTCATCCACAGAGATGGAGGTAAGGCTCACACAAAACGACAGGGAATACTCCCCAATGTCCCTGACACTGGACGGTATGCTTATTGACTCCATATTGGCGCACAGGGCAAAAGCATAATCGTGTATCTCCTCTATACCCTCACAAATGACAACATGTTTGATGGCACTACATTTCGCAAAAGCCTCCCGTCCTATGCTACGCACGTGGTACGTCCTGCCCTCGTGACTGACCCGGGCAGGGACACAGAGGGCTGAATCCTTGAACGTCCCGGCAGGATAGCCGCCTTCGCGCGCCACTATATTGACGGAGTCCTCAGTGATGAGCCTGTACATGATACCACACTCCACGAACGTAGAGTCTGCCTTGGTCCACACGGCAGGGAACAATGCTGCAAGGCAACAGATTACAAGTCCTTTCAACATATCAGTAGTTTTGTTCCTTATTACTCCTCATTATCAAGCCCTCCTGCGAGAGGCCTCCGTTCACCTGCTGAGCATGCGCCTCCACCCACTTCTCACACGGGCATCCCGAAAAGGACAACTGGTGTATGTCACCCATGTTAGGAGAAAAGTCTACCATGTCCAAGCGTTTGCAGCCGGAGAAGGCAAACATCTCTGCCTTGGGGCTGCACAGGGACATGTCTACATAGCACAAGTGTTCGCAATAGCCGAAGGCATTCTGCCTAATCAACTTAAGCGTAGACGGCATCTTGACATACTCCAGACCACAAAAGCGGGTGAAAGCAAACGTGCCGATGGTCTCCACGCCCTCCGGGATAATCAGATGGGATGGAAGGCGCACACCATAGAAAGCCGAGTCGCCTATCTCACGGACATTATCCGGTATGCGTGTCAGGCGGCAGCCGTGCATCAGTCGTCCGGTAGCGGTCTCTATGATGGCATTGCTGTTGTCCTTGGAATTATAGACCGGATTACGTGGGTCCACGGAAATGTCGTTGCAGGCCTCGCACATCCAGAAAGCACCGTTGCCTATCCGGCGCACGCCCTTGGGTATCCTTATCTTCCTGACAGAACTGTGAGCAAAAGCAAAGTCGCCTATTCCCCTGATGCTTTTGTTTATGACCGAGGCACCACAGGCTGCCACTATCACGTCCGTGGCAGTATGCACCAAGGCATTGCAGTTGTTGCGCGAGTCAAAGGTTCGATTACGCTTGTCCACGCGTACCTCCTTCAGGTTATAGCATCCGCCAAAGAGGTTCCACACTGCGTAAAAGCCATCATGCCCCCGTATCTCGGACACGTTCGGAGGTATTGTCACCGACTCAAGGCTCATGCAGCCATTAAAGACACTATACCCGATGCCCTCCAAGGAGTTGGGAAGAGACACTTCCCTCAAATTGACACAATTCCTAAAAGCACAAGGCTCTATAACACGCACCCCCTCAGGTATGACAATACTCTCCAGCTTCTCACACTGACCGAATGCCCCGAAGTCAATGGCAGTGACCGTTGGCGGGATATTTGTACCGAGGCAACCGAAGATGAGCTTCTTCTCGTCCTTACGGACAATGGCATTACAATCGTCAGGAGAGGCATAGTCTTCGTTCCTTTCGTCCACGGTTATGCGCTTCAGATTGCAGCAGCCTATGAGAAATTCGTTACATTCGGGAAAGGTCCAAAACGTTGAGGGAAAGTGTATGCTCTCCAGCTTGGTGCATCTGTAGAAGCTGTACTTACCGAACTGCTCTATCCCCTCGCTGATGATGACATGCTTAATGTCGGGCATGCAGCCGAACGCTCCACTATCTATCATCTTGACATGATACACCGTATCCCCATACTCCACCGAAGAGGGGATGACCAGCGTACCGTCCTCAGACAGCGGAACCGCAACGCTATCCCGGGCATCAGATATATACACGTCGCCATACCTGTCGATGGTGTACCTGAAGCCTCCTTGAATAAAACTCTCCTTACCCTGTCCATACACCAATGTAACCAGGAGGAACGCAAACAATGTCGACAGAATGTTTCTCATACGATTTAGGTGTTTTAAGTTAATGCCTTTGCATCGTTACACACATTATATATACGGCCGGCTGCAGTGTCCTTGCAACTTTGCCCATTGCAAAGGTACGGACTTAATCAGTGAAAGGCAAGCATATACTATGGAAAAGCACATCGTATCCACCAACGCCCAACATACTACATATCAGCGTATAACCAATTTTCATACGGAGAATTTTTCTTCTACTATAGAAAGCGCCCCCACTTCCTATGGAAAGTAACCTCCCTATCCGCCACAATGGGCACGCAGCATCGAGGAAAGCGCAGACAGATTCCGTCCGGGCACAAAGTTCATCATCAGCAGGCGCAGGCCCAAGTCCCCAACGGGCATGAGAGTCAGCTCCACAGCCTCATGCATACGACCCATGTACAACAAAAAAAATCCCCCGCCACGTATGGCAAGGGATTTTGAATTTCTCCGGTAATAATAATAAAGGTACGCGCGTGTGCGCGCAAGCTTCTTACAGAGAGATTGCGCCAGAGGGACATGCGTCAGCGCAAGTACCGCACTCGGTGCACTCGTCGGGATTGATAGAATACTTCTCGCCCTCAGAGATGGCACCCACGGGGCATTCGTCAATACATGTGCCGCAAGCAACACAGTCATCGCCAATTACGTAAGCCATAGTCTTGTTTGTTTTAATTAGTGTTTCTATTGATGTATGGTTGCAATATCCATACTGCAGCACAAAGGTAACCATTTTTGATGATATTGGCATCCTATGGCACGAAAAAGTTGTTCTCGTGTCACTAAAAATAGGTATTCGGGCAATAAAAGGCCCCTCGCCCATGTTATAGTCTATATGAAAAGAGCAGTTTTCTTCATCCTCTCCATAGTGCTGTGCCTTGGTACCAGGGCGCAAAAGGAGACCATCATGAACAAGCCCTACATCGACAACCGCCAGTTGCACTGGGGCTTCTTCATAGGCATGAACTTCATGGACATGGAGATAAACAACAACGGCAACATAGATCCAGAGACCGGCGAGCAATGGTTTGCCGAGGTCAGCAAGTATCAACCCGGCTTCAGCGTAGGCGTCCTGGGCGCCTTACGTCTCAACAAATATCTGGAACTCCGCCTGACACCCAGCATGCACTTCGGCCAAAAGTTCATCAAGATGCACGAGAACATTTCGGGCAGGGACACCATACAGAACATGCGCACCAACTATATCTCCGTGCCACTCTCCGTAAAGTTCGCCGCACCGCGCTACAATAACTTCCGCCCCTACTTCACCTTTGGTGTGGCCCCAACCTTCTGCCTCAACAACCACGACCAAGAGGCTTTCAAGGCCAAAACCTTTGACTGCTACCTGGAGATTGGCATGGGATGCGACATCTATCTCCCCTATTTCAAACTCATTCCCGAACTGAAGTTCTGCTTCGGTCTGGCCGACATCATCAGCAAGGACCGCTCCGCCCTCCTGGATCAGTCCATGATGAAGTTCACCAACGGCGTCCGCAACAGCTCGGCCAACATGATAGTGCTGTCGCTGTACTTCGAGTAGGAGTAAGACTAAGGCAGGCTTACTATTGGCGTCGACACACACATTTTGTTCCACAAACAGCCGCCCTATGCCCCCAGTCTGCCCGTCAAAAGGAGTAAATTCACAGGAGGAGAGAGCTTTTTTCCCCATAGGAGCGAGGCCGTTAAGATATTTTTTCGTACCTTTGCAGACGCTTTACCGTAGGTCGCTGGCGGGGAGAAGTGTGACCCGTTATGCCTGCGAGTGATGACAACCAACCTATTTAATAAAGTCATACGAAATGGCAGATTTAATTAAGATTGCAGAAGAAGCATTTGCTACCGGCAAGCAGCACCCCACCTTCAAGGCTGGTGACACTGTAACCGTAGCATACAAGATTGTCGAGGGTAACAAGGAGCGTATCCAGTTGTACCGTGGCGTGGTCATCAAGATCAGCGGCCATGGCGACAAGAAGCGCTTCACCGTGCGCAAGATGTCAGGCACCGTTGGTGTGGAGCGTATCTTCCCCATCGAGTCTCCCAACATCGACAGCATCACTGTCAACAAGATTGGTAAGGTTCGCCGCGCCAAGTTGTACTACCTGCGCAACCTCACCGGTAAGAAGGCTCGCATCGCTGAAAAGCGTACCACCGTCGCCAAGGAGGCATAACCCCACATCGGCATCTGCTGAGGTAAAAGCAACACACAGGAGGCTGTATCGTAACAATAGCTTACGTTACAGCCTCCTTTCTTTTCCGGTGGCACGTCACATTCTCCCGTGCCCCTCCTATCTGCAGTCAGAGCCCCATGTCGTGGTGCTTCATGCGATATTCCGCCATATCCTCATATTTGGTGCCGGGCCGGCCATAGTTACAATAGGGATAGATGGAGATGCCGCCCCGGGGAGTGAAGATGCCCGTCACCTCTATGTACTTTGGCTCCATCAGGCGAATCAGGTCCTTCATGATAGTGTTCACACAGTCCTCGTGAAAGTCACCATGATTACGGAAGCTGAACAGATA
Organism: Prevotellaceae bacterium UBA711; assembly: GCA_002297545.1. GTDB lineage: Bacteria > Bacteroidota > Bacteroidia > Bacteroidales > Bacteroidaceae > Physcousia. Next base: position 32,844 of record DBLZ01000025.1, on the reverse strand, counting down.
CAGCTTCAGACTCTTGCTCTCCACCATCTTCGTGCCGGGCAGATAACTTATCCTTATCTCGGCAAAGTCCGGCTGTCCCGTTATGGGACACAGGCTGGTGAACTCGGGGCAATTGAAGCGTACCCAATAGTCGTTCTCCGGATGTCTGTTCTCGAAAGTCTCCAATACCTCAGGAGCATAGTCCTGACGGTACACTGTCTTCGCCCCAAGGAGCGTCAGTTCTTCTTTTCTTTCCATTGTCGTTGTTGCAAGTATTTCTCCAGTCCTTCGCGCCGCAGCCGGCAGGCCGGGCAGTAGCCGCAACCGTCGCCCTTCACGCCATTGTAGCAGGTCATGGTCTCGTTCCTCACCAAGTCCAGCACGCCCAGTTCGTCGGCCAGTGCCCAGGTCCGAGCCTTGTCTATCCACATCAGCGGCGTGTGTATGACAAACTGTCCGTCCATGGCCAGGTTCAGCGTCACGTTCAACGACTTGATGAACGAGTCGCGGCAGTCGGGATAGCCGCTGAAGTCGGTCTGCGACACTCCAGTGACGATGTGGCAGATGCCGTGCTCACGGGCATACACGGCCGCTATGCTCAGGAAGAAGAGGTTGCGGCCCGGCACAAACGTATTGGGACAGCCTTCCAGCGGAACCTCCTGATCCATGCAGATGGAAGTGTCCGTGAGGGAGTTGTGTCCCAAACGACCTATAAACGACACATCCATGACATCGAAGTGCACATCCGCCCGCTCTGCAATGGAGCGTGCCATGTCCACCTCGGCCGCGTGTTTCTGGCCATAAACGAAACTCAGTGCATACACACGGGCGAAGCGACGCTTAGCCCAAAAGAGACAGGTTGTGGAGTCCTGCCCTCCGCTGAACACGACCAGGGCCGCGTCGTGGTTCATATTCTCGTTACAGTTCATGTATTTTCAGTACGTTATAGGAGATGTTACGATCAAAGGCGTCCGACCCGTCCACCCGCTTGATGTAGCGTACCACCCTGATGGTCACGGGCAGGATAATGATTTCGTAGGCCGTCTTCAGTATCACCTGCACAAGCATCATCATGGCCAACTCACCTACAGGCATCAGCCCTCCAAAGGCCAAGGGGAAGAAAATGACGGAGTCCATGCCTTCGCCGGCCAACGTGGACACTATGGCACGCAGGGAGAAATGCCGCCCCCCGGAGGCCAGCTTCATCCTGCTCATCACGTAGGCATTGATGAAGGAGCCCACGAGAAAAGCCACCAGGCTGGACGCCGCTATACGCGGGGCAAAGCCGAAAACGAAGTCAAACGCCGCCTCTCCATCCCAAAAGGGTGCGGCCGGAATCAGCACAGCTACTTTGCCGAGGGCCACCACCATGAAGTTCATGAGGAAGCCCATCCAAATGATGAGGCGGGCCTTGCGAAAGCCCCACACCTCTGCTATGCAGTCGTTTATGATGTACGATACAGGGAAGACTATCACCCCCGCCGTCACGGCCAGGGGACCAAGTTGCACTACTTTGGTCTCTAAAAGATTGGCTGCAACGAGGCAGACACAAAACACAATACCCAAGACCATGTAAGGTATTGATACCAGATTTCCTTTGCTCATCGTTCCTGTTTTTTACGTGGTGTTCTGGAATACACGGCCGCCACGGGGGCGGCACACAATGTCAGGCACAGCCCTATGAGCGGGCTAAGCGGGTGCAAAAGTAACAAATAATAGTGAAAGATGCAAGGATTTTGCCGATTTGTGCCTGCCGGGAAAGACTTGACGGGCAACAATGCGTCCTTTCCACGAACACGGCATCCGGGAGCCCACACCACGAGGCTCGCCCAATGGCGCCGGCGTGCACGAAACATGCCCCCGTGGAGATGAGCGTGCACAAACCGGTTTACAGGGGCGCACAAATCGGTTTATACAAACGAAAGAACCGGTTGTTGCAGGCACAACAACCGGTTCTTCCATCATCCGCCTCACGGGAGGCGGATATACGACACAGGCGAGAGAGCAGGCCTACTTCAATGGGTTCCAGCCCTGGGCCTTCAGTTCGAACTCGTTGCCGTCGCGGCTTATCAGCGCCCGTCCCAGGCTCTCCTGCGTGATGTATCCGATGATCTTGATGTCCTCCAGGGCAGCCACGGCATCGTTGGCCGTCAGCGGCACGGTGAACAAGAGTTCGTAGTCCTCGCCTCCGTTCAACGCACAGGTGGATACGTTCATATTGAACTCCTCGGCTGTCACCGCAGTCTGATAGTCCAGCGGCAGGCGCTCCTCGTAGATACGGCAACCGCAATGGCTCTGCTCGCATATATGCATCAGCTCGCTACTGAGGCCGTCGGAGATATCCATCATGGCGGTGGGGCGGATGCCGGCCTCGTGCAGGCGCTCCACTATGTCGCGGCGTGCCTCGGGTTTCATCTGCCGCTCCAGGAGATATTCCCTGCCGGAAAAGTCCGGTTGCGGTATGCGGGCTATGGCCTCGTCCACATTGCTGCCGTTCCTGCGCGCCTGCTCACGTGTCTCCGCCACCTGCTGGTTGTAGACCGCCTTCTCGCGCTCCAGCAATTGCAGTCCCATATAGGCCGCGCCCAGATTGCCGGACACACAGATGAGATCTGTCTCGCGTGCACCGCTACGGTAGACTATATCCTCCTTGGCGGCAGTGCCTATGGCGGTGATGCTGATGGCCAGACCCGTCAGGCTGCTGGTGGTGTCGCCGCCCACTATGTCTACATGGTGACGGCTGCAGGCCAACCGCATGCCACTGTAGAGATCCTCCATGTCCTCCACGCTGAAACGCTTACTCAGAGCCATGCTGACCGTGATCTGCCGCGGGGTGCCGTTCATGGCGTAAATGTCGCTCAGATTGACCATCACAGCCTTGTAGCCCAGGTGCTTCAAGGGCATGTATGTGAGGTCGAAGTGCACGCCTTCCATCAACATGTCGGTGGTTACCAGCGTCTGCATGCCATCCTCGGGCGACAGCACGGCGCAGTCGTCGCCCACCCCCTTTAGGGTCGACGCGTTTTCCATCTCCATTCCTTCTGTGAGATGCCTGATAAGGCCAAACTCACCCAACTCTGCTATTTCCACAGTCTGTCAACGGGGGCTTTAAGAACGCTTTATCATCTCACGCATGATGGTGGCCATACGCGGCTGCGCCTTGGCAGCGGCCTTCTGCACATCCTCGTGCGTCACCTTCATCACCTGGGCATGACCACCCAGGTCGGTGATGATACTCATGCCGAAGCAGCGTATGCCACAGTGGCGAGCCACTATCACCTCGGGCACGGTGCTCATGCCCACGGCATCCGCACCCCAGTGGGCAAACATACGGTACTCGGCCGGTGTCTCGTAAGTGGGACCCTGTGTAGCCAGATACACACCGTGGTGCACCTTTATATTGTTCTCGCGTGCTATGCTGTTGGCCAGTTCTATCAGTTCCGGGTCATAGGCATGTCCCATGTCGGGAAAACGGGGTCCCTGCGGTATGTTGGCACCGCGCAAGGGATTCTCGGGCATGAAGTTGATCTGGTCGGTAATCACCATCAGGTCGCCCACACTGTAGCCCGGGTTGGTGCCGCCGGCGGCGTTGCTCACGAAGAGGGTCTTTATCCCCAGCTCGTGCATCACACGTATGGGGAACGTAACCTCCTTCATGTCGTATCCCTCGTAATAGTGGATGCGTCCCTCCATGGCCAGGATGTCCTTCCCGCCAAGCTTGCCAAAGATCATGCAGCCCGCATGCCCCTCCACCGTGCTGACGGGGAAGTTGGGTATCTCGGAATATGGTATCACCAAACTGTCTTCTATCTCTTTTGCCAGTTCGCCCAGGCCAGAGCCCAGGATGATGGCTGTCTCAGGCTTTGTTGTCATCTTGGCTTTGAGCCACTCTGCTGTTTGTAAGATTCTTTTGTACATAACCTGTAATTTTAGTGTTGAACAATCTATCGTTATCCTGCAACAGGCGCACCCCCACGGGGAGCACCCATATCTTTGTCGCTATGTCACCGGGCAGATGCTCCATGCTGAGGAGGCGGGTGACGTCCTTTTCCGTAGTGATGATCAGGTGTGGCTCGGGCAGTTGCTCCAAAGCATCCGTCAGGCGTCTCAGGTCGCCGCGGCTGTAGTAATGGTGGTCGCCGAACTCCAGACTGTGCACCGAGGCAAACCTCTGCTTCATGTCCATGTACATCTGCTTGGGGCAGCCTATGCCCATGAGCAGCAGCACATTATGGTGGGCCTTCTCGGACGTGCGGCACATGTCTCCCGTGGATAGGTTCACCATCTTGCCGTAGCGGAAGGTGCTGAAGAACAGGTGCTGATAGGGACGCAGATGGAGCATCTCGGAGATTATCCTGTACTGCATGGGCGAGATGTCGGCGGGACATTTGGTCACCACCACCATGTGTGCCCTTTCCTTGCCTTGTGCCGACTCCCTAAGCCTGCCCGCCGGCAGGAGTTTGTCCTGCGTAATGAGACGATGGTAATCGGTGAGCAGGATATTGAGCCCCGGCCGCACATACCTGTGCTGGAACGCATCGTCCAGAAGTATCACCTGCACGTCGCGCGTGGCCTCGTCGGTGGTGAGGTGTTCTATGCCCCTGCGGCGGTCGGCATCCACAGCCACATAGACGTCGCCGAACTTCTGTTTCATCTGCCAAGGCTCGTCGCCGATCATCTCCATGGGAGTGTCCGGTCCGGCCAGCACATAACCACTGCTCTTGCGCTTGTATCCGCGACTGAGCACCGCCACCTTGTAGCGTGGACTGAGCAGACGTATCAGGTACTCGATGTGAGGTGTCTTACCCGTGCCACCCACAGTGATGTTGCCCACCGATATGACCGGTATGGCATAACGCCGGCTCTCCAACACGCCCCAGTCAAACAGACGGTTACGCAACCATGTCACCATACCGTAGATCCACGACACGGGCAACATCCAGGGGTTTGTGCATATCAGGTCTCCTTCCATGTAGGGCGCTGGGACGACATTGGTGAAACATTGTGTTTAGGTGAACAAAGTTATTGTTTTTCCTCCACAATACCAAGACTTTCACCCGATTTTACCGACGGGGGCACACCATGCATGCAAAATTGTGTGCCAACGCGTCCCATAAGGACAATTTAATGTAACTTTGGGAGTGCTTTGCCACGGCATTCGGCCCCGCAGCGCCGTGGCCGTGGCGATTTCATCGCATTCCTGTGCATACAGAACATACCTTTCAAAATACTCACATGAAGAAACTCAAGCTTGTGCTGCTACTGTGCCTGATGCTATGCGGCACCTCCCTTGGGAGCTTTGCCCAAGGAGCGGACTTCAATCCGCAACCACGCCTGCACACCGTGCTCACCTACAACGTACGCAATGCCTTCACGGACGACGGCAAGATGGATCTGGACGACGTGGCCTCCACCATACGCCAATGCGGAGCCGACTATGTGGCCCTGCAGGAGCTGGACAGCGTCACCGGCCGTAGCGGTGGCCTGTATGTGCTGGGCGAACTGGCAGCACGCACCGGCATGTTCCCGTGCTACGCACCGGCCATAGGTTACGACGGCGGCAAGTATGGCATAGGCATCTTGTCGCGGCAACGCCCCTTGTTCGTGCGCCGGATACCGCTGCCGGGCAGAGAGGAAGCACGAACGCTGCTGATGGCCGAGTTCCACGACTTTGTGTTTGCCTGCACTCACCTTTCCCTCACCGAGGAAGACAGGTATGCCTCCATTCCCCTGATCGAGGCCGAAGCGGAACGTAGCCACAAGCCGTTCATCTTAGCAGGCGACTTCAACGACACGCCACAGTCGGGCTTCATCAAGGAACTGGGCAAGCATTTCTCCATTGCACCGTCGGGCGAGGCTCCTACCTATCCGGCCACCAAGCCCAAGGAACACATCGACTACATCTCCACCTACAATCCCACTGGCAAGGCTCTGCTGTGGACCAAGCCCTCGGTGGTGGAACATGGCACTGCCTCGGACCATCGCCCGTTGATGAACCGACTGTATGTGCGTACGCCGCTGGACAGGATGTTCTTCAGCGCCCCCTACCTGCAAAATCCCGCTCCGGACGGGATGACGGTGATGTTCCAGACGCGCACCCTGGTGCATTCCTGGGTGGAGTACGGCACCGACACTCTGGACCTGCATAGCGAGCAACAGCTCTTTGGCGGCCAGGCCGTATGTCACGATATAGAACACAAGGTGCGCCTCTCCGGCCTGCAGCCCGGCACAAGATACTACTACCGTATATGCGCACGCGAGATATTCCACTATGCGTCGTACAACAAGATCATTGGCGATACGTTGCGCACCCGCTTCCACAGTTTCACCACTCCGTCGGCCGACAACACTGACTTCACGGCTCTCATCTTCAACGACATGCACCAGGTGGAACGCGCCATGGATGCCATGGCCTCACTGGCCGCCACTGTGCCTCACGATTTCGTAGTGTTCAACGGCGACTGTCTGGCAGAACCGGTCAACCGACTCGATGCCATACGCATGATACGCAACCTGACGTCACGTTTCAACCTGGCGGAAATTCCGGCTTTCTTCGTGCGCGGCAACCACGAAATACGCAACGCCTACTCGGCCGGCATGCCCAGCCTGATGGATCAGCCCGGCGGACAGACCTACGGAGCCTTCAGCTGGGGCGACACAAGGTTTGTGGTCCTGGACTGCGGAGAGGACAAGCCGGACAGCCATTGGGTGTACTATGGCATGAACGATTTCACCAAATTCCGCGAGCAGCAATGCGATTTCCTGCGCCGGGAGATGGGCAGCCGCAACTTCAGAAAGGCCAAGCGCCGCGTCCTCATCCACCATATTCCCATCTGGGGCAATACCGACGAGTACCAGCCGTGTCGCGACATGTGGGCGCCACTGTTCGGAAAGGGCGACTTTGACGTCGACCTTGCAGCGCACACGCACGAGTTCCGCTATCACGCCCCTGGCACCAAAGACAATCCCTTCCCCGTATTTGTCGGCGGCGGTCCATCCGCAAAGAGCGCCACCATGATGGTGCTTACCAAGAAGGGCAAACAGCTGACGCTCCGCGTCATCAACGGCGAGGGCAAGGAACTGGGGACATGGGAACTGTAGGGCAGTCCCATGTCTCAAGGAACGCTCTTGCCACAGGCTGCACCTCTATTCAAAATCGAGATAGGGCGCAAGGCGCAGGATGTCTTCTTCGGTGAAATGGGGCAAATTCTTCAAAATATCCAGACCCGTGACCTTCCCGTATATGCGGCGATAGTTGTTGATTTCCGATGCACGGTAGTATCCCATGTAGGGGTGCTTCATCAGTTGGCGCGTGGACAGGCGGTTTACTTGCAGCCTCTTTATCTGCGCCGTATCGCTCACCACCAGCCACGCTATGGCATCGGCGGGGAAGTTGTCTATCTGCAGGAGTTGTTCCACCCGGACATATCCGCCCAGACGCCTGCGGTAATCAACTATTTTACGTGCGTAGTAGGGACCTATTCCCGGAACACGGCACAACGACACACTGTCGGCCAGATTGATGTCCAACGTCTCGTCGCCAGCCAACTTGCGGGGATAGTCCGCCCGTGCACGTTCTGCCTTGGCCGGCGTTGTGTCTCGCGTGGCAGCAAGTGTGTCGGGCGCAGAATCTGTTGATACGGAGCGACGATGCAAACGCGCCATGCGGTCGTCTCCGGACGGCAGGACATCCACCAGACGATACCTGTCTGCAATGCGTATGAGCGGCGACAGGTGTTCCCACTGCTCATTTGTGAGGCGGTAGACACGGCGGAAGTCATCGGGCGTGCTAAAGCGTCCGCCCTTTGCACGATAACGGTAGATGCTACGCACCTGAAAGGGAGCCAGGCCGAGGCGCAGCAGTTGCATGCTGTCTGCCTCATTGGGGTCAAACTCAAAAGCCTCAACCTGCCTTGACGGAGTGACATAGTACCCCGAAGAAGAGACACGGGAAGCAGGCTGTGTGATGCTGTCAAAAGTCGCTTGTGCATCCATGCCGTCGGCTCTGCGGTAACGGGCAAGCAGCAAGGAGCCTACGACAATGAGGCTTACATTTGCCACTATCAGGAGCAAAACCACCTGGGAACGTGTGAACCAACGGCGCGGCCTCATAGGGAACGGACTATATCATATCGATAATTCCTTGCACGAAGACCAGCATGACGGCCACCGGAGCGAGCCACTTCAGCAGGAACATGAACACGGGGAAGAACCGCACGGCTGTGGTGCCATGATTGGTGAACTCCTCGCGAACCATGGCCTTGTCAAGGTACCATCCCACGAACAGCGCCAGCAACACGCCACCGACGGGCAGCATGATCTTGGACGAGACGCAGTCGAAGATGTCGAAGATATTCATGCCGAAGGCCGTCCATCCGCTGAGCACGCCAAAGCTGAGGCAGCAGAACACACCCACGGACATGGTGCTGACGGACACCATCAACGAAGCCCGCGTGCGACTGACATTCCAGTTCTCATATACGTAGGCGGTGACCGATTCGTGCAGGGAAATGGCGCTGGTCAGCGCGGCAAGAAACAGCAGGACATAGAATAGCCCGCTGAACACATACCCAAGGATGGGCACGCTGTCAAAGGCCATATTGAACACGTATGGCAGGGTCTGGAACACCAGCCCCGGGCCGGCATCGGCCTGCACACCGGGGACGCTGAACACCGCAGGAAATATGATGAAGCCACTCAATACGGCGACAAACGTGTCGATGACACTGACACTTATGGCCGATGATGCCAGGCGTGTGTTGGGTCCAAAGTAACTGGCATAGGTGCACAGGCAGCCCATGGCAAGGGAGAGGGAATAGAAAGCTTGGCCCACCGCGCTGAGGACCGTAGAGACGGTTAGCTTGGAGAAGTCGGGCCGGAGCAGGAAGGTCAGTCCCTGATTGATGCCGGGCATGCTGAAGGCACACACTACCAATATGGCAATGATCAACAGGAGCACTGGCATCATCACCTTGGAGCAACGCTCTATGCCACCCACCACACCGCGTGAGATCACCACATGGACTATGGCCATAAACAGTATGGCGGAAAGGAGGCTGAGCCAGGGATTGGAGACATAGTCCACGAAAAAGGCGCCATAGTCACACTTGGGATCGGACAAGGCTCCGCTGAAACTGCTATAGGCATAATACAGGGTCCACCCGCTGACCACCAAATAGTAACTGAGGATGATAAAGGCAACGGCAACGCCAAGGATGCCGATGAAGCGCCACCATTTCCCGGGAGCCAACCTACGGAAAGCTTCTATCATGTTGCTCTGCGTATGACGTCCTATGACAAACTCGCCCACCATGATGGGGATGCCGACCAGCAGGATGCACAACAGGTACACCATTATGAAAGCCGCGCCTCCATTGTTGCCCACCTCCATGGGGAAGCGCCACACATTACCCAATCCCACGGCACTGCCTGCCGCAGCAAATATGGCGCCCATGCGACTGCCAAAGTTTACGTGTTTCTCCATCCGTAGTTATATCTATCATATTATGCATGAGGTGTACGCACACCATCAGGCACTCACCAGGCCGTATATGAAGACGAGGCCTATGCCCATGGGAGCCACCCACCTGAACAATATCATCAGCAGGGGCAGCGCCTTGGTGTTCAGTTCCTCCGCCACCAGTTTGTGACGCATGTCCCACCCCACGAACGTGCATATAAGCAGGCCGCCCAGGGGCATGAGGAACTTGGCCGTAAGGAAATCGAACAGCGAGAAGAAGCCCATGCCCATGACGGTGACATCCTTCCACAGTCCGAAGGACAGGCTGCAAGCCACGCCAAGACAGAAGCAGATGCTCGTGACAATGGTGGCAGCCATCTTGCGGCTCAACTTGAAGGTCTCGTGTATGTAGGCCGTGCATATCTCGTGCATCGATATGCTGCTGGTCAGTGCTGCCAGAAGCAGAAGCACATAGAACAGACCGCTGAAGACATACATAAGCAATGGCATGCCGGCAAATGCCTCGCGGAACACATACGGCAGGGTGATGAACACCAGACCGGGGCCCGAGTCGGCATTGACCCCGACGCTGAACACGGCAGGAAATATGATAAAGCCTGCGGATATAGCCACCAGCGTGTCAATGACACACACACTCATGGCCGACTGGAACAGACGGGTCTCCTTGCTGAAATAACTGGCATAAGTGGCCAGCGTGCCGATACCTACGCTTAATGTAAAGAACGCCTGTCCCATGGCACTGAGGATGACATCGCGCGTGACCTTGGAAAAGTCCGGACGAAGCAGGAAGCGTATTCCCTCTGCTGCATTTGGCATCGTTATGGATACGCCTACCAGCACCACCATGATCAGTAGGAGCATGGGCATCATTATCTTGCTGTAACGCTCTATACCCTTCTCCACGCCCACTGCCACCACAAAGTGTGTGAGCAACAGGAACAGGAGCAGAAATACGACGGGGCGCCATGGATTGGACACGAAGTCAGCGAAGTACTTCCCGAAATCCGACTCGGCCATGAGGCCGCACGACAGCGTCTCGTACGTGTAGTCCAGCGTCCATCCGGCCACCACACTATAGTATGAGAGCACAAGAAATCCGGCCAAAACGCCCATGAAACCGGAGACAATCCATGGCTTTCCAGGCGCCAGGACAGCATAGGAACCCACGGTATTGGAGCGGCTGGCACGTCCCATGACAAACTCCGCCACCATCACCGGCATAGCCAGCAGGAAGACGCACGCCAGATACACCAGGATGAAAGCCGCGCCGCCATTGCTGCCGCACTCGGTGGGGAAGCGCCAGATGTTGCCAAGTCCCACGGCGCTGCCGGCCGACGCCAGCACGGCACCTACCTTGCTTCCGAAATTTCCTCTTTCCATAGCTTATAAGGGTTTGCGCGCATGTGGCTGTTATAGAAGCGGCGGTCTCCCGTGACCTCGCGCCCTATGAATGACGGCTTGGCGAACGGCTCGTCCTCGCGCGCCAGTTCCACCTCGGCCATGACCAGCCCCTCGTTGTCGCCGTAGAACTCGTCCACCTCCCAGGTGTGCCTGCCATCGGGCGACTTCACCAGGTAGCGCGTCTTGTCGATGATGCCCGGCTCGCATATCTGCATCAGGTCACGTGCATCGGCCAAAGGTATCTCCGTCTCAAACTCGTATCGCGTCAGTCCTGCCAGACCGCTGGGGCCCTTGATGGTGAGATAGCCTTTGTCGCCACGGATACGCACACGCACGGTACGCCCGTTGTGACTGGATATGTACCCTTGCCATATATGCGTGGCATTGTAGGCCTGCGACTTGTAGCCTGTGCCCACAACCAGGAATTTACGCTCTGTCTCGTAGTGTGCCATCGCTGTATGTTCTTGTCGACGATATGTGCTACTCCCCGCCGAACTCCATCAGATAGGCCTTGATGAAAGCGTCTATCTTACCGTCCATCACGCCACCTACGTCCGAGGTCTGATAGTTGGTACGATGGTCCTTCACGCGGCGGTCATCGAAGACATAGCTGCGTATCTGGCTGCCCCACTCTATCTTGCGTTTGCCGGCCTCTATCTTGGCCTGTTCCTCCATGCGGTGCTTCATCTCCTTCTCGTAGAGCATGGAGCGGAGGATGCGCAGGGCGTTCTCCTTGTTCTTGGGCTGGTCGCGGGTCTCGGTGTTCTCAATGAGTATCTCTTCCTCCTCACCTGTGTACGGATCCTTGTACATGTAACGCAGACGCACGCCGGACTCCACCTTGTTGACATTCTGCCCACCGGCTCCCGAACTGCGGAACGTATCCCACGAGATGCGCGCCTGTTCGATGTTCACCTCTATGGTGTCATCCACCAAGGGGGTTACAAAGACCGAGGCAAACGATGTCATGCGCTTGCCCTGGGCATTATATGGCGACACACGCACCAGGCGATGCACACCGTTCTCGCTCTTCAGGTAGCCGTAGGCATACTCGCCCTCTATCTCCAGCGTGCAGGACTTGATGCCCGCATCGTCGCCGTCCAAAAGGTTGGCCACACGCACCCGATAGCCATTCTTGTCGGCCCATTGCATATACATTCGCATGAGCATCTGTGCCCAGTCCTGAGCCTCGGTGCCGCCCGCCCCGGAGTTTATCTTGAGGACGGCATCCATCACGTCCTCCTCCTTGCGGAGCATGTTCTTCAGCTCCAGTGCCTCGATGGCCGAGATGGCACGGGCATAGAGGTCGTCCACCTCTGCCTCGGTAACCAACTCTTCTTTATAGAACTCAAAGGCGGTAGCCAGTTCCTCGGCCAGGGTGCTCACGTCGTCATAGCCCTTGATCCATTTCTCCAAGGCCTTCACCCGCTTCATCTGCTCCTCGGCACGCTTCTGGTCTTCCCAGAACTCCGGCGCCTGTGTGCGGAGTTGTTCCTCCTCGTAACTGATCCTCTTCGTAGGGATGTCCAGGTAGCGGTTCAACTGCTCTACACGCTCCTGTACCTCTTTCAATTGGTCTTGTGTAATCATTCTTCTTCGTACATCCTGTCTATCTGCTCCTTGTAGCGCTGGTAGAGCACCCGCCGCTTCACCTTGAGCGTGTCGGTCAGCTCTCCCTTGGCCAGGCTCAAAGGCTCGGGGAGCAGAATTATTTTCTTTACTTGTTCATAACTTGCAAACTCCTGTTGCAGCGTGTCGATGCGGTACATCATGAAGTGTATGACGCGCTCGTTGGAGCACAGTTCCTCGCGGGTGGCGCAATCCACACCATGTTCCCGGGCGACGGCAGCCAGCATGTCGTACTGAGGTATGACCAGGGCAGACACGAACTTGCGCTGCTCCGCCACCACCACTATCTGGTCTATGTACTTGTCCACACACAGTTTGGACTCTATCAACTGGGGAGCGATGTACTTGCCGTTGCTGGTCTTGAAGAGGTCCTTGATACGGTCCGTAAGAAACAGTTCCCCGTCCTTCATGTATCCGGCATCTCCGGTATGGAACCATCCGTCGGCGTCTATGGACAACTCCGTTACCTCGGCCTTGCGGTAATAGCCTGAGGTAATGGTCTTGCCGCGGAGCAGAACCTCGTTGTTCTCACCGAAGCGTAGCTCCACGCCTGGCAACACACGTCCCACACTGCCCACGGATATGGGCTGTCCAACACGGTCCAGACTGACCGTGGCCGTGCTTTCAGTGAGGCCGTATCCCGCCACCATAGTCAGGCCCACAGAGTGGACAAAGTCCTCCACCTGCGGTGGAATGGCAGAGCCGGCCGTAGGGAAGAAATTGGCACGTTCCAGGCCGAGGCGCTTCTTCAGCACGGAGATGACCGTGCTGTCGCACAGGGCATACTGCATCCTCAGCCCCAGGGGCGGGCGGCGTCCCTTCATCAGGTACTCCACATTGTATTCGTGTCCCACACGCAGGGCATCCTCTATGGCACTCCTTCGCAACTGCCCGCCTTCGTCCATCGTCTGCATCACTGCGGCATATACCTTCTCCCAGAAACGTGGCACGGCACACATACACGTGGGGTGTACCTCCCGCAGGGAACGCAGCACATCGGCCGGGCACAGATTGATGGCCATGGTGCAGCCCGTAGCCAGGCACAGATAGGCCCAAGCGCGTTCAAAGACGTGGGTAAACGGCAGGAAGTCCAGTATCACGTCCTTGTCCGTCAGCGGCAACAGTCCCTCATGCGCGGCAATGGCGGCCGAGTACATCCCGTGGGTGAGCATCACCCCCTTGGACAGACCGGTGGTGCCGCTGGTGTAAAGTATGTTGGCCAGGTCCGTCTCCTGCACGGCAGCCGTACGACGTTGCACCTCGTCCAGATACGCGTCGTGAGCCTCGTCGGCCAGAAGCTCATGCAGATAGATGCTGGTGGTATCCTCGGGATTGCGGTTGACCTTTGGGTCGAAGATTATCAGCTTCTCCAGGAAGGAGCCATGCGTGAGCACACGGAAAGCTATGTCGTACTGCACCTGTTCGCCCACGAAGATGTAGCGTATGCCGGCATCGCTGACGATGTACTTGACCTGCATCTCGCTGTTGGTGGCATACAGAGGTATGGTCACCGCCCTGATGGCGTATGCGGCAAAGTCGGTATAGAGCACCTCGGGCTTGTTCTGCGAGAAGACGGCCATGTTCTCCTGCTCCCTGACACCCAGGGCCAGCATGGCACAGGCCAAGCGACGGACGTTGGCAGAGAAGGTCTGCCACGAGATGTCCTTCCAGCACTCGGCGTCATAATCCCTGTAACGCAACGCCACGCGCCCGCCATAGACACGGGCCTGGTCGTGTATCAATATCGGCAATGGACTGTGGTTCTGCATGATGGTCTTCGTCTCTCTTTGTTCACAAAGATAATGCTTTCTTGGCAGAAAGGCGGAATTAACGGGCAAATAATTCGCTTTTTGCCCCAAAAAGAGTACCTTTGCCTGCAAAAGGGCAGAACCCGGCCGGCGGGAGGGTGCCGCCGCCATTCCACAGAGGGCGGAAGAAGGCCCCATGGCAACAGTGGCGACACTCCATGGCAACGTGGCAGAATGCCCGTGGAGCACACGATGAATAAACCGGAATATGAGGGCGAAAGAACCGGAATATGAAGATGAATAAACCGGAATACCGGCACACATATTCCGGTTCATTAAGGCGGAAAGCCACAAGCCGAAGCGCAAGAGCTGCCCTTAGTAACGTCCCACGGCTCATGGGGAGTCCGTCCGCTTTCCGACGCGCAGCACCCCACACTCCGGCAGACATACACGAAACAACTACCAAGACATGACAACTGACAACCTGACCGCAGATGCGGTGGCATTGCTTTGCCGCATGATAGAGATACCGAGCATCAGCCGCGACGAACAGGCCGTGGCCGACATGCTGGAACAGACCCTGTGCCGGGACTATGGCATGGACATCCGACGCAACGGCAACAACCTGTGGTGCATGGCTCCGGGCTACCGTGCCGAACGCCCCACTCTGATGCTGAATGCCCACATAGATACGGTGAAACCGTCTGTTTCCTGGACCCGCGAGCCCTTCCGTGCCACCGTGGAGGGCGACAGGATATATGGTCTGGGCAGTAACGACGACGGAGCTTCCGTGGTGTCTCTCATACAGACTTTCCGTGTGTTGATGCACGAACCGTTGGCCTATAATCTCGTCCTTGCCCTCAGTGCCGAGGAGGAGGTGAGCGGCAAGCAGGGCATGGAGCATCTGCTGACCGTGCTGCCGCACATCGACGTGGCCCTGGTGGGCGAGCCTACGGGCATGCAACCGGCCATAGCGGAAAAGGGGCTGATGGTTCTGGACCTCACCGCCCATGGCGTGGCGGGACATGCAGCCAGAAACGAGGGGGACAATGCCATATACCACGCCCTGGAGGATATGGCGTGGCTGAGGGATTATCGTTTTGAAAAGGAAAGTCCGCTGCTGGGACCTGTGAAAATGACCGTCACCATAGTGAATGCGGGCACTCAGCACAACGTGGTGCCGGACAAGTGCACGTTCACAGTGGACGTACGCAGCAACGAGCTATACACCAACGAACAGATATACGAAACGGTGTGTGCCCACGTCAGCAGCGACGTGAAGCCACGCAGTTTCCGCCTGTCGTCCTCGCATATAGAACCCACGCATCCGCTGGTAAGGAAAGCTGTGGCCATGGGGCGCGTGCCTTTCGGCAGCCCGACGCTTAGCGACCAGGCCCTGATGCGTTTCCCCTCGCTGAAGATGGGGCCCGGCAACAGTTCGCGCAGCCACACGGCAGACGAGTACATAGTCCGTGGCGAGATAGGCGAGGCAATCGCTATCTACCTATCCATGCTTCGGGGTTTAACTTTGTAGTCTCCTTGCGCAACTGGAAGTGGAGCACGCTGTTGCCCGACTCGTCGGTCATGACAGTACCTATGAGGTCGCACGTCTTCAGCTTCTGACCTTTCTGCACAATGACCGAGGAGAGGTTGCAATAGACCGATATGTAGCTGCCGTGGCGCACCAGGACGTTCTTGGAACCGCCAAACTGGAATATGGCCGTCACCACACCGTCGAAAATACAACGGGCACGGGCACCCGGCTTGCCGACATAGTTAACGCCCTTGTTGTCCAGCGTGACACCCTTCAGTCCGGATACATTGTACATGCCAAAGCGACTGCCTATCCTGTACTGTCCCGTAATGGGGACGGGGAGGCGGCCACGGTTCTGCAGGAAGGTGCCGTTGAGCTTCCTGTCCTCGGCGGTCAGCCAGGAGTCGGTTCCGGCCTTGGCGGATGCAGACGATTTGGTGGCAGAAGAATTGCCTTTGGACGTAGCGGTCTGCTTGCCGGCGGTCCCTGCCTTGCGGCGTGCTTCCGCCCTACGTTTGGCCTCCGCCTCCGCCTTACGGCGTGCCTCGGCTTCGGCACGCTTGCGCGCCTGCTCTATTTCGTAGGCAATAAGGTCATCTATCTTCTTGTTGAGAGCCTTCAGTTCCTTCTCCTGCTTGGCCACTTGTGTACGCAGGCCGTCCTCCTTGGCCTTCAGGTTCTTGACGTATTGCTGCTGTCGCACCTGCTTGTCGTTGAGGATCCGACGCTGCCGCATCATCTCGTTAAGCGTGGCAGTGGCACGGCTCTGCGTGGCCAGGAGCCTGCTCTTGGCATCCAAGAGCAGGCTATGTTCATGCTGTATCTGCTTGCCCAGGTCGTGCTGGTACACGGCATACTCCTTGGCATATCTGGAACGACGGTACATTTGCGTCAGAGTCTTGGCGCTGAGGACGTAGAGCAGGGTATTGTCTACCTTGGGGAACTGCCTGGAGTAGTTCAACACACGAACATAGCGTGCCTTCTTCTCGGAGAGCTCGGCCTCAATCCTGGTGATATCCGAACGCAGGACCTGCATCCTGCTACGCATGCTGTCCATCTCCACCTCCATGTTGTGTATGTCCGTAGCATGTTCGTCCAGCCGACGATCTATGCTGTGGAGATATACGCGGGCATCCTTGCCCTCCTTGCCCGTCTTGTCCAAGGCCTGCTTCGACTGCTTGAGGCTCTTCTGCAGCTTGGTCTGCTGTGCCTTCAACGTCCTTACCTTCTTGCTGTTCTGTGCACACACCGGCATGCATGTACATAACACAAGCAACACAGCACAGAGATGGCGCCAAAGTCCCGGTAACCGCATGCTACTTCCTCCCTATCAACATGGTCACCAACCGCCGGAGCTGTTCGGGCGACAAGCGGTCATAGTTGGCAACGTTAAACGAACTGCGGGTGTTCCATCCGGCCTCGTACTTATAGCGGCTCAGTGCCAGGGACATGTCGAACGAGGCGCTGCCGGACGCCAATGTCATGTCCAGCTGCTCGGGCAGCCGGCGGTTGTCCTCCATCATGGTGAAACTGCCGTACTTCCACTCCATGGCTTGTACGCTGAACTCTTCGGCCTCGCCCCAGAACACGTCCTGCAAGTCCTTGAAGGTGACGTCGCGGCCTATGAGGGCAGACAGTTCGGGATAGGTCATGCGTATGTACTGGCGCGTGTAGCGACTGATTACGAGGAGATACTCCGGGGTCAGTTCCATCGTACCTATCTGCATACCGAAGATGTATGTGGCATTAAGCATGATGACGTCATCGCGCTTCATCCTCAACGTCCCGTTCACGCTCATGCCTTTGCCTTTGTCCGTGCGGATGCGTATATTGGCCTTGGCGGTGACACACTCGTCGGCCTTCCACATGGATACAGGAGTGCCATGATGCGATTGATTCGTGACCTTGCGTCCAGAGGAGCATGCCGCCATGAAGATGACGGTGACTATACCTATTATATAATACTGTATGCGTTTCACTTCGGTTTGTGGTTTGTAGGAAATGGAGTAGAGGATTGTGGAGAGGCGTCCGGCGTCCGACGGAACAAGGCCATGGGCACCGACGTCCCTTACTTGGCTTTATAGTATTTCTTCTTTCTGTACTTCTTGAGCAACATGGGCGATGAGCCTTTGTCGGGGCGCTTCAGAGCGTGTTCCCACAGGAGCACGGCCCTGGGCTTGTCTCCCGTCATCCAGGCAATGTCGCCGGCATGCTCCAGCACAACGCCACTCGTGAGTGTGTCATTAGCAAGGAACTGCTCCAGGCTGTCCTGCGGCACGATCCCGGACATGCATTCCGCTGCCTCGTCGTACTTGCCTTGCATGAACATTATCCATGCATAGGTATCCAGGTAGGTGGAGTTCTTGGGTTCGGCTCTCACGGCACGATAGCTCATTTCCTCCGCCTTGTCGAGTTGCTCACTCTTGAGCGACAGGAAGTAGGCATAGTTGTTCAGGCACATGGCATCATCGGGATTGTACACCAGGGCGGAATCGTACTGTTCGAAGGACTCCTTGTCCTTGCCCATCTGGTGCAGGACGTCGCCCATGGAGGTGAACATCGAGGCCACCATATCGGGGTTGGCATCAGCCGGCCGGAGTCGCAGCCCCCGGCTCATGGCATCCAGCGAGCCACTCTCATCGCCCTGAAGCAACAGTGCCACGCCAAGGAAATAGTGATACGACAGGTCCTCGGGATGGTAATTGACGCCCTTACGGCAGACTTCCTCCAAGGCTCTGTAGTCGTGCTCGTCGCCGTAGTAGCGCAGGAGCCAGCGTGTGGCTTCCTCGTTGTCGGGGGCCACGGCCATCACACGTACCAGAACGTTGTGCAGGTCTACGGCGGGACTGTTGGTTGCCTCCAGATAGAGGGCATACAGCATCAGCAGGTCTGTATTGGCGGAATCCACCAGCAAGACATGCTCGAAGACATCGGCCATGCGTGCCCTGCCGGCAGAATCGGCATCAGATTCCTGCGACATCTGCTGCAGGATGCGCGCACGATCCTCTGTGGATGTCCTCGGTGCATAGAGTATAGAGTCGCGGGTGACCTGGAAGAGACTGTCCTGGCCCTGCATCTTGTAATAGTCCATCAGAGCCATCTGCAGCGTAATGTTGTCGGGGTCCACACGACGGACCTCATCGTATATCTTCATGGCCTCATCGAAGTTGCCCAACTGCTGATAGCTATACCCCATGCCGATGCGGTAGGACATGTCAGCAGGATACTCATCGCACAGGCTCTGCAACTCCTTGAATGCACTCACGCTGTCGCCCATCTGCATGTACAGGGAGAACTTGTCGCGGCTCAGGCTGGCCAGTTTGCCCTCCAGCAGTTCCATCTGGTTGTATACCCCTATGGCGCGGTCGTATTCCTCGTTACGGGCATAGATGTTGGCCAATTGATACAGCACATCCGACCGCTTGGGTTGCAGACGACTCAGCCGCTCCACCAAAGGCACCGCCTCATCGACATTGGCTCTGCGTATATACAGGCTTGCAAGCACCTCCGTATAGTAAGCATTGTCAGGATCCAATGACACAGCGCGCTCCAGATAGTCCATACCCAGGCTGTCTTCCTTCAGGAACATGTGCATCAGTCCCATTTGGAACAAGGCCTCGGGTGCATCGGGATTGATCTCCAGACAATGGCGATACATGTCCATGGATGCAGAGATATTGTCCTGCATCCGGCACTTCGCAGCCTCCATCATAAAGTAGTCTAATCGCGTCTGTGCACCGGCCATGTGGCACAGCATCAGCAGGAGTGCTATAACATACCGTCTCATAATACACCGCTGTGGCCGAAGCCGCCCTCGCCACGTTCTGTCTTGTCCAACGTTTCCACACCGACGAAGCCGGCCTGTTCATATCGGGCTATCACCATCTGCGCTATGCGCTCGCCATCGCGGACTACGAAGTCCTCGTGCCCGAGGTTCACCAATATCACACCTATCTCGCCACGGTAATCGGCATCTATCGTCCCGGGAGAGTTCAGAACTGTCACACCGTATTTCAGGGCAAGGCCGCTACGGGGACGCACCTGAGCCTCGTATCCCTCCGGCAAAGCCATATACAGGCCGGTGGGCACCAGAACGTGTTCCATGGGCTTTATCACCACCGGCTCGTCCACGTTGGCCCGGAGGTCCATGCCGGCACTGCTCGGCGTAGAGTAGCCAGGCAGACCGTGACGCGATTTGTTCAATATCCTTATAGGTTCCATTCCAAGTGATTAAGAAAAGGGGATGTTTATCAGAGTGTGGGGATGGACATGCCGTTGATATTGCGGTACATCTCCATGGCATAGACATCGGTCATTCCCGAGATGTAGTCCAGCACCGCCATTATGCGGCCATAGAGTGTCGGAGCTTTGATGCCGTACTGCGCCGAGACGCGATTGATGAGCAGCTGTGAAAAAGCCTTGTCCGTATGTATCACGGCCTGTACCATCATATCGGTGAGTGTGGTGATGACCTTATAGCCGGCGATCTCTATGTCCATGACATCGCGGGTCCGGTAAATGCGTGCATAGCTCACTTTCTCGCAGTTGCGGTAGGCCTGTCTCGGTATCTCGCTGATGTGGTCTATGAGGCTGCCCTGGAAGTCGCCCGCCAGGATGGTCTCCTCGTTGTCCACGAACACCTTCACGCATTCCGTTTCCAAGGCATTGATGACACAGGAGCGCAGGTACACCACCTGCTCGTTGACATCGCCAAGGGTGGACATGCGTTCTATGATGTGTTCGCGCTGCTCTGCACCGAAGTACGAGAGCAACAGCTCCTTGGTCTCCGGCGTGGTGAGGATCTTCAGCTTGTGCGCATCCTCTATGTCCATTATCTCGTAGCAAATGTCGTCGGCAGCCTCCACCAAATATACCAGCGGATAGCGTGCATAGCGCAATGTGCCGGCGGGGCTGTCGTAACGTCTTATGCCCAATTCGTCGGCGATGCGCCTGTAATCCTCCGTTTCGTCGCAGAAGAAGCCAAACTTTCTCTTTCCTCCGGCCAGACTGCTGCTGAAGGGATACTTCACGATGGAAGCCAGCGTGCTGTAGGTCATGACGAAACCTCCCTTACGACGTCCGTTGAAATGATGCGTGAGCAGACGGAAAGCATTGGCATTGCCTTCGAAGCACACGAGGTCCTGCCATTGCTCCGATGTCAGCGAATCGCCGGTTTCATCACAGTAATAGTCTTTCAGAAAGCTACCCTTGCCTTCGCTGAAGTACGTGCCTATGGCCTTCTCGCCACTGTGTCCGAAGGGCGGGTTGCCCAGGTCGTGGGCCAGACATGCCGCAGACACGATGCTGCCCATCTCGGTGATGTGCGTGTCGGCAAGATGCGGATGGCGCTGCAACAACTCACGTGCTACATCGTTGCCCAAGGAGCGGCCCACGCTGCTCACCTCCAGGGAGTGCGTCAGCCTGTTGTGTACAAAAATGCTGCCTGGCAGAGGAAAGACCTGCGTCTTGTTCTGCAGACGGCGGAAAGGTGCCGAGAAGATCAAGCGATCATAGTCACGCTGAAACTCCGTGCGGTCGTCCTTCTTGTGAGGTTGCTGTTCCTGTCCCAACCTCTTGTTTGATAGTAGTTGTTCCCACTTCATCATGATGCGTTGGGGGATGCAATGGTCGTTGGTATGTGTCTTGGTTCGATGAATGTGATGGCACTGCACATGCGGTTCCAAGCAAGTCAATGCTTCTGCCGGGCATCCACCGAGTAGAACACCTTGTTGGCTCCCGAGGTGACGTTCACCAGCTCCGGATGCTCTACGGCAAAGGTGTCTATGTATCGCATTCGTTTCTCCTGTAATATCTCATCCACGGCTATCAGTATGCCTGTCTCTTCCACATTGCCGAAGCCATCGTTAATGGCCGTGCCGAAGAGCTTCATCGTGGGGGACAAACCCATGTAGGCATTTACCAACGGAGGAATGTTCAGGCCGCGTTCGCTCACGGCCTTCTTCAGTATGCGATAGTCCTTCTTGAAGTCATCCTCCACGAACAACGCCTTGAACTGCTCCGGGTCATGCTCGTAATGCAGCGGCACGATAGCCTCTATCAGGTGATCCGGGTCGGGGAAGTGCTTGTGAAGGAAGTAAAGTATCATGTCGCGGCTCAGGCGATCGTATGAGGGATACATGGTAAACTTGCCAAAGAGATAGCGCACATCGGGCTCTATGACCGTGACGGCACCCAAGCCGTCCCACAGGTTGTCCAGGGCAAAGAGCCCCTTGGTGCCCATGCGGCTGCTCTGATACTCCAGAGTGACGAAGCTACGGCCCAACTCTATGGTCCATGGGGCGTAGTCACGCATGAAAGTGTCAGAGAAACGGAACATGTGGCTGGTGGCCAGATGCGGCTGCCCGTCCGGCTTTATCTTCCAGTCGCGGCCGAGGATGTAGCGATAACCGCCCAGTATCTCCTCCTCCTCCGAGTCCCAAACTATCAACTGCTTATACGGATTGTCGCAGGTGTCGAACTCGTCCAGATCCATGCTCTTGCCCGAACCTCCACCTGCCGCTCTGAAAGCTATCTCGCGCAGGCGACCGATCTCGCGCAGCGTATTGGGAGAGTCTTGCCAAGTGACGATGTACACGTCATTGCCACTCTTGTTCGTGCGGCGCAACTTGCGCTCCTCTGTCAGCTCGGCCTTGATAAGCTCGCGCGGAACCTTTGCGATAATCTCTTCCATGATGTTGTGTCCTCATGGATGACGCCCGACGTGTATGCCCTCCCGTCATGCGGTCACGAGGCTCCATCCCATGGTGTGTGTATGTATATATACTTAATTGCTCTACTTGATAATCACCAGCCTGTTGTTTATGAAGTACCGTCCTCGGGGCAATCCATTCAGCCAGTTGACTCCCTTGTTAAGGCGCATGAACAGATAGAACGAACCGGTACCGGTGTAGACAGGCAGTATCTGATTCTCCGGGCTTTGAACCCTGAGTGCACTGCCCACTACATTCAGCTGCACGGGATATGCCGACGTGCTCATCTTGCGGCGCACCTCGGTATCGCCCTCTCGTGGCGCCAGCCTCACTATACTGTCCTGCTTCTGCACCAAAGGCTTGCGACGACACACAGCAGTCGGTGCCACTGCTGCAATATGCAGCAGAGCACCGACCAGCATGAATATCGTCAGTATTTTTTTCATTCGTTACATCTCTTCCCCCACATGGCGAGGACACCTCCTATACCTTAATATATATATAAGACAAGGACAGAGGGAAAGAGTTTACTTGTCAATGCGTCTTGAGTCCTTACTTCACTCTCTGACCTGCAACGGTGTACTTCTTGCCGGCCTTCAGGACAACAACCTTGCCGTTCTCCAACAGCTTGCCCTCGGCAACCTTGCCCTCGGAAGCGACATTGTCTATGCCTACGGATACCATAGAGACTATTTCGTTGTTGAGATCGAGTTCGTAAGTAGTGTTGAACTTCTTCAGCTTACCCTTCACCACAACACTTGAGCCCACCTCCAGGTCGTCCTTGGAAGCAAACTTCTCGCCGCCGATGTTCAGGCCGCCATAGCATTCAAACTGCTGGCTCTCCTCTGTGCCATCGGAAGAGATGAAATATGATATTGAACCATACTTCTCGTTGAAGCTCAAAACCTTAGATATAATACCCTTGACAAAGACCACTGCATCCAGACCCTTGCCTGCGTCGATGAGAGCCACAGCCTCTTCCACGGTGTAGGCGGTTTCGGCAGTATTTGCGAGGCTCTTGACAGTGATGTCATAGGTCTTGCTGGCCGTCAGACCCTTGTATGAGGCCGTAACGACAACAGCCTTGGTATCCTCGGCAATAGTGGCAGGCTCGAAGGTCCATGTCACGGAACCGGTAACATCCTTGGCGCTCTCGTCATCGAACGTAGCAGTGGCTACCAGACCCTCAATGCTGAATGTCTCGCCGGCGAAATACTCTGTCTGCACGGCAGAAGCCTCGGACAGGGCCAGACTGACAGCCACCGGAGCAGTACCATCCATAACGTAAGACACCAGCTCGTTGTTGTAGTTGAACTCATAATCGTCATTGTACTTCTTGATAGTACCCTTGACAACCACACGTGCACCAATCTCCACATCCTCGGCTGAAGCAAACTTCTCACCGCCGATATTCAGACCGCTGTAGCACATGAACTGCTGTGCACCCTCGGTACCATCGGTTGAGATATAGTAAGTGATTGAACCGAACTTCTCGTTGAAACTTGCCACCTTAGAGATAATGCCCTTGACATACACCTCGGCATTCAAGCCCTTGCCTGCGTCAATCAGAGCCACAGCCTCTTCCACGGTATAAGCAGTCTCGGCGGTGTTGGCAATACTCTTGACGGTAACGTTGTAGGTCTTGCTGGCCGTCAGACCCTTGTACGAAGCCGTAACCACAACAGCCTTGGTGTCATCGGCAATCACGGCAGGTTCGCATGTCCATGTAGCGGCATCGGTAACGTCTTTCGTGCTGGCATCGGCAAACGTAGCTGTAGCCACCAAGCCCTCAGTACTGAAGGCATCACCTACGTAATACGCAGTGTTGACAGGAGAAGCCTCGCTCAGTGCCAAGGAAGTTGCTTCGGGAGCGGGAGCGCCCACCTCGTAGGTCACCTTGATGCTGGTCATACGCACTTGGTTAGAACTGGGCACAAGGTCAACCTTCTCGGCGCTACCGGTCCAGGTACCAACCTTGCCTTCATAGGCGTATGTTCCGACAGCCGCAGTAAAACATCCCGGGCCATACTTGGTAGTACCATTGGCAGTACAAACCACTTCTATACCGACAATATTACCCTCAGACACGGACACGGTAAACGTCTTGCCCTTATAAGCACGGTAATGTCCAGCGGACGTGGCAGCACTCAGCATACCCTCCTCCACGGCGATGGTCACACCATCTTTCTCACCGCTCTGCTCACCTGCCGTAGTACTCCACAGAGCATCCTCGCCGGTAATCGTTACGACCTTCTCCTCAGCGAAGAGAGACGTCGCGCCAATGATCATGGCAACAAAAGAAAGTAAAAGTTTTCTCATAAGCCTTAATACATTATAGGTTAATAATTACACTGCGGAAGCCAGCCACCGCCATCACACGGCATGGCATACTCCCCATTTCACGTACAAAAGTACAAAAAAAGTCGCTTACGCACAAGCATCACACCGGAAATGTATCCCTCCCGCACGCTTTTATCATAACCTACACGATAAAAAGAAAAAAGAAGGCACACAGTAACACCGTTTTGTGTCGCGCCAAGACAACCACACCATAAGCACAGTGACAAAATCCGACGAGCGAAATTGACACGCAACAGATGACCGCAAACTCCGAAGTGCAAGCCACAGCCCAACGACCCGCAAGACTCGGCTCCGCACCCAGCGAGGTACAGACTCCACGCACATGGAACGCAGGGCGAACAAACCGGTTTATCAATGCCCACAAACCGGTTTATACAACACAATAAACCGGTTCATACAGCGCAACAAACCTGTTCATACCGGTCGCACGCAACGGAGACAGGAGCCATACCCCGCAAGAAACAAAGCCATGCCACACGAGGCATTACACATAGCATCAAGATGCCTCGGCCGCACTCCGCACCCTTTGGGCCAGATAGCCGTCCAGATCGCAACCCTCAATGCGCTCAAAACACAAGCGTGCCGTCTTGATGGAACCGAAACCCACCACCAAGGTATCCGCCACGCCACACACATCGCCACGCGCCACCAGGCGCTTCAGCTCCTGCACACGATACGCAGTGATGTACTCGTGCACATTATTGTGTCCCTGACTGCGCAAGCACTGCAACATCAACTGACGATTGATGCCGGTTTCATCGCACAACCGATCACGGGTGAAGCCGTTGCTCATCCACTTGTCGCGATTATGCTGCATCCACAACTGCACCTGCAGATAGCGACGCTGGTTAGCCTCGTTGAAGTCGGCCTGACGTTGCTCGTCCGCCGGAACATCCTCAGCAACAATCTCCTCCACTTCCACCGACACGTCGGGTGTCAGCGTGATATCCGGATGCGGTATCTTTATGATAAGCATCTCCATGGAGTGGCATACCCAGAAGAAGTTAACCACGGTGAACAACACCATGTAGGCGCAGAGCAGGAAGGGATGATAATTGAGAGCCGTGTAGAGATACAGTATCACGGACAGCAGCAACACCACAATGTAGGCTATAAGAGATACCGGAAACACAGTCCGGAAGGCCAGGCGATGAGGCAGAATGACTATATTCAGCACATAATAGACACCGAGAAGCATGGCCATTATCCTCAGTATGAAGTCTACGGACAGTATATGGGCAAACAGTTCGGCGGACGAGTAGACCTTGGTCATATTATCAAAGGGATACATCGCCACGATATAGACAACAGCCAAAAAGACAATGGGCGAGGCATACCTGACCATTCGCTCCCACTGCAGATAACCCGGCATCACAATGCCCAGGGAATAAATACTTTGCAGATAGGTACCCACCGTCAGCATCAGCAACATATAGGGGTTAAGCAGGCCGGGATTACCGGACGCCACGTTCTCTCCAAACATGGCAACGATGGCAATGACACCGAAAAAGATGGCCAACACCGCCACCAGACTGAGGTACTGCACACGGTGACGGGCCAATATGCCTGTGATGCACATTCCCACAAAATGTGCCGTCGCGCAACAGGCAAACGTAAATGTGACTATGGTAGCTTCCCAGCTCATTTCCGCAACAAAGATAGAGAAAAAATCCAACACCGGCAAGCATTCACCCACCGAAAAACGGCCCGAGAGTTACTTTTGTACGGCCTTGGCTTCCTTGCTCCGTCGCTCGACAGAAGCACGAATTATGACGACATCCTCCAGGGGACGGTCGTTGGCATCGGTCTTCACCGCCTGTATGGCCTCAACGACCTCCAGTCCTTCTACAACCTGCCCGAAGACAGTATAGGTGCCATCCAGATGTGGCGTACCACCATACATCTGGTAGTCGTTGACCATGAACCTATCCAACTCTATGCCCCTCTCGGCAAGATACGACATGGCTTTCTGCAAGGGAGCAGGCCGCAAGCGCGTGCCCCAGACGACATAAAACTGCGAGCCGCTGCTGCGGAAGTCGGGATTGACATCGTCACCCTCCCTGGCCGCCGCCACACTGCCCCGCAGGTGGTAAAGCTCGGGAAAGACAATCTCGGCCGGCAGCGTATAGCCGGGTCCACCATTTCCAAGCAGGCTGTCGCGCGATGCCCCGCGGCTGTCCGGATCACCCGTCTGCACCATAAAGTCCCCTATGACACGATGGAAGAGCAAACCGTCATAGAACCCATCCTCGACAAGACGCAGAAAGTTGTCGCGATGCACCGGGGTGAGATCGGACAAGGCTATCCGGATCGTTCCCAAGGTAGTCTCAAGACGCACCACGCTACGCTGTTCTTTCTTCCTGCTTCCCGCCCGGATCCCCTGGCTTATCACGGCGGCCAGCAGTATCAGTAACGCCCGTGCCGCAAAATTGGCTCCACAATGCTTCATGTCATTCCTCCATATGAATGTGCATCCGTCAATACGACGTTGCGAGAGCAAAGATACAAATTATCCCCCACCCCCGCAAGTTTTGCCCCACCCTTCCACACCAAAACGGCACTTTTCCTCCATACATACAAAAACATACGCTTTCATCGATATATTTGATTTACGCAGTGTCAGAGCTTTGCAAGTGCAAGAAAAAACTTTTGCCATCGAATGAAATTATCTGACGAAACAGGTGGGGAATTGTGGGGAATTCACTATCTTTGTAGCTGAATAATCTTTTACAAGGTACGTACGCATGAGATTTACCGGCAACATAGACGCAAGGACGGACGAGAAAGGACGCGTGTTCATTCCCGCCACTTTCCGTAAAATCCTGCAACAGGCCGGGTTCGACACCCTCATCCTGCGCCGGGACATATTCCAGAAATGTCTGGTCCTGTATCCTGAGGACGTGTGGGACAGCATGGTGGACTCCATAGTGCAGCGCACCAATCCGTTCGACAGTCGCGGGCGTGCCGCCCTGCGAGGTTTCGTGGCCGGCGCGGAACGCATCGGCATAGACGGCAACGGGCGCATACTCATCCCGCGGCGATACATGGAAGCGGCTGACATTTGCGGCGACGTCAGATTCATAGGCATGGACAACTCCATAGAGATATGGAGCCGGCAGAAGGCCGAAGACCTGCAGAACAACAGCGAAACCCTGGCCGACAGCCTGGAAAGCATAATGAACCCCATAGCACAGCAAGAACCCATAGCACGATGAACCCGGACTGTTACCACATACCCGTAATGCTGAAAGAGTGCATGGAGGGACTGAACATACGCCCGGACGGGGTGTACGTAGACCTGACCTACGGAGGCGGAGGCCACAGCAGGGAAATACTGCGGCACCTGTCTGTCAGGGGACATCTATACGGATTCGACCAGGACCTGGACGCAATGCGCGGCGCCATGAAGGACGAGAGGTTCACGTTCGTCCGCAGCAACTTCCGCTTCGTCAAGAACTGGATGCAGTACTACGGCGTAGAGCATGTGGACGGAATACTGGCCGACCTGGGCGTCAGCAGCCACCATCTGGACGATGGCAAACGAGGCTTCTCTTTCCGCTACGATGCCCCTTTGGACATGAGGATGAACCAGACGGCAGGGATGTCGGCACGGCAGGTGGTGGCACGCTATACCGAAGAGCAACTGGCCGACGTGCTGTACCTTTACGGCGAACTGCGCCAAAGCCGACGCATAGCCTCGGCCATAGTGAAGGCCCGGGGCGCGGGGGAGATAGCCACAACCGGGCAGTTGGCCGAAGTGGTGTCGCCACTTCTGGGACGCGACCGCGAGAAGAAAGACCTTGCACGTGTGTTTCAGGCCTTGCGCATAGAGGTGAACAGCGAAATGAAGGCATTGGGACAGATGCTGGAGGGTGCCACGGAATTGCTGGCACCGGGCGGAAGGCTGGTGGTGATGACATACCATAGCCTGGAGGACAGGATAGTGAAGAACCACATAAAAGGCAACAACAGGAATGACGACGCCCAGGACACCCGGGCACTCATATACGGCAGCAGCCGGACAGCGTTGAAAGCTGTGAACAAGAGCGTGACCACTGCCTCGGCAGAGGAGCAGGCTGCAAACCCGCGCAGCAGGTCGGCAAAACTAAGAATAGCAGAAAAAGCATGAGGGAGAACAAGATGGCAACGGAAGAAACGACAACACAGGACAGCAAACCGGTCAAGCGACAGAAGAATGCCGCAACACCACAGGACACTAAGAAGCGCAACGGCTTCTTCTCGCTGATATTTCGCCTGCTCCACAGCGACGGAGAGGACGACAATGCTCTGAAACAGCTGAAAAGTGTGCGCAAGCAACTGAGCATCGACGGACAGTGGTTCAAGAAGCAGATAGGCGTGCTGATGCTGGCCGTGCTGGGCACGATATGCTACATCACGTGCAGGTTTCAGGCTCAACAGGAGCTGATTCTCATAGAACAGTTGAAGAAGGATCGCACGGACTGGACTTATAAAAGCCTGACCCGTAGCAGCGAGCTGACATTGAAAACCAGGCAAAGCCTTATAGAGAAATCTCTCAAGAGCTTTGGCGACAGCACTCTGAAAGTGAGCGTACAGCCGCCAATCACCACAACAGTAACCAGAAGATAGAGGACACATAGGCCATGACACCGGACAAGAATAACAGCACGAACCGCTTCTTCATACTATTCCTGCTATTGTGCGCCGTGGGGGGGTACATACTCAGCACAGCGGCATACACCACGCTGACCAAGCGCGATTACTGGATGGCCGTGAGCAAGCGCTTTGGCAAGGAGAACATTCCCCTGCCAACCACCCGCGGCAACATATATGACTGCAAGGGGCGCCTGATGGCAGGCTCGGTGCCGGAATACAGACTGTACATCGACTACGAGGTGCTGAACAGAAACATATCCGACTCCATGTTCTATGCCAACCTGGACACCATAGCCGAGGGACTGGCCAACATCTTCCCCGACTACAGGCCGACACACAAGGAAACAGCCGACCACTTCCGCAAACTGCTGAAGCAGGGTAAGAAGACGCGCAACAGGTCGTGGAGAGTGTACCCGCACAACGCCTCCTACATTCAGTATAAGCAGTGCATAGAGTTGCCCATATTCGACCTGCACAAGTACAAGGGCGGTTTTTATGGCGAACGGATAATGTATCGCAAGCATCCGTACGGTTCCCTGGCGGAGCGAACCATAGGCAGCCTGAGAGCAAGCAACGGTGACCCGAAGAACGGACTGGAGCTGAGCTTCGACAGCATACTGGCAGGCAAGCCCGGTGTAGCCCATAGCACCAAGATGCGCAACAAGTACGTACAGGTGGTGGACCTCGAGCCGGTGCCCGGCAATGACTTGCTTACGACCATAGACGTGGACATACAGGACATGGCCGAAAAGGCGCTGGTGAGCAAGCTTAAGGAGGAACTGGTGCACGGCATCCTGGGCATGGCCGTGGTCATGGAAGTGGCCACGGGCGAAGTGAAGGCCATAGTGAACATGCACCGCGGACAGGACGGTAACTACTACGAGCTGAAGAACAGCGTAGTGAGCGACCTGATGGAGCCTGGTTCCACCTTCAAGACCGCCAGCATGATGCTGGCCATGGACGATGGCAAGGCTTCGCTGAATACGACGGTGGACTGTGCCGGAGGCATGTATCCCATGCATGGCAGGGTGATGAAGGACCACAACTGGCACCGTGGAGGATACGGCGTGCTGACCTTCTCTCAGATACTGGAGAACAGCAGCAACATAGGTGTGAGCCGCATCATAGACGAGAACTACAGAGACAACCCGCAGGCTTACGTGGACGGACTGCGCCGTATGGGTATAGGACTGCCTCTGAACTTGCCATTCGCCGGCAAGGGCGAACCGCTGATACCTCAGCCCAACAGCAAGACACGATACTGGAGCAAGAGCGACCTGCCTTGGATGAGCATAGGATACGTGACGCAGCAACCCGTCATAAGCACTCTGACATTCTACAATGCCATAGCCAATGGTGGCAAGATGGTGAAGCCCAAGTTTGTGAAAGCTGAGCTGAAGGACGGCAAGATTGTGCGCGAGTTCCCCACAGAGGTACTGAAAGAACAGATATGCAAGCCCTCAACGCTAAAGGACATACAATTCTGTCTGAACAACGTGGTGAGCATAGGTCTGGGCAAGCGCGCCGGCAACGGAGGCAAGTTGTTCCAGGTGAGCGGAAAGACCGGCACGGCACAGGTGGCATGCGGTAAGGACGGTTACCACAATGGCACGAGACGTTACATGGTGAGTTTCTGCGGTTTCTTCCCGTCCGAAGCGCCCAAGTACAGTTGCATCGTGTGCATCGTCAAGGATGGCCTGCCGGCTTCAGGCGGCGGACAATGCGGCCCGGTCTTCAGCCAGATATCACAATACGTGATGGCACAGGGTGTGACACGCGGAGCATCCGAAATGGCAGACAGCACGTCGGTGTTCACGCCATCATACAAAAACACACGCGACAAGGTGCAGGACTGTAGCCTGGACGTGGTACCCGACGTGCATGGCATGGGCGCGAAGGATGCGGTGTTCGTTCTGGAAAGACGCGGCATAAAGGTGTCGCTCCACGGCACCGGCAGCGTCAGAAGCCAAAACGTGACACCCGGGACAAAGGTAACGAAGGGAATGAGCGTAAGGCTGTCGCTGGAATGACGGCATCGAGACATACGTGGCATTACCCCACATATAACATTGGACACTCGCGCACACGCGCGTATAATATATAAAATAGGTATATGACTCTATCAGAACTGACCCAGAACTGCAAGCCCGTCGGGACGTATGGCACACCGGACGTGGGCATCAACAGTATAGAAATCGACTCCAGGAAGTGCGTTGCCGGCACGGCTTTCGTGGCACTGCGCGGCACACAGACCGACGGGCACGAATACATAGACAAGGCCATAGCCCTGGGGGCAACATGCATCATCTGCGAGACATTGCCCGAGACACTGACTCCGGGCGTGGCGTATGCCGTATATGAGAATACGGGAGACGTGGTTGGCCCTTTGGCCACTACCTTCTATGGCAACCCGACAAAACACATGAAGCTGGTGGGCGTGACCGGCACCAACGGCAAGACAACCATAGCAACCACCCTATACAACGTAATGCGCCGCATGGGCAAGAAGGCGGGACTGTGCAGCACGGTATGCAACTACATCGACGGTGAGGCGTATCCCACCGAGTGCACCACGCCGGATCCCATAACGCTGAACCGTCTGCTGGGAGAGATGGCCGCTCGCGGATGCGAGTACGCCTTCATGGAGGTGAGCAGTCATGCTGTGGTACAGAAGAGGATAACAGGACTGACCTTTGCCGGAGGCATCTTCACCAACCTGACCCGCGACCACCTGGACTACCACAAGACATTCGAGAACTACCGCGATGCCAAGAAAGGCTTCTTCGACATGCTGCCCAAAGGTGCGTTTGCCATCACCAACGCGGACGACCGCAACGGCATGGTGATGACGCAGAACACAAAGGCACAGGTAAAGAGCTATTCGTTGCGAGGCCAGGCCGACTTCCGTGCCAAGGTGTTGGAAGAGAGTTTCGAGGGCATGAGCCTGGCGATGAATGACACGGAGGTGTTTGTGCAGTTCGTGGGCAGGTTCAACGTGCAGAACATTCTGGCCATCTACGGTGCCTTGTGCATGATGGGCGTGGAGCCACAGGAGGCTCTCATACAGCTCAGCGCCATGAAACCCGTTAACGGCCGCTTCGAGACACTCCGTTCGCCCAAGGGAGTGACCGCAATCATAGACTATGCACACACACCGGACGCACTGAACAACGTGCTCAGCACGATAAAGGAGGTGATGAGAGGCAAAGGCGAATGCTGGACGGTGTGTGGCGCCGGAGGCAACAGAGACAAGGGCAAACGTCCGCTGATGGCTCAAGAGGCGGCACGCCAGAGCGAACATGTGATCATAACCAGCGACAACCCCCGTAACGAGGAGCCTCAGGACATCATCAACGACATGCTGGC
>DBLZ01000048.1 GCA_002297545.1 Prevotellaceae bacterium UBA711 | reverse complement strand
CATCTTTTTTGATGACGGAAGCATGCATCAGCAGGGTGCCGCGACAGGCAGTGTTGAAGGCGTAGGCCATCATCAGTATGTTGTTGAGCGCGAATCTGTCCGTTACCGTCCCATGCTGTGTCAGCGTACCTGTGCCGAATAGGCGCGGGAGGAGTCCGGTGTAAGGATGCTGATGAGGTGGGAGTGGCCGTCGGAGGTGGCACTGATGGTGCATCGTGTTCCTTCCCATTCAAACTCCACCAGTTGGCGGTAGTGTGGGGTGGCCTTTTCGGTTGCTGGTTCTGCCTTGGGAATTCCTTCGCTTCCGGGCGGCAGGAGGGTGAGCGAGAATAGGCTCTTCCCGTTCTTCTCCGCAACTTCTTCCTTGGGCAAGAGGAATGGCGCCAGCGACGGAACCAGTTCCGTCGGCCTCCGGTCCGAAACGGGAAAAGTGATGTCGAACAGGCTAGGACCTACCCGGAATAATTCTATGTTGCTGTTTCCTTTCATGCTTCTTTAGTATGGTGACAGGCATGTCGCCTTTTCTTTAATATCCGATGTAAAGGTAAATGTATTCTTCTAATCTGCCAAGAGCAACTGAGGAATAATTCATCCGGCAAATGTTTTCTTGCGGCGGATGTATCTGTGTAACATCCCCTCAATGCCTGCTCCTGCAACGGACTGTGAGGTCTATGAATGGGTATTTGCAGGGCAATGGGCACTTTTGCTACGAGTTTTACTTTTTAATTGAATAATAATATAATTGTTTGTTATACAGTATTATATGTTGGCTTTGCTATAACTAATGTATCGTATTCTTGCTCGGTAACTCAAAAAAAAAGTGAGTTACCGAGCAAGAATATGATATTTTTCCTATCTTCATTTTCTTTCCTTAAAAGAAATGGAGCACAAACAACCGAAAATCACTACCTTTGCACCCTTGAACGCTAAAATTCATTGACATTATGATATCAGTAGAAGGATTGAAGGTGGAATTTAACGCCACGCCGTTGTTCGAAGACGTCTCTTACGTCATCAACAAGAAAGACCGCATTGCCTTGGTAGGCAAGAACGGCGCCGGAAAATCTACCATGCTTAAGATATTGGCAGGCTTGCAACAGCCCACGGCCGGTGTCGTGGCCGTGCCCCGCGAATGCACCATCGGTTACCTGCCCCAGGTGATGATTCTCAGCGACGAGCGAACTGTGATGCAGGAAGCGGAACTCGCCTTCGAGCACATCTTCGAGATGCAGGCAAACATTGAACGCATGAACCGCGAACTTGCCGAACGCACCGACTACGACAGCGAGGACTACCATAAACTCATCGAACGCTTCACCCACGAGAATGAACGCTTCCTGATGATGGGCGGAACCAACTACCGCGCCGAAATAGAACGTACCCTGCAAGGTCTGGGATTCAACCGTGAAGACTTCCAACGCCCCACCAGCGAGTTCTCCGGCGGATGGCGCATGCGTATCGAGTTGGCAAAACTCCTGCTCCGGCGTCCTGACGTGCTCCTGCTTGACGAGCCTACCAACCACCTCGACATCGAGAGCATACAGTGGCTGGAGAACTTCCTTTCCACCCGTGCCAATGCGGTAGTTCTGGTCAGCCACGACCGCGCCTTCCTTAACAACGTCACCACGCGGACCATCGAAATCACCTGCGGACAAATCTACGACTACAAGGTGAAGTACGATGACTTCATCGTGTTGCGTAAGGAAAGGCGCGAACAGCAGTTGCGTGCCTACGAGAACCAGCAGAAGCAGATAGAAGACACGGAAGCCTTCATCGAGCGTTTCCGCTACAAGGCCACGAAGGCCGTGCAGGTGCAGAGCCGCATCAAGCAACTGGAGAAGATAGAGCGTATCGAAGTGGACGAAGAAGACAACTCCGCCTTGCGCCTGAAGTTTGTATGCAGCAGCCGTAGTGGAAACTACCCCGTCATCTGCGAGGATGTGGCCAAAGCCTATGGCGACCATGTCATCTTCCACGATGTCAATCTCACCATCAACCGCGGCGAGAAAGTGGCCTTCGTGGGCAAGAACGGCGAAGGTAAGTCTACGCTCGTCAAGTGTATCATGGACGAGATAACCGACTACACCGGCAAGCTGACCTTGGGACACAATGTCCAGATAGGATACTTCGCCCAAAACCAGGCGCAGCTGCTCAACGAGAACCTTACGGTGTTCGACACCATCGACCGCGTGGCCCGGGGCGAGATACGCCTGAAGATACGCGACATACTGGGCGCCTTCATGTTCGGAGGCGAGCTCTCCGAGCGCAAGGTCAAGTTCCTCTCCGGCGGAGAGCGCACACGCCTGGCCATGATAAAGCTGCTCCTCGAACCCGTGAACCTGCTCATCCTGGACGAACCTACGAACCACCTCGACCTCAAGTCCAAGGACGTCCTGAAGGAGGCCATACGCGACTTCGACGGCACGGTGATAGTCGTGAGCCACGACCGCGACTTCCTCGACGGCCTGGTGGAGCGCGTCTACGAGTTCGGCGGCGGCCGCGTGCGCGAGTACCTCGGAGGCATCTACGACTGGATACGCAGCCACGAGGCCGAGCAGGCCGCAGCCCTGTCCGAGCGGCCGGCCGGGGCCAACCAGGCTGACAAGTCAGACAAGTCGGACAGGTCAGACAAGTCAGACCGGCCGGACCCCTCCGACAGCAAGCTTTCCTACGAGGAACAGAAGGCCCAGGCCAGGGCACAGAAGAAACGCGAGAAGGCCATTGCAGAGGCCGAGGCCGAGGTCACGCAGCTGGAGGGCGCCATTGCCATCGTGGAACAGCAGATGTCCACGCAGGAGGGCGCGCAGGACATGGCCCTGTACGAGAAGCACACGCGGCTGAAGCAGCAATTGGCCCAGGCCGAGGAGCGCTGGATGGAACTGATGGAGTGACCACACCTTATATATAATATATACCACCGCTTACCCTATACCATGCCATTGATACTACCTAAAGGACTGCCCGCCATAGAGCAACTACGCCGGGAGAACATCCTCACGGGCGACACTTGTGCCGCCCCTTGCGGCCTGAGCCCACTGCGCATAGCCATACTCAACCTTATGCCAATGAAGGAGGCCACAGAGACCGACCTTCTGCGCGTCCTCTCCCTCTCGCCCCTCTTCCTGGAGA
This sequence comes from Prevotellaceae bacterium UBA711, assembly GCA_002297545.1. GTDB lineage: Bacteria > Bacteroidota > Bacteroidia > Bacteroidales > Bacteroidaceae > Physcousia. The sequence continues at coordinate 16,481 of DBLZ01000048.1, read as the reverse complement.
TACACCTGATGAAGCTCCGGAGCCACACGCCCCGGCATACCTCCGCCGAGCACATGCAGGCCTTCTACCGCTACTTCGACGACATGCGGGCGGAGCGCTTCGACGGCATCATCATCACCGGCGCCCCGGTGGAGCACCTGGACTTTGAACAGGTGGACTACTGGCCCGAGCTGGAGGAGATATTCCGCTGGTGCCGCACCAACGCTACCGCCACCATGTACATCTGCTGGGCGGCACAGGCCGGGCTTTACTACCACTATGGTGTGCCCAAGCACCCGCTGCCGCGCAAGATGTTCGGCATCTTCCCGCAGACGCCACTGCGCCCGGGGCTTCCCCTCTTCCGTGGTTTCGACGACACGTTCAGCATGCCCCACAGCCGCCACACCGAGGTGAGGCGCGAGGACATAGAGCGCGTGCCAGCCCTGAACATCGTGGCCGAAAGCCCCCTGAGCGGAGTCTCCGTGGTAATGGCACGCGGGGGCAGGGAAATCTTCATTACGGGCCACAGTGAGTACGCCCCCGGCACACTCGACACCGAATATCGGCGCGACCTGGGCAAGGGCCTGCCCATACAGATGCCCTACAACTATTATGCCGACGACAACATGGAGCACGGCCCGCAGGTGACGTGGCGTGCACACGGCAACCTGCTCTTCTCCAACTGGCTCCACTACTATGTCAACCCACAATCGCCCTATGCCCTCGAACACTAACCTCCCGGCCGGACATCGCACATCGCCCGCCGTTAAGGACTTGTCGGCCTTGTCGGACAGGTCAGACTCGTCAGACGTGTCCTGCCCGTCCCCTTCTCTTCCCCCCACCGCCATAGAGCTCCTGGTCCCCGCCCGCAACCTCGCCTGCGCCATGGCCGCCATAGACCACGGCGCGGATGCCGTGTACATGGGTGCCGAAGAGTTTGGCGCCCGCGCCTCGGCCGGCAACAGCGACGAAGACATAGCCAGCGTGGTGGCCTACGCCCGCCCCTTTGGCGTGAAGGTATATGTCACGCTCAACACGCTGCTCAACGGCAGGGACGAGTTGCTCCGTGCCCGCGACCTGGCCTGGAGGATGTACTCCATCGGGGTGGACGCCTTGATAGTGCAGGACGAGAGGCTGGTCACGTTGCCCGGCTTCCCGCCCATCCCACTGCATGCATCCACACAGATGGACAACCACACGGCCGGGAAGGTGCGCGACCTGTGTGCCAGAGGCTACGAACAAGTGGTCTTGGCACGCGAACTCTCCCTTGAGGAGATAGCCGCCATACACCGCCAGGTGCCCGAGGCAGTGCTCGAGGTCTTCATCCACGGAGCCATATGCGTAAGCTACAACGGACGCTGCTATGCATCCCAGGTATGCTACGGACGCAGCGCCAACCGTGGCGAGTGTGCACAGTTCTGCCGCATGCCCTACGATCTGGAGGATGCAGCCGGCCGCAAGCTGGCCACAGGGCGATACCTCCTCTCCATGCGCGACATGAACCGCACCAAGGAGCTGGAGGCACTCCTCGATGCCGGGGCACGCTCCCTCAAGATAGAGGGCAGGCTCAAGGACGAGGCATACGTCAGGAACGTTACGGCCTGGTACCGCAGCCGCCTGGACGACATCTTCCGCCGCCGGCGGGAATACTGCCGCGCATCCATGGGCAGGGTGGAACTCTCCTTCACGCCCGACCCCAGCCGCAGTTTCAACCGCGGCTTCACGGACTACTTCATGCACGGCCGCACCACCGACCTGTGCAACAGCGCCACGCCCAAGAGCATGGGGCAGCCAGTCGGCTTCGTCAAGGCCGTGCGCCGCGACCATATAGTGGTGGCCGGCACCGCCTCCTTTGCCAATGGCGACGGACTGTGCTACATCTCCGACGAAGGAGGACAGCCCTGCCTGGTGGGCTTCCGCATAAACCGCGCCGAGGGAAACCACCTCTATCCCCACCGCATGCCACAGGGACTACGCGAAGGCACCACGGTCTACCGCAACCAGGACCAGCGCATGGAGGCCACCCTCGCTGGCACCACCGCCCGCAGGACATTGCCCTTGCAATGGACGCTGGCCGAGACACCGGCGGGCTTCCGCCTGGAGGTGGCGCAGGTGTCCAGCACGCTTCAGCCTGATGCCGGCACGCTTCCTCCTGATGCAGACACGGCATCGCCCGAAGCCCGCCCGTTGCCGCAGGCAGTGCGCACCGCCTCGCGTGAATATGAATACGCCCACCAGCCGGCACGCACCGACCAGTCGGCCTCCATCCGCGACGTGCTCTCGCGCCTGGGTGACACCGTCTACGAGACCGTCGGCGTCATCGTCCGCTTCTCCTCCCCGTGGTTCATACCGCGCAGCCTGCTGGCCTCGTGGCGCAGGGAGCTGTTGCAGGACATCGCCACAGTCCCGGCACTGCACGATGGTGCCCCGTCCCGTCCTGATGATGCCCCGGCACGCCGCGCTATCCCCGCCACGTTGTGCGACATAGGCCCCGTGGACGACACTTGCCCCGAACCACACCCCCTGATGACCTGCCGCTACTGCATACGCTACCAGACGGGGCAGTGCCTCCGCAACAACCCGCAGGCCGTGCAAGGCAACCTCTACCTGCGTGGCGCCGACGGACGCCGCTTCCGCTTGCGCTTCGACTGCCGCACCTGCCACATGACCGTGGACACGGACGACAGGGAGTAGCCCCCCCCTTGGCGAAGCCGGCATACTCATCCATACCATATATATACACACACACTACCATGAGCAAGACGAAGACCATGTACGTATGCGACTACTGCGGCCAGGAGTCCGTCCGATGGGTGGGCAAGTGCCCTGCCTGCGGACGCTGGAACACCATGAAGGAAATGCACATCCGCCCCGAGGCACCGGCCTCGCCCACTGCGCGCATGGCCATGCAGGCCGCCGGAAACGAGGATGGGCACAACCGTTCCAGACCGCTGCCACTGGCGGACATCGATGCCACACAGGAGCCGCGCATTGACCTGCACGACGGGGAACTGAACCGCGTGCTGGGCGGCGGCCTGGTGCCGGGCAGCCTGGTGCTGCTGGGAGGAGAACCGGGCATAGGCAAGAGCACGCTGGTGCTGCAGACCGTGCTGGGCCTGAAGGAAAGGCGCGTGCTGTACGTCTCCGGCGAGGAGAGCGCACGGCAGATAAAGCTCAGGGCCGAGCGCCTGTCGCCCTACGGCCCGGGCGGAGGCAGGGACAAGGACGTGGACAGTACGGGCTTCCTGCTGGTCTCCACCGAGACGTCCCTGGAACAGATATACGGGCAGATACAGGAGACGTGCCCCGACCTGGTGGTCATCGACTCCATACAGACCATCTCCACCGAGGGAGTGGAGGCCGGTCCCGGCTCACTGTCGCAGATAAGGGAGTGCGCCGCCTCGCTGCTGCGCTATGCCAAGTCGGGCGGCGCCAGCATCCTGCTCATAGGCCACATCACCAAGGAGGGATCGCTGGCCGGGCCCAAGGTGCTGGAGCACATAGTGGACACGGTGCTGCAGTTCGAGGGCGACCAGCACTACATGTACCGCATCCTGCGCAGCATCAAGAACCGCTTCGGCAGCACCTCCGAGCTTGGCATCTACGAGATGAGGCACGAGGGACTGAGGCAGGTGGTCAATCCCTCCGAACTGCTCCTGTCGGACAACCGCGAGGGCCTCTCGGGCGTGGCCATAGCCTCGGCCATTGAGGGCGTGCGGCCGTTCCTCATTGAGACCCAGGCCCTGGTGTCCACGGCCGCATACGGCACGGCACAACGCAGCACCATAGGCTTCGACGGCAAGCGCCTGAACATGCTTCTGGCCATACTGGAGAAGCGCGTGGGCTTCAAGCTGGCGCAGAAGGACGTCTTCCTGAACATAGCCGGAGGCCTGCGCGTCACCGACCCGGCACTGGACCTCAGCGTAATGGCCGCCGTCCTGTCCAGCAACGTGGACACGCCCATAGACACCGGCACGGCCATGGCCGGCGAGGTGGGCCTCAGCGGCGAGATACGCCCCGTAAGCCGCATGGACCAGCGCATAGGCGAGGCGCAGCGCCTGGGCTTCTCGCGCATACTGGTGCCGCAGCACAACATGTCGGGCATCAACCCCAAGGCCTACACCATAGAGATAGTGCCCGTGAGGCGCGTGGCCGAGGCCGTGCGCGAGCTTTTCGGGTAAGCCCCCGTCATTGTCGTCCTCGCCCCTATACATTATTTATATATATAAGGAACCAACATACACTCCCCCTATGGTACACGAACTACAACTACGCATAAGCCCGCGCGATGCCTACGACGAGCGCGGCATCATCTCCTATCTCCGGCGCGAGCGCGGCCTCGAGGCCGATGCCGTGCAGGTGCTCCGCCGCAGCATAGACGCCAGGCAGAGGACGGTCTACGTCAACCTCACAGTGCGCGCCTTCGTGGGCGAGAAGCCCGGGGAGCAGCTCTTCCCGCCCGTCCATTACCCCGACGTCAGCCAGGGGCGCCCCGTCATCGTCGTGGGAGCAGGCCCGGGAGGGCTCTTCGCCGCCCTCCGTCTGATAGAGCTGGGGTTGCGCCCCATAGTGGTGGAACGCGGCAAGGACGTGCGCGAACGCAAGAAGGACCTGGCGCGCATACGCCCCGAGCAGCGCGTGGACCCCGAGAGCAACTACTCCTTCGGCGAGGGTGGGGCAGGGGCCTACAGCGACGGCAAACTCTACACGCGCAGCAAGAAGCGCGGCGACGGCGAGAAGGTGCTCCGCGTCTTCGTGCAGCACGGTGCCAACCCCAACATACTGGTGGACGCACATCCTCACGTGGGCACCGACTGCCTGCCGCGCGTCATAGAGAACATGCGCCGCACCATCCTCGCCAGCGGGGGCGAAGTGCACTTCCAGACGCGCATGACCTCACTACTGACCGAGGCCGGCCGTGTGCGCGGCATACGCTGCGGCGACCGCGAGTTCCTCGCCCCCTGCGTCATCCTGGCCACGGGGCACTCCGCGCGCGACGTCTACCGCCACCTCCACTCCTCCCACATAGAGATGGAGGCCAAGGGACTGGCCATAGGCGTCCGCCTGGAGCATCCCGCCCATCTCATAGACCGGATACAATACCACTCCCCCGAGGGCCGCGGCCGCTGGCTCCCGGCTGCCGAGTACTCCATGGTGAGGCAGGTGGCCGGCCGCGGGGTGTACAGCTTCTGCATGTGCCCCGGCGGCGTGGTGGTGCCTGCCGCCAGCGGCCCCGAGCAGGTGGTGGTCAACGGCATGAGCCCCTCCAACCGCGGAGGACGCTGGAGCAACTCGGGCATGGTGGTGGAGGTGCGCCCCGAGGACATCATGCCTGCCTCCATGCTCACGCCCGCCGAACTGAAGAGTGCCGACCTCATAGCCCTGGAGCGCCGCGAGGCTGCGGACGCTTCCACTACGGATGCCTTCGCTTCCGCCTCCACGTATGTCTCCTCTTCCTACGACCCTGACGACGACATCCTCCGCCCCCTCCTGCTGCAGGAACAGCTCGAGCGCCACTGCTGGCTCCAGGCCATGCGCCGCCAGACAGCCCCCGCGCAGCGCATGGCCGACTTTGTGAACGGCCGCCTCAGTGCCGACCTGCCCGAGAGCAGCTACGCCCCCGGCCTCCTGGCCAGCCCACTGCACTTCTGGCTGCCCGGCTTCATCACCACGCGCCTCCGTGAGGCCTTCCGCGCCTTCGGCCGCAGCTACCGGGGCTTCCTCACCAACGAGGCCACCATGCTGGCCGTGGAGACCCGCACCTCCGCCCCCCTGCGCATCCTGCGCTCCCCCGACACGCTCCAGCACGTCAGCCTCCACGGCCTCTTCCCCTGCGGCGAGGGCGCGGGCTACGCCGGCGGCATAGTCTCGGCAGCGGTGGACGGCGAGCGCTGTGCCGAGATGGCGGCCGCCTGCTGCGAGGCCTCACGCCCGTAGGACGGCAACACGCGAAAGTATGCTCATACACAGAGCATATGCCCGAGGGAACGGGTCCGGTGCACCTTGCAGCCGGACCCGTTCCCTTTAGTGCTCACATGAATATTGCATTTGTTAACATTTCTTAACTGGGGGGGGGGTAAAAAGTCCATACTAATTCGATAACTTTGCAGCCGTCATTGCACGCCGACTTCATGCCAACAGGCCCCATCCCCCAAGGCAGTCCGAGGCACCCTCCGCAGAGGCGGAAAACAGGCTCCACGGTGACGGAACTTCATCACCACGCTGATGATTTAACATTTCCATACACACCCCGGCGCCCCCCCCTCCGGCCACAGGCCCCCGATGGCGCCCATGCAGCAACAAGAGAGAGAGGCCGCGCACGGTTCCCGTTGCACAGCCTCTCTCTCTCCGCATTGCCTCACGGGGGACATACAGCGTATTGTAATACAGAATAACCATAATAACGTAACACAACACAAATGAAACACTACTACTCATCCACACTCTCCGCACTGCTCCTGCTGCTCGTCTCCACGCTCTCGTGGGCAGCTGACTTCAAGAAAGACCGCATCTATTACAATATCAACGATGAGGGCACAAGCGTAGAAGTGACCTTCGGCACAGATACACGAAGACCAGATACAAAGGAATACACTGGCGACATCGTCATCCCCTCCACAGTGAAGCATAAAGGCAAGACATACAGCGTGACGAGCATAGGAAAGAGTGCCTTCAGTGATTGCACCTCCCTCGCCTCCGTAGACATCCCCGAGGGCGTGACGAGCATAGGAGACTGTGCCTTCGAGGGTTGCACCTCCCTCACCTCAATAACAGTTGCTCCCGGCAACTCTGTCTACGACTCGCGCCAAGGGTGCAATGCCATCATCGAGACAAAGACCAACACACTGGTTACAGGATGTCGCAACACCGTCATCCCCGAGAGCGTGACGTGCATAGGATACAATGCCTTCCGTGGTTGCTACGCCCTCGAATCCATAGACATCCCCGAGGGCGTGACGAGCACAGGAGACAAGGCCTTCATGGGTTGCTCCTCCCTCACCTCCATATCCCTCCCCAAGGGCGTGACGAGAATAAGCAACTGTGCCTTCATGGATTGCAGATCCCTCACATCAATATCAATTCCAGAGGGCGTGACGAGCATAGAAGACAATGCCTTCAATCGCTGCACTTCCCTCGCCTCCATAGACATCCCCGAGGGCGTGAGGTACATAGGAGAGTATACCTTCGAGCGTTGCGCCTCCCTCGCCAAGGTTATCTGCCGTGCTGAAAGAGTTCCATATGCGTCTAATGGGGCATTCCTACGTACGCCGATAGGCAAGGCGAAACTCTACGTCCCCGCATCCTCCATCGAAGCCTACAAGGCGGCAAACGGATGGAAGGGCTTCGGCACCATACTGCCACTGGAGGATGACAAAAGCAATACAGAATAACCATAATAACATAACACAACACAAATGAAACACAACTACACATCCACCCTCAGGCGGGCGCTCTCGGCAGTCGTCCTCCTTCTTTGCGTCTCCACGCTCTCGTGGGCACAAGACTTCGAGTCAGGCGGCATCCGTTACAGTATCAACGAAGACGGAGAAAGCGTAGAGGTGACATATCACCCTGTGAGGTTATACTCCGGTGACATCGTCATCCCCTCCACGGTATCACATGAAGGCAAGACATACATTGTGACGGGCATAGGAGACTATGCCTTCGACGGTTGCTACTACCTCACCTCCATAGACATTCCCGAAAGCGTAACGAACATAGGGAAGGAAACCTTCTTTTGGTGCAGTTCCCTCACCTCCGTGGACATTCCCTCCGGCGTGAAGAGTATAGGGGGCGGTGCCTTCGCCTCTTGCTCCTCTCTCACCTCGATGACGGTAGCAGCCGGCAATCCCGTCTACGACTCACGCGAAGGGTGCAATGCCATTATAGAGACCGGAACCAACAAACTGATTGCCGGTTGCAGGAACACCGTCATTCCCTCCAGTGTGAAAAGCATAGAATACTGGGCCTTCAGAGGCTGTTCCTACCTCACCTCCGTAGACATTCCCGAAAGCGTAACTGACATAGGGGAGTATGCCTTCTACGAGTGTATTTAGAACCACATAACAACCAAGAGTAATCAGAAATATCCAAGCGTAAATCTTTAATTGCCAATACATTCTATAAATTAACACTTTTCGGCTGCTTTTTGTCGCTTCCCAAATTTCCACATAAATTTGATACATATTTCTGACGTGGAGAATTTGCGGAGCTTATTTTTTGTCATATCGTGCAGGTAGTTGACAAGGGGTTACAACCGTTTACGATGGGCGACAAAATCCGCAACGATATGCAGCGATAGTCACATCGTGCATAAAGGCGACAACGGTTGACTGCCGTTTACATCCGTTCACCACTTCGGAGCTACATAGTTGAAATAATGAACGAGTAAACGATAACGCAGTATGAAAACAACCAAGAAATGCCAATTTTGCGGCAAGTCCTTTGTAACCCGAAGCGGTATGCAGAGGTATTGCAGCGAGGCTTGTCAGGCGGAAGCCAAGCGAGCCAGAGTGATGCAGAAGAACAACCTCTTCAAAGTCGCCCAGCCACTCATGGAGATACAGCATCAGGAGTATCTCACCTTTTCCAAAGCAGCCATCCTCATGGGCTGTTCCCGTCAGTACATCTATAAACTCGTAGCCAACGGAATGCTGAAAGCCTCACGTATCAGCAACCGCATGGCATTCATCCGCAGAGCCGACATCGAGCGGATGCTGGAGGGCAACCCCTATCACCGCATCCTGCCCGGTAGCACCTCCGCACCGAGAAAGTCCGCTTCATCATCCCTGCCAGCCAAAAGAGAAAAAAGGGAAAAGGAAAACGATGAAGTGCTGGACTTCTATTCGGGCGAGGAGGTGATGACTCTTTTTAAGGTAAAGCAGTCGTGGCTTTACACTTCCGCCAAGCGTAACCAAATCCCTATCTGCCGTATCGCAGGAAAAAACTATTACAGCAAGAAACATATTGACGAGTTCTTCGGTGTGGTTGTCGATATTAGCGAGATCACCGACTGGCTCCTGACCGAACAGGTGGAGGAACTGTACGGCATGAAGCCGACTGCACTCCGTGCCTACACCTACCGCCATAAGATACCTACCAAAAGGGAATACGGGCGCACCTATTATTCCAAATCCCATTTGGACGAGCTTCGCAGAACCGACCTCGTGAACGATGAACGCTACTACACCGTGGAACAAGTGCAGCAGATTTACGGGCTATCTTCCGCCAACATCTGCCATATCGTCAAGGTGAAGCATATTGAGAAGATAAAAGTGGGTGTGAAAAACCTGCTTTTGCGCTCCGATGTGGAGCGGGTTATGGCGGAAAGGAACAAACAACCGTGAAAAATCAAGATTATCGAAAATTATTTCAAAATGATGTGTCGTGGAGGTATTCACGAATGTTTCACGTTGTTCCTTTGCGGCAGAAAACTCGGGAACATCGCCGAAAATGTTTAACTTCAAAATAATAAAGATATGAGTAAATGCAAGACAGTTACCTTGCGTAAGCGCAAGATTAAGAACGGTACACAGTATTCACTATGCCTGGACTACTATCCCGGCTACCGTGACAACGTCACCATGAGAGTGATTACACGTGAAGCCTTAGGGATTTACATCTTCGCCAAACCTGCCAACCAGCAGGAACGGGATTTCAACACACGAATGATGAAGAAAGCAATCATCCTGCGCAACCAGCGTTATGAAGCCATCTTCAACGAGAACAACGGTTTCTTTGACAAGTCCAAGATGAAAGGCGATTTCCTTGCCTACTTCAAGGGATTGTCAGACCGTAAGAACATCAAGTGGCAGCACGTTTACAAGCACTTCGAGCGGTTTGTAAACGGCAAATGCACCTTTGAGGAGGTGGATGTGGACTTGTGCCGCAAGTTCATGGAATACCTGCTCAACGCCCCTCAAACCATTCACACCAACCAAAAACTGCATATCAACTCCGCAGCAGGTTATTGGTCAACTTTCCGTGCCGTCCTGCATACCGCCTACCGTGACAGGAAGATAAAGGAGAACCCAAACGGCTTTTTAGACCGCATCGAGTGCATCCCCACCATCAGGGAGCATTTGAGCCAAGAGGAACTGATACGGCTTGCCGAAACTCCTTGTGAAGAAGATGTATTAAAGAGAGCCTTTCTTTTCGCCTGCCTTACGGGATTGAGAAAGAGCGACATCAGACAACTCACTTGGCAGCAGATACAGCCATACACCAACGGCAGGATGTTCGTTACCACCCGTATGCAGAAAACCAAGGAGATAGTGCATAACCCTATCAGTGATGAAGCCTATGGACTGTTGGGAGAACGTGGTGAGGGGCTTATCTTTGAGGGCTTCAAAGACAAGATGCTGCAAGGGCCACTCCAACGGTGGCTCACGGCAGCAGGGATAACCAAGAAAATCACCTTCCATTGCACGCGCCATAGCTTCGGAAGCCTACACGTGGAAATGGGTACGGACATGACAGTCATCCAAGCCTATCTTGGGCACAAGAACATTACCACCACGCAGATTTATTCCAAGATAGCAGCGCAGCAGATGTGCCAGGTGGTGGATAAGATAACCTTGAAACGCAAGGAAGCATAAGCACTTCCATTGACGGATATTCAAGAGGGACGGTTAAGTTGTACAAGGCAATAACCGTCTTTCTTGTTATTCAAGACTTCCTTTTTTAGAGGTCATTTTAATCACTCTAATGATTGTATCAATTCAAGCAACCTTTTCCTTTCTTTTACATCCTTGTCGGTATCTATACATAGGTTAGGGTTATTGATGTCATCAATAAGTTCTTCACGAACAGATGTGTTTCGTTCATAGAAACGCAAATCAGGGTCAGCACCGCGTTTAAGCAATTCTTCCGCCACCTTATAATGATTAAATATCAGAGCCTCTTGTAATGGAGGTGCATCCAATTTGCTATATGTGTAGTTTGGGTCAGCCCCATTATCAAGAAGGAATTTTACCAACTTTAGATTTCCATCATGTGCTGCTTTTGAAAGCGGAGTGGAAGGACGACACCATTTAGAATCCCCAATGTATTCTTTTATGAAATCGGTATTTAAGTCAGCGCCATAATTGAGAAATAATTGTACATATCTTATTTTCTTTTCCTCGCTGATGTTTGATTCGCAGACGGATGATAACGGGCAAGTGATAAATTTTTGACCCTCGTGGGTATAACTGTCAATTTGATTGGGATTGGCACCTTTCTTTAGTAAAGTTTCAACAGATTTGATTTTATCGTCGTATATTGCATAAAAGAAAACATTTTGATTAAACTTATCTTCTTTATATTCCAATAAATCAGGTGATTTTTCAAGAATCTGATTGATATTTTCTATATTCTGTCGATTGATACATTTTGCCAATTCTTCACAGGGGGTATCTCTATACAACCTGTAATCACTTGCAGTAACACTATCTTTATCAATTGGACCGTCTGTAAAATACCAATATCCGACAAAAATCAAGATTAAATAGAATAGGAACGGCAAAGATGCAAGATCCGCTTTCCTAATTTTGGAATACAACCATACACTTGCCCAACATATTCCCAACAAAATCAGAGAATAAGAATTTACCGCTAAAAACCAGCAGAATGCTTCCCCCTCACTTGACGGATTGTCAAAGAAGAAAATTGTTGAGTAGAATACAAGAGGAGCAGCCAAAATCGGCAACAATACTATACCACAAATAAGCTTTAGTATTAGGGGATAATTTTTTATATCTAATTTCATAAGATGCCTATTACTTGTAATTGAATGTTTTAATTACCACAAAGTTACCGCTTTTTTGTGAAAAGCCCATGTATATTCATTCACTAAGTGCTAAAGCTAACATTATTTCTCACGAATAGTTGGCTCAGAGTATGAAACAGAGTATGATATGATGATATTTAGTGAAATACATTGAAAAAGACCGTCCTAACCGCAAACAACGGGCAATAATTGGGAAAAATAGCATTAACTTTGCATCTGAACAAAATAGGAACAACAAATCTCTCAATTAAATATGGAATCATCAATCAAAGACAAATACATCATCTTGGGCTTTGTCGGCTTCGCCATCGTCCTCATCTCTTCCTTTGCCACGTTGGTAGTTACAGACAACTTCAACCAAGACAACTTTGTCAGATGGATAGTCTTTGTATGCTGTAACCTGTTGGGGTGGTTGCTCTACTTCTCCTTTCAGACACTCATCTTTGATACATACGAAATCTACAAAATCAAGTTCGGCAAGAAAGAAGCGGTTGCAGAAACCATCGAGGTGCAGGAAGAAGTGCCACAAAGTACAGTCACTGAAGTTGCACCCGAACCAGCACCGGAACTTGCCCCTGAACCCATGTCCGAACCATCCCCGACAAATGAGGAAGCCACTATCCAAGCACAACCGATAGAGCTAACCATCGCCCCGGATCTTCACGAGAAGAACCGTGCCGATTACGCAAGCAGAGAACATCGGGAATTGGAAGAGCGTATCCGCATGGTTATGGAGTATTGCCATTACTACCTGCCTCGCATTGCCGACCAAGAAACCGTGAACCATATCTGTGTCGAGGTGGGTAAATGGATGGAAAGCTTCAAGTACAAACCAAAGCCCATACCCAACCCTCTTACCAAAGACATCAACAACATTCCGCTCCGTCACTTCGTGTGGAATATCTCCGAGCGTTTCCTGTACAAGAAATACTACAACGGGGACATCCGTGCCAACTTCGTCAAAGCCCTTTTCCCGAAAGCGTTTGCAGGTATAGACCTGTCAACCATCAAGAACTTCAAGGTAGAGCCGTTAAAGACGGAAATTCCCATTGACGAACCCGAAAATGGCAAATTGGATTTTCACTATGAATAACAGATAAGTCAACTATGAAATATTATCCTATTGGTGGGTGGAATACCCAAAGATTTTTAGTTACACCTCAAGAATTAAAAGAAATTCTGCGTGGTTTTCACCTTGTAGAATTTTGTCGACGAGTACCTGCGGATTATGTTGAAACGGATATAGAGAATTTTGTAATTGATTATGCGGAGTTTTACCGCTTACTAACACATGGGCACAAGTTCAATCTCCGAGAGAACTATGTTATAACCAAACTACTAATGGGGGTTACCGATGACTTATGCAAATGTACTTTCAATGCTGCATTTCAAGATAAGAAGGACAAACTATGGTATAAGACTCCTGATTTTATAGAGCCTTGTGTGGGAATAAATATATTTGCTCTTCACCTTAATGAAGAAAAAAAATTACAATCGAAGTGCAGCTATTTACAATTTCCAGAGAATATAATGGGGATTCAGTTTGATTTCCCAAAGAAAATATATTTGGAACAGGAAGAAAAGTGCGAAAAGAGATGCGATGAACTGGATACCTACAATGAAGTCTATCAAGTCGCAATCAAAAGAATCAAGCATCTATGCCGAAATCTGGTAATAATGATTGGTGAACACGTACATAGGACTAATATAAGAATCAGCACATCAGCATTAAGAGATATTAGTAATGCATATTTTATTAAGGAAAACAATTGCATAATAAAGTAACTACGTATAATAACGACTCAATTTTTCCAATGGGTATATAAAATTCCAGATACTATCCCGAGGATTAAGTGCGAAATTAGGATAATCACGAAACAAACGACAAGCATCCGGTAGTTTATAACCGCCTGTTTTACATTGCTTCCCGAGTAATTTTACCCGTCATTTATGGCTGGGCAAAGTTATTTGGGAATTATTTGCCAATGATGTATCGTGGAGAAACTCACGGATATATCATTGCCGTCCTTTGCGCCAAGTCTTACAAAAGAGACGAGTACGCGAATGGAAAAAACAATCCTTACCTTCAACGACCTCCCCGAGGTTATCGCTCAGCTTCGAGACGAAGTGATGAGCCTGAAAAGCCTGCTCACCGAGCAGCGCAGTGTGAACCATGCCAAGACGGTAGACACCCACGTACCCATGTCGGTGGACGAGGCGGCGGAGTATTTAGGCATTCCCAAAGGCACGCTCTACATGAAGCTGTCGGAAGGAACAATCCCTGCCACCAAGCCCGGCAAACGCTATTGCCTTTACCGTGACGAACTGGACAAGTGGCTGGAAACCGCTCGGAAGAATCCCGTGCCGTTGTCCGATGAGGAACTGAACAGGTCCTTGTCCTCTTCCCACCGTCGCAAGCCCAACCCACGTAATTGGTGAATGATATGGAAGAGGATAAGAACTATATCAACCTAATACGTGGCGACCTCACAAAAGCATCCCAAGCGCAGAACGGCATGCCCGGCAGTGTAGGCATGATGAACATCAAGACGGCAAACCAGACCATACTTGAAGCATCGCTGTTGCCTACACCCCGTGCGCTGTGGGACAGCTTTTGGTACGAGGGTGAGCTTTCCTGCCTGTTTGCCGACTCCAACGTGGGCAAGTCCATCTTTGCCGTGCAGATAGCTGACCGCATCGCCCGAACCGACAATGTGCTGTACCTTGACTTCGAGCTGTCCGAAAAGCAGTTCCAGCTACGCTACACCAACGAGCACGGAGAACTCTACACCTTTCCCGACAAACTCTATCGGGTGTCTATTGACTGCAACCTGCTTTTGGATGCCAACTTCGAGGAAGCAATCATTGGCGGTATAGAACAGATGGCAGTGCAGACCGACTGCAAGATTTTCATCATTGACAACCTTACCTATCTGTGTTGTGCGATGGAGAAGGGCGATGCCGCAGGACGGCTGATGATTCAACTGAACAATCTCAAAAAGAGATACGAGTTATCCATCCTTGTCTTGGCGCATACTCCCAAGCGCTCGTTGGATTGTCCCATAACGTCTAATGACCTTGCAGGAAGCAAGCGGTTATACAATTTCTTTGACAGCGTGTTTGCTATCGGCAAGAGTGCGCAGGACAGCGGACTCCGCTATGTAAAGCAGTTGAAAGTACGCTATGGCACATACTCCTACGATGCCGACAATGTAATCATCTATGAGATTGAAAAGGTGGATGCCTTCTTGCAGTTCGTGCAGAGGGGCTATTCAACGGAAAAGGAACATCTGAAGAAGCTGGGCGACAACGAATCCAGCCAAAGGGACAGCCAAATCCTGCAACTCTCCCAATCGGGTAAGTCCGTAAGGGAGATTGCCTCACAGGTGAACTGTGGGAAATCCACCGTCAGCAGGATAATCCAGCGCAGTAAAGAGAGTAAAAACGCAGGTGTCCCAAGTGTCCCACTGTCCCAACCCTTGGAAAGTGGGACAACGGGGCAGGATGGGACAGCAGAAAATCAACCCTCAAAAACAAATTAAGCTATGGGCAATTATTCGTTACAGAAGTACAAGGGGATGGCAACACGGCATACCTGCCCCAACTGCGGGGACAGGCGTTCTTTCGTCTATTACGTGGACGAGAACAACGTGCCTTTGCATCCATCGGTCGGCAGGTGCAATCACGAAAGCGGCTGTGGGTATCACTATACCCCGAAAGAGTATTTCCAAGACCACCCCGAATGTTGCACCACCAACCATTTCTCTTTTGACAGGCAAAGAGTGGCACAGAAGTATCAGCAACCTTCGCAACCGAAAACCATCGGCTATATACCGCAGCACTATGTGGAGAAATCCCAAAGTGTGAACAGCAATTTCTTCCGCTTCCTCTCCACGCTTCTTACTTCCTATTATGGCAGCAAAGCGAAAGAGGTATTGAAGCGGTTGTTGGAGGAATACCGTTTGGGAGCTACCCGTGACGGCTCGGTTATCTTTTGGCAGATAGACAAGGCGGACAAGGTGCGCACGGGAAAGGTGATGCAGTACAATCCTGAAGACGGGCACCGTATCAAGGATGGGAAGACATCGGCAGTGAACTGGATACACAGCATACTGAAAAAGCAGCGTGTGTTGGCAGATGATTGGCAACTCTCCCAATGCCTTTTCGGGGAACACCTGTTGAAGCTGCATCCAAACAAGGTGGTGGTATTGGTGGAATCGGAAAAGAGTGCTGTCATCGGCTCTGCCATCTTTCCCGATTATGTATGGCTGGCAACAGGCGGCAAAAGCCAGATGCGGGAGGAAAAACTCCGTGTATTGACAGGGCGAACCGTTCTCCTTTTCCCCGATGCGGACGGATATGCCGAGTGGAAACAACGGGCGGAAAGCATGACCTTTTGCAAGGCAATGGTATCAGACATCATAGAGAAGAACGCCACCCCGAAACAGAAAGATGCCCATATCGACATAGCCGACTGGATCATCTTTCAGATACGGGAAGGCAAGCTGATGAATACCGCCAACCACTTGGTCGAAGCTGAGAAAATCCTCCAGCGGATGATTGGGAAGAATCCCGCCCTGCAAAAGCTGATAGACGATTTAGGCCTTGTGCAGGTCGGTACATCCTCAATCGGCAGCGGTGACGGAAACCCTCCCTGACGGAGGAGAGCGGAAGCCGTATGCTGTGGGTGACCGACAAGGGCTTGCCCTTGATATAGCCCACTATAACTACA
>DBLZ01000007.1 GCA_002297545.1 Prevotellaceae bacterium UBA711 | reverse complement strand
GAGGGGGTAGTGTCAATTGTGACGTGGGAGTTCGAGTCTCCTCCTCTTCACATTCTTTTTGTTGCGGAAATAGCTCAGTTGGTAGAGCACAACCTTGCCAAGGTTGGGGTCGCGAGTTCGAGTCTCGTTTTCCGCTCTAACAACACAGCACAATAAGGATTAAACTAAAGCCGTTGGACTACCCCCTGCGGCTTTATTGTTTGTATACCAGCCTGACAAACCACCACTCCCAACCATCCATCCTTACTTATTATGGGTCAGCGGATATTTCCTGTTGGTGAGGCTTCCGAGAAATCAGCCGCCAGGGAGACGCCCCGAAGGGGCAGCAAGACGTCAGCCCCAGGCAAGCGAAGCGGCGCCCTGGGCATTCTGTCCACCCACATTCTTACGCCCTGAATGGGCATAAGCGGTAATGCAACGATGGCAGGACGTTGAATATCAGTGCTTTTGTCCTTCCAAGGCGCACATCCTCTCGCTAACTATATCCCCAGTGCGTCGCTTCGCTTGCACCGGGCTGGCCGCTTGTTAGACTTTCAGCCCGTCCCGTTTGGCAGATGAGCGTCGGGCTTTCATAGAAAGTTGGTGTCGGCCGTCCAAGGGGGGCGTTGTCTGGCCTCACCAACCGGAAATACCCGCTGACCCCAAAATCGGCCTTAAACACTTCTTTGCCCTCTTGTCAATCACGGGTCAGCGACAGATTGATGCCATACGTAACCTTTGTAGGCTCACTGTCCCAGTGCGTCCTGATGAGTGATGTTGACAATAGTGCGCAAGGACAGCGCACCTACTACTCCACTCCTCCTCGTTACTATTTAAGAATATGTGGGGGCTATGCTTCCACGATCAGAATTCAGCCTTGAACTCTCCCCCGACCCACTCCACCATGGGTTCTTCGCCCTGCAGCAGATGCCATTCGACAAGGTGCGACCGAGCGTCCAGCGTAATCACCAGCGGCCCCCGTACAACCTCGCCAGAGGACAGGCGCAACCTATGGTAGCCATACTTCTTCATCGGCGACGCGGCATTACACGTATGGGCTTGTCCTTGACTATGTCAATAGTACGGCGTTCAGCCTTATCGCCACGGATGTCATAGGGATTGCTACGGACATGGAGGGTGTCTGGCTGTAGTTTCACTGCCACAGTATCCACTGTAGCGGGAGCCTCCTTCTCTTGTTTCGCATTTCGGCTCAAGTCATGATAACGCACCAGCACGAAGTCATTTACGGCCAAAATGCCAAAGCCCTTGTCCCTGATCGGCAGATAAATGGTGCCATTGACACTACGTATGGGAACATCACGTAAGGCCTCGGCACAGTTCAACCTTATTTCCGTATCACGGTTGCCGCCCAAACGTTGGGTGGTACCCATGATGCTGTCATTGTCATACTGGATGGACAGCAAGGCATAAGCCTCGGTGTACTGATCGCTGACCATGAACTGTGTCTTGAACGCCCACATGAAGTAGTCGCCAGGCATAAAGGTAGTGTCTGCGTCTATGGAGAAGGAGTATATGTTGTCCACCACATTGGGGATGAGAACAACGTTGCTCCTCAGGTTCCATACATTGGCCGTATCGCCCTCGGTAGCCAGGTAGCTGTAACGGTTCCGCTCCTGACGGTCCACGCCTTGTGACTCGGCCATATAGGAAAGACGCTTGCTAACCCTACCGCAGATCTTCACCATCTTCTCCGAATTGCGGCACCAGTAGACCAGGGACGTGTCCAGCTCCGCCTCGGTGACATGATGCTTGCGAAGGGCGGCCTGCGTAAGCAGATACCTGTTCTCCGACAGGTCTCCGGACTGCGTCTCGGCCATAGCCAAAGCCAGATGATAATCCACCAGTATATCCTCCATCTTGCCCTCAGACAGGACACCGGACGGACGTCTGGGAGTACATGCCGCAAGAAGGGCAACAAGTATAAGAAGAGGATACGGTTTCATCTTTGTAATACGGATTTATATTATTGCAGCAACCCATGCAGTTGCCTGCGGCAAAACAGCAATATGGCTATCACGCCGCACGATATGCAGGCGTCGGCAAAATTGAATATGGGCGAGAAGAATATAAAGTGCTCTCCACCCATGAAAGGCATCCAAACGGGCCAATTCCATTCGACCAAGGGGAAATAGAACATGTCCACTACCCTGCCATAGAACAGAGCGGCATAGCCCGTGCCGAAAGGAACGAACTCTGCGACAAAGGGAGCTGGTGGGTTGGTGAATATCTGCCCGTAGAGCAGGCAATCGATGATGTTGCCGGCGGCTCCGGCCAGCACCAGCGACATACATACAAGAAAAAGGTAGTCCACACCCTGACGTATGAGCTTGCCTATTATATATATAAGGAAGCATACGGCCACGATGCGGAACGAGGTCAGCAGCCACTTGTCCACCAACTCCATACCAAAGGCCATGCCGTTGTTCTCGGTAAAGAGTATCTTGAACCACGACGTGATGTCTATGCATTCGTGCATGTACATGTGTGTCTTGACCCATAGCTTTATAGCCTGGTCTACTATAATGGCCGCCAGCGATATGCCGGCGGCCGTTATGATCTGATTGTTTTTTCTGCTCATATCTGTTGCGCGCTGTTGCAGACTTTATACCTTCTCCACAGCTATGGCATCACCGGCAAAGCGCACCTCCACAGCCAGTACCTGACTGGTGACATAGTCACGATTGGCAGTCAGGCAGGCACGGGTCTCGTCGTTGTCGGGCAGAGTGACGATGATGCGATCGGTAATCTCGAAGCCGCTGTCTTTGCGCATCTGCTGTATAGTGCGGATGATTTCGCGCGCCATACCCTCCAGGCGCAGTTCCTCGGTGATGGTGAGGTCCAAAGCTACGGTCAGCGTGCCTGCGTTGGCCACGCTCCATCCGGGAATGTCCTCACTATAGATCTCCACGTCTTCCAATTCGATGAGCACATCAGCGCCGTCCACTGGAATGGATATACTGCCCTGCTCCAAAGCAGCGATCTGTTCCTGTGTCAAGGCGGCCACGACTGCTGCCACAGACTTCATCTGCTTGCCAAACTTCTTGCCCATGGTGCGGAAGTTGCACTTCACTTTCTTCACCAGGATGCCGGCACCGTCCACGAACTCTATTTCCTTGACGTTGACCTCGTCCAAAATGAGTTGACGCATAGCCTCTATGCGTTGCTGCTGTTCGGCATTGATGGCCGGTATGGCAACACGCTGCAGGGGCTGCTTCACGCTGATACCCTCCTTCTTGCGAAGGGAGTGTATCATGCTGGTAACCTGCTGTGCCAAGGCCATTTTCTCCTCCTGCTCCACATTGATGAGCAACAGGTCGGCCACGGGGAACTTGGCCAGATGTACGCTGGGCACATTCTCCTCGCCGCAACCCTCGTGCAGGTCGCGATAGAGACGGTCGGCATAGTACGGTGCGATGGGGGCCATCAGACGTGCCACAGTCTCCAGACAGGTGTACAGGGTCTGATAGGCCGACAGTTTGTCGGTAGTCATGGTGCCGCCCCAGAAACGCTTCTTGGACAGACGGACAAACCAATTGCTGACGTTATCCACAACGAATGACTGTATCAAACGTCCGGCACGTGTGGGCTCGTAGTCCTCATAGCACTGATTGACATCGCGCACCAGGGAGTTCAGCGAACTCAATATCCAACGGTCCATCTCGGGACGCTCGGCCACAGGTATCTCCTCTTCACCGAAATGCCATCCGTCTACATTGGCGTACATGGTAAGGAAAGCATAGCTTTGGTATAACTTACCGAAGAAGCTACCTGAGACTTCCTTCACGCCCTCGACGTCGAACTTAAGGTTGTCCCAGGGCTGTGAGTTTGTAAGCATGTACCAGCGTACAGCATCCGAACCGTATGTCTCGATGGTCTTGAAGGGATCTACGGCATTGCCCAAACGCTTGGACATCTTCTGTCCGTTCTTGTCAAGCACCAATCCGTTGGAGATGACAGCCTTGTATGCAACGGAATCAAAGACCATGGTGGAGATGGCGTGCAGGGTGAAGAACCATCCGCGTGTCTGGTCCACGCCTTCGCAAATGAAGTCTGCGGGGAAGCATATGCCGTTGTCCAGTATCTCCTTGTTCTCGAATGGATAGTGTATCTGTGCGTATGGCATTGCACCAGAGTCAAACCACACGTCGATGAGGTCCAGTTCGCGTGTCAATACGGAACCGTCCTTGCCCACAAGCTTGATGTCATCCACATAAGGGCGATGCAGATCAATCTTGTCGTAGTTGCCCTTGGACATGTCGCCTGGCACAAAGCCCTTATCCTTCAGAGGATTGCTCATCATGACGCCAGCTGCAACAGCCTTCTCTATCTCGTTGTAGAGTTCCTCCACGGAGCCTATGCACACCTCCTCGCGTGTGTCACGATTGCGCCAGATGGGCAACGGAGTGCCCCAATAGCGTGAGCGGGACAGGTTCCAGTCGTTGAGGTTCTCCAGCCATTTGCCGAAGCGGCCCGTACCAGTGCTCTCTGGCTTCCACAGGATGGTCTTGTTCAGTTCCATCATGCGCTCCTTGGCGGCAGTGGAACGGATGAACCATGAGTCCAGGGGATAGTACAGGATAGGCTTGTCCGTACGCCAGCAATGGGGATAGTTATGCACGTGCTTCTCTATCTTGAAGGCACAGCCCTCGTCTTTCATCTCTATGCACATGCGCACGTTCAGGTCCATATCCTTGGAAGCAGTCTTCTCGTCATATTTGCCGCCGACGTTGTATTTGGGATCATAGGCATTCTTGACGAACTCGCCCTGATGCTTGGCATAGGCTTCCTTATTGACACACAAATCGTAAAACTCAGGATTCATGTCCTCGGGCAGGAAGTACTTACCGGTGAAATCCACCATGGGGCGTGTGTCACCGGCCCTGTCAACGATGAAGAGGCTGGGTATGCCGGCATCCTTGGCCACCTTGGCGTCATCGGCACCAAACGTGGGAGCAATGTGGACTATGCCCGTACCGTCCTCAGTGGTAACATAATCACCCGGGATTACACGGAAGGCCTCATCCTCCTTGACCACAATCTTGCCTTCCTCCAAGGCGCAGGGCTTCACCCAAGGCATCAACTGCTCGTAGCGTATGCCCACCAGATCGGTGCCTTTGCCTCGCCACAGGATTTCCTGCGTCTCGCCCTCGGCGGCCTTGAAGTGTGACGAAAGCAACTCCTCGGCCACCACATACACGGCCTCCTGACCGCTGTAGGGGTTTTGGCCTTTCACGGCCACGTAGTCTATCTTGGGTCCTACGCACAGGGCAGTGTTTGATGGCAGGGTCCACGGTGTGGTGGTCCATGCCAAAATATAGAGATTCTCCTTGGGCAATGCCGCAGCAGCGGCACAACCGTCCACCGAAAGCACACGGAACTGAGCCGTAACGGTAGTATCCTTGACATCACGATAGCACCCTGGTTGGTTCAACTCATGGCTACTGAGTCCAGTGCCTGCAGCTGGAGAATAAGGCTGTATGGTATAGCCCTTGTAGAGCAAACCCTTGTTGTACAGCTGCTTCAACAACCACCACAGGGACTCGATATACTTGTTGTCATACGTGATATAGGGGTTCTCCATATCCACCCAGTAGCCCATCTTGTGCGACAGGTCGGTCCACTCCGAAGTGAACATCATCACATTCTCACGGCAACGACGGTTATAGTCCTCGATGGATATCTTCGTGCCAATGTCTTCCTTGGTGATACCAAGTTCCTTCTCCACGCCCAGCTCCACTGGCAGACCATGAGTATCCCAACCGGCCTTGCGCTTGACTTGAAAGCCCTTCATGGTCTTGAAGCGACAGAAAGTATCTTTCAGCGAACGAGCCAACACGTGGTGAATGCCGGGATGTCCGTTGGCCGATGGGGGGCCCTCAAAGAAGATAAACGAGGGACATCCCTCTCTTTCGGTCATACTCTTGTGGAACACGTCCTCGCTGTCCCACTGCTCCAGCACCTCGCGATTGACATCACTGAGGTTCAGCTTCGTGCGCTCTGCAAATCTATTGCTCATATATATATATAATGTATTCTTACGGGCGACAAAATTACACAAAATCTATGGAATTACCGCAGGAAATGGGAGGAAATGTGCAGAATGTCTTAGTATAAAAGCGTTTATGAAGCCAAACGGTGCCAATGGCCAAAACACGATAACGCCAAGAGAAGTGGCATATGCCAACAGCGCGCGTTAACTACACCAATCACATGCGTAAAACTAACCAACAGTGTTCTAAACTTCACCTTCCGCCTCCATAGATTAGTGTCAAGCAAAACATTAAGGAATGGTGAGCATAGCCATCACTCCCCCTAAACTGTGTATGATTTTCATACAATCTTTTTCAAAACTCTGCAGCATCGCGTTCACATGGTTGCCGCTTATCGGAATTGAACTTACCTTTGCACCGAAAAAAAACTCAAAACAACAAATAAATATGAAACGCACATTTTCATTGTTACTCTCACTTCTGTGTCTCGTAGGTGCCAAAGCGCAGAAATGTCTGGTGATTTTCGGCGTGAATGAAGAGGTCACCATAACTCCAATAAAGAATCCCAAGTTCGCCTTGATGCTCAACGACTCCATAGAGGTGCCGTTCCAGCAACTGGAGGCGGAGAGCGAGAACACCTACCGGCTGGAATTCGACTACCGGGTGGGAAAATACACCGTTTGGGTGGAGGCTGACGGCCACGAAGAGGCATATAAGGAATTCAACGTCAACACCAGGCGGAACACAATGTTTGGCATCGGCACCATCTACATGAAGAAGGAACGCAGCAATACACTTCATGAAGTCACCGTCCAGGCCACACGCATCAAGATGGTGTCACGCGGCGATACCATAGTGTACGATGCCGCAGCCTTTGAACTGGCCGAGGGTTCCATGCTTGATGCGCTGGTAGCCCAGCTTCCCGGTGCGGAACTGAAGAACGGGCAAATCAAGGTGAACGGTAAGTTCATAGAGAGCCTGATGGTGAACGGTGAGGACTTCTTTGCCGGGAATCCAAGGATTGCACTCGAAAACCTGCCGGCCTATACGGTGAAGAACATCAAGGTGTACGACCGGGCCGCCAACGACGACTACCTGCGGGGCAAGCCCGCCGGACTGAAAAAAGCCCAAGGCGAGGACGAGCACATGGTGATGGACGTCATACTGAAGAAGGCATATTCCTCCGGTTGGCTTGGCAATGTAGAAGGTGGATATGGCCTGCCGGACAACCGCTACATGGGCAAGGCGTTCGGCATGGGATATACGGGCAAGTGGCGTGTGGCCGCCTTTGCCAATCTCAACAACATAAAGGACACACAGAGCGGCGGGACCTCAGGCCAATGGAACGGAGGATGGGCGCAGGATGGCGAACTGAACGTGAAGATGGGCGGTCTGGACTATCTCTATTCCCGCAACAAGACGAAGGTGTCCGGCAATATCATGCTGACCCACGAGGAGCCGGAAGTGGAGCGCAAGTCCAGCACGGTATCGTTCTTCGACTCCGGAGACGTGCACGGCCGCTCGCTGTCCAAGTCCAACGAAAAGAAATTCCACCTGATGTCCTCCCATCAGCTGCAGTATTCCGGTGAGAAGGCGTATCTGGAGGTTGTCCCCATGGTAGACTATATGCGCAACAACTACAGTCGACAGAACCGTAGCGCGCACTTCACAGCCAATCCACACGAGGACTATCGCCTGGAGGCACTCGACTCGCTCTTTACACAGGGAGGGCTTAACGGTGGCTATGCCGCTACCCTGCTAAACCGCACCGCCAACGACACAGAAGGCAAGAGCAACTGGATAAAGGCCGGTGTGGCCGCAAAGACCACCATACGTATCCCCGGCGGTAACGATGTTTTAGAAGCATACGCCAACGGCAACTATCACCGCAATTCTGACCGTCCCCTTATCTCATACAACCGTATGTATGGAACACAATCATCTGCATCGGGAACAGGAGAGAATATCCTGCAGGACAAGGACTACGTATCCAAAACATATACGTTGAACGCCGGAGCCAGCTACCACCTGTTCATCTGGCCTTATCAGCGCCGGCAGGGACATTATGTCCTGGTGGTTCCGCAATTCGACTTCTCGCGCAACCATCATGACCAGTCGCAATCACTTTGGCTGCAGCGTCAGGAAATCACTGACATGTCTGCCGGTGGCATCATTCCGCCCTCTACCATACGCCGCGAATGGCTTACCCTCGACCCGAACAACACTTACAACTCCATTTTGGCACAAGACAGTTACAAGCCTGGAGTGGAAATAAACTACATCTTCCTGCCGGACATCAAAGGCAGTACGCAATATAATCTCGTGCTGGGAATGCACGGAAACCTGCGCCATGAACATCTGCAGTACGACAAGCAGGCCCTCGACACCACCATTACACGCTGGGCCAACACCTACACGCCATCCATCGGGCTGGAGTACAAGAACCAGACTTCCACAGCGAACACGGAAGCAACGCTTAATTACGATTTCTCCCAGTCCGTTCCCGGCATCTACTACCAACTCGGTACCATAAACGATGCAGACCCGCTCAACATCTATGTCAACAATCCCGACTTGCGCCATGCCATTACGCACAACGTCGGTGCACGGTTCTCCCGTTTCTGGAAGAAGGCGCACAGCAACCTGACCGTAAATGCTTCATACGGACATACCGACCGCGCCGTGGCACAGGCACGTTTCTACGACCGCAACACAGGCGTGAGCACATGGCTGCCGCAAAACATTGACGGGAACTGGAACACCAACGGTTCTGTGCAGTACACCATGCCCTTTGGCAAGAACGATGCCTTCCAGCTGCAGACCACTACGGTGGCCTCATACGTACACTCTGTAGACTATGCTTCTGACACAAAGGATTTGGAACTAAGCGTGGTGAACAACCTGCGACTGAGCGAACAGATCTCCATCACCTACCGCGTAGGCAAGCACTCCTTCGGCGTTCGTGGGAGCATCGCTTGGCTGGATAGCCGCTCCGAGCGTGCATCATTCGAAGACATCTCTGCCTTCGACATTACTGCCGGAACCAACTTCCTGCTCAACCTTCCCCGGGACTGGCAAATCGGTTCCGATGCCACGCTCTATTGCCGACAGGGATATAGCGATGGAACACTCAACACAACCCACGTGGTGTGGAACGGTTCTGTCTCCAAGACCCTATTGAAAGGATTACTCACCTTCAAACTGGATGGCATTGACATTCTCGGACAAATCAGTAATGTGCAACATGTGGTCAACGCACAGGGACGTACCGAAACTTGGGTAAACTCACAGCCGCGCTATGCCATGTTCCATGCTATATACCGCTTCAATATAATGCCGAAGAAAAGAACGGAACTTTAGAGTTGCTATATAGCACAAATGAAGGTACACACGTCACCCTATCGGGACATGTGTACCTTTTTTTAAACCAAATTAGGCATTAGAGATAGCAATAACCCGATACAACACATGCCATATTACATAGTCTATAAAGAGAATATGAAGAACATTAAGGAAGTAAGTTCTATGCTCATCCTGCTTCATTCACAAACCAGCCTATACACTGAATATCAATACCTTGACACAATATCTATTTGCATATAACTATCCAATGTCTGCCCCATGAGAGGGCCCCTCTTGAGAATCGGCCAGACGTGAGCTTCATGTCAGAATCATGTAAATATGCCAGCCACAAGCGTCAACAGAGGAGATTAAGACATATATATAAGTATCTGTATCAATAAATTAAATATCCATGAAGAATATCGGCCATCACATCCCACATACGATGGAAAACATGCCCAAGAAGCCGCATACAGGCGGCAATGACACACTTCTGCCCCCCCGATGAGGGACATTGCTCATGCCTAGTAATCATACTCAAGGTGTGAAGGTTTCATAAGTTCCGTCATCGAAGAATATCCGGATTTCTGTAATTTTACGCTGGGGTTTGTCAATATATTTCTCTATATATTGTATCTGCGAAGGCATAATTGAAGTCACTGGGGACACGGCCGAAACACCATTGACAGCCCCACCACCAGACGGCTGCGACGTACCCGTGACCGATACACCATTCGCCTCCGACATCCTGCCACCAGTTCCCTTAACTTCAGTTGAAGTATGCGAATTGCGAAACAGATCACCTTCAACGGTCAGAGACTTTGACTCATCAGCGTGTGCATCCCCGACATGTTGCTCCGATGAGACAGAGACATACATGTCACCTTCACCAAACATCAACCACGAAATGTTCACGTCAGGGAACCGCTCGTGAATAGCACTTATAGTCAGGTTTGTCGGACGGGTGCGTCCATTGTAAATTCCAGAGAGCGTAGCCTCGGCAATACATAGTTCCGATGCGAATGTTTTTTGGGTCATACCCTTGTCCAACATCAGTTGGCGAATACGTTCTTTCATAACTCTTACGATGTCAATATGGTCTTGTGACGGGGATGAGGCTCTTTTTCCCAAAATTCCCGTTTGTAAACATACGCACAAAGGTACAAATTTTCGTTCAGATTTACAAATTGTTGGTATATAAATTCAAATTCGTATCTGTATCGGTGCGTTCACATCTCTAAACACCATCACAGACTCCCTGTTTTACATTTAGAAATTAGCATGCGTAAATGCGGCTGAACAACAATCGCATTCGTACTTAAAGCAGCGCAATACACTCCACTATTATTATCAAACTCTTTTAGAGGCGTTTATTGGGCGTAAAATACAGCTCATTTCGATAATTCGCCCTGTTCTCGCCACACGTCCTCATATTCCTCAGGTAGTAAAAACATGAGCTACAACACTCGCGTACTTAATTATTTATTTATAGCTGATTACGCTCTTTGCGTCCCCCGGATTATTTATGCATTAACCTCTTGCTAATGCAGCCATTCGCATAAGCAAACAGTAGATTAACAAACGTACATGATTTGCGTTTGTATAGAACAGGAACCACTGTGTGTGTTAATACGCGAATTTACATTAACAAACATTGTCGATATATGCAGGTATTCAAATGTTATCGTCTGTTAAGTGTATTTTTGACGACCTGTTATTACCACCATTTTCTCCAAATTTTTGTTTATGCGCACAGATGGTTGCAAGCGCGAATTTACGCGATTCTCAGCGGGCAGACGTCCATGCTAATACACTAATGCAGAAAAAATTGATGCAGAAAATACGCCCCCACTCCACAAAAGCATATAGAAAAGAAATGCCCCATAAAAGGGGCATTTCTTAATGGACATGTAACAAAATTCCTACTCGAGGATGCTATAAACTAACTCCAGGAGCAGATCACCAGGCGAAGTTTTACATCCTCCTACACCTTTGCTTGCTGCATCGGTCTGTCGGATGAGTGCCAAGATCTCCATCACTCGCCTGCCGGTATAGAGACGCATGGCGGGCATAATCTCATTGCGCACCTTCCAATCAGGCTTACCCAACCATTGGGCAATGCCACGCTCGGTCCTGTCGGGACTATAGTAAGCCTGCATGAGATCAGCAAAGAAGCCAAACATTTGTGACAGGGTCACCGGCAGGGCAAACGCTCGAGGATTCTTGTCAAGATACTTCAATATGAGTGCCACTTGAGATTTTTGTTTTTGGGCAATCGCAGCTATCAGCTCGAAATTATTGAAATCCTTGCTCATGCCGGTTTGAGCTTCCACCAGCGCTGCCGTCACCCTACTCTCCTGCGTCGGCATGGCCACGAGTAGCTTGTCCAATTCGCCAGACATGCGCATCAGATCTGTACCGACATGATCGATCAGCATTTGCACGGCCTTAGGCTCAATGTCTTTCTTGGCACTCTTCAGGTAGTTTTGTATGAATGCAGGCAAGGATTTCTCATAGACACGCTTGCTTTCGAGCACCACGCCCAGTTTCTCTATAACCTTATAGAGCGGTTTACGCTTGTCCAAAGTCCCATTCTTGTTGCACAGCACAAGGACTGTGGAGACAGATGGATTCTTGCAGTACGCCACAAGAGCATCCTGAGAGGTACGCATCTGCTGGAATTCACGCACCACCACCAGCCTACGTTCACCCAACATAGGGAACTGCCTGCAAGTGTCGGCCACACGAATGGCATCCACATCGCTGCCATAGAGCAGTTCCATGTCGAAATCACGATTGGACTGAGGCATCACTTTAGCCGTTATATATGCCTCCATGCGGTCTATATAATAAGGTTCGTCACCCATCAGGCAATACACCGGGGAGATATTGCCGGCCTTAATGCATTTTGCTATCTCTTCGTAGGTCATGACATGTTTATGTGTATATCAGCGATTATTGAAAAATACAGACAGTACGCCCAGCCCTCCATACGTCAGTAATCAAACTTCAAATGGCGGACTGTCTTCTTTTCATTCTTGATCATCTCCAACGCCTCTATACCTATAAGTACATGCGTGCGCACGAAATTCCGTGTCACCTCCGTATCACTTTCGGTTGTCTTCACACCATCCGGTGTCATAGGATTGTCTGACACCAAGAGCAAGGCACCGGTGGGAATGCGGTTGGCAAAGCCACAGGTAAACAGCGTGGCCGTCTCCATGTCCACTCCCATGGCACGGGTGGTGCGCAAGTATTCCTTAAATCTATCATCGTGCTCCCACACCCTACGGTTGGTAGTGTACACGGTACCGGTCCAATAGTCCAGCCCCATGTCGCGGATGGTAGAAGACACGGCACGCTGCAACATGAAT
The DNA here is from genome assembly GCA_002297545.1 of Prevotellaceae bacterium UBA711. Classification (GTDB taxonomy): domain Bacteria; phylum Bacteroidota; class Bacteroidia; order Bacteroidales; family Bacteroidaceae; genus Physcousia. Next base: position 1,877 of record DBLZ01000007.1, on the reverse strand, counting down.
GCAGGCAACGCAGGCACCTCCGGCGGGAAGTAATCGTTGCTGGTTCCCTCGCCCCTTATGCCTGCTATGGGCAAAATGAGGTCACCGCAACGGGTCTTATGGCTCAGTCCTCCGCATTTACCCAAAAACAGGCAGGCTTTGGGACTGATGGCCGACAGCAAATCCATGATAATGGCCGCATTGGGACTGCCCATGCCAAAATTTATGATGGTGATATTCTCGGCCGTTGCCATACGCATATTGGATGCATAGTCCGGTGTCTCTACACCATAATGCTGACAAAAGAGGTCTACATAGTTATTGAAATTAGTCAGCAACATATATTCCCCAAAGTCCTCCAAGGCGTGGTTGGTGTATCTCGGCAACCAATTTTCGACTATTTCTTGCTTGGTTTTCATAGTTTTTATCTACCTTTGTTCTTGCAAAGATACGCAAAAAGCACGAATGGGCAACATGATACCCACGTTCTTTTGAACATTTATCACCCTGATGCTCGAACTGAACCTTCCACACACTGACATAAAAATGGAGCGGCGAAATGGCCGCCTCTACGTTTGGGATCATGTACGCCTACGCTGGATTGTGCTCACGCCTGAGGAATGGGTGCGCCAGCACTTCACACATTGGATGGTGGAGACGCTTGGCTACCCATTGGCCCGCATGGGACACGAAATCAGCCTGAAGCAGAACGGGCAACAGCGCCGTGCCGATGCCGTATTCTACGATGTCCATGGCAAGCCGCTCATCATCATGGAGTTCAAGGCCCCGCACATACAACTCAGCCAAAAGACCTTTAACCAGATTACCCGCTACAACATAGTGCTGCAAGTACCATACCTCATCGTCAGCAACGGCATGCAGCACTACTGTTGCCACATTGGCAAGGACGGAACAGTGACATTCCTCCGAAGCATTCCCCGACATGAAGACCTGATGTAACGACAAGCACACTATACATTATACATATATACTATGACTGCCAAAACACGCTGCTTTTGGGCCAACCCCAAGAACCCGCTCTATATACATTACCACGATGAAGAATGGGGACGCCCCGTACACGACGACCGCCATCTGCTGGAACTCCTGATTTTGGAGAGTTTCCAGGCCGGTCTGTCCTGGGAGTGCATACTCAACAAGCGCGAAGCCTTCCGCCAAGCCTTCGACAACTTCGACCGCGACAAGATACTGGCCTACGACAATGCCAAGATAGCAGCCCTCATGTCCAATCCCGGCATCATCCGCAACCGTGCCAAGATAACAGCCGCCATCAACAACACGCGCATCTTCAGTAACATACAGGCCGAATTCGGCTCATTTGACGCTTACCTTGCCAACCTGTGCCCATCAGAGCCTATCTATGACCACATTTCCACCACCTCGCCACTATCAGACACCATTTCCGCCGACCTGCGCCGCCGTGGCATGAAGTTCGTTGGCTCCACCACCATCTATGCCTTCCTGCAATCCATAGGCATTATCAATTCGCACCAACCGGGATGCTTCTTATACCACAACCGACAAGATTGACAAAAAAGGTTCATCTGACCTTTGGAGTGACACTCCAAATCCCCAAAAGCAAAAAAAATGAGATCAAAGGCAGACCGTCGGGAGACACGTATTTTTGACTCTACTGGAGTCGGGGGCTTGACTCTATTAGACTCTCGCCCCTAACTTCAGTAGACTCTCGTCCGCGTTTCTACTGGACTTTCGGATGCGCAGCTACTCAGAAACACAATCCATGACACATCTTCAGAGGCAGTATCATATATTATCCCAAATCGGCCATTAGACCGACAATGGGTGGGGGAAGGTAAGATTCCGTCCATTACCATTGCCTTTTCAGGTGTTTTGTCTTTCTATCCGCCGTCTTGCTT
>DBLZ01000064.1 GCA_002297545.1 Prevotellaceae bacterium UBA711 | reverse complement strand
CACGTGGCATGATGGGATATGGCGTGTCGGGCGGAGCGGCCGGCGGAATATCTCTTCGTGGCCTTGGGGGCAGTACGGCGCGGATGATGGTGCTGATAGACGGTCATCCGCAGTATGCAGGTATTTTTGGACACCCTATATCCGATGCCTGCCAGTCCTTGCTGGCAGACAAGGTGGAGGTACTCAGGGGGCCTGCGTCTGTCCTATACGGATCCAATGCCATGGGTGGCGTTGTAAACGTCGTGACAAGAAGAATGCACGAAGACGGAGTCCATACCAACGCCCGTGCCGGATACGGTTCGTACAATACGGTAGAGACGGAGTTGACGAATATGATAAGGAAGGGACGCTTGTCTTCTGTGGTCAGCGGCTCTTACAACCGTACCGACGGACATCGTCGGGACATGGGCTTCGAACAATACGGAGGATATGCCAAGGTGGGATATGACATCACCGGCAACTGGAATGTGGCGGCCGATGTCAACGTGACGCATTTCAATGCTTCCTGTCCTGGCCCTGTATCTGCTCCTTTGGTTGATGCAGACCAGCGCATCACGAGGGGTGTGGCATCGTTTGCCGTGACAAACCGCTACGACAAGACATCCGGTGCGGCCTCCTTCTTCTACAATTGGGGCAACCATTGGATAAACGACGGTTATACGCCAAGTGCGGGCCAGACGTCGCAGGATGGACGCTTTTGTTCGCGGGACGACATGATGGGCGTGTCTCTGTACCAAAGCATGCGATTCTTCAAGGGCAACCGTACCACGCTCGGCTTCGACTGGTTCCGCTACGGTGGCAGGGCATGGACGGATTATGTTTCGGGGGAGAATGACGGAACACGACGAGGCTTGGTCGACAAGCACGAGGATGAAGTAGCCGGATACGTGGACTTCCGTCAGGACATAGGGCGAAGCCTGACCTTTAATGCCGGACTTCGTGTCGACAATCATTCAAGGGTAGGGACTGAATGGGTGCCGCAGGCCGGTGTGGCCTTGCACCTCCCTCATGCGATGGAACTGAAGGCCTCCGTGTCAAAGGGCTTCCGTTATCCTATATTACGCGAGATGTACATGTTCCCGCCACAGAATCCGGACCTGAAGCCCGAGTCCATGTGGAATTATGAGATTGCCATGTCGCAAACGTTGCTGGACGGCAGGCTGAGCTATGGTGTGAACGTGTTTTACATTGATGGAAAGAACCTTATTATGACGTTGCCCAATCCTGACGGTGCGGGCATGCTCAACCAGAATTCGGGTAAGATAAACAATGCCGGGGTGGAGCTTGAGGCTGCATACCGCATCAATTTGGCCTGGTCGGTGGAGGCCAACTACAGCTTCCTGCACATGGAGAATCCTGTGATTGCCGCCCCGGAGCACAAACTGTATGCCGGAGGCAGTTTCACCAAATCACGCTGGAGCGTTTCCTCCGGCATCCAATATATCTCGGGGCTGTATACCGCAGTCGGCCAGAATGCCGCCACGGAAGACTTCGTGCTGTGGAACGTGCGTGGGCAGTTCTCGGCTACCGGATGGCTGGACTTGTGGGTACGGGGTGAGAACCTCCTGGCGCAGAAATATGAAATAAATGCCGGCTATCCCATGCCGAGGGCAACGGTGATGGGCGGTGTGAACCTTCACTTTTGAATCAATAGGATGCCTGGCTTTCTAAGGCATTGCGCAGAATACGGGCAGGGCTTTTGCCCGGAATACGTATAGTATGTGACACTAAGTATAACGAATGAAGTATATGGTACCATTATTCATTGGCGGACTGGGTATGTCCGAGATTCTTTTTATAGCCCTCATAGTCTTGCTGCTCTTCGGCGGCAAGAAGATTCCCGAGTTGATGAATGGCCTTGGTAAAGGTGTGCGTTCGTTCAAGGAAGGGATTAACGGAATTGAAAAAGAAGTAGACGAGGGACACGAGATTAAGGAGTGACAGGGCTATGGCCTATATGTAATAGTAGCAGGCGATAGCCGTACCATTGCATGTCCGAGTGAGGGTTATACCTGGTTCTTGGGAGGATGCGACATAGGGCTCATCCGACATTTTGAGTGATACATATCTTGAGCGAAGACTGACAAGCGCATAGTACAGGGCAGGGCGAAGCGGCACCCTGGGAGTATGATTTGCAAAAAGGCATACCCCCTTGAAAAAGTCAGGGCGCACCAGGGGGCGGGTTGCGGCATTGTGTGACCAATGGGAGATTGATGTCGTCGGGCCGCTGTGCACAGTCCCGGTGCATGTCATGTGCTTAGTTGCGAATTTGATATATATATCCAAGCCCTTGTGGTGGAGGCGCAGGTGTTGTCAGGCAGTCTTCCGGGCAGGGCACATTGGCATCTCCCACCGTCTCCGGTGATACCATGCCACACCCCCGCCGGGAACGCACCCGAGAGTCCGGTAGGAACGAGGGTGCAAGACTACTGGTCTTTCGCCGAGAGTTCAGTAGGGACGGACTCTTGTTCCTACCGACGTCAAAAACACCCCTTCGCGGAGACCATGCCGGGGTAGTGTCCTGTATAATGCAAATGGCACGGACGGGCAAAATGCCGGCTCAAGGCATTTTGTTGGAAACAAGTCTGTTGCATCTCTGTCATGCAGCTTACATCCACAGACTCCATGCTTGCTCTGTGGCCAGGTACGTGCCCACCCACCGGTGTGCCACTTGCCAGTCTTGATCCGGGCACTGCCGAAGTGACTCGAGGGGCAGCATTGTGCCTGCCTTTTAAGGCCGTATGGATAAGGAATGGCATCGTGCCGGTTTTTGACATTTCGCGCACTCCAGCCCTAACATTTAACATTTGGCTAATATACACTGCCACCTCGATATAATGGAAGCCCGGCAAACCACTCGTCTGTCATGATTGTTGGTTTGCCGTGCTTCCAACCCGTTCGTGTCCATGCGGCACATACATCAGCCAATATCACTTGTGGCATCACTCGAAATGTCGGATGAACCCGATATAGCCCATTTTATTGAACATATCCCTGTGCTCGTTACCCCATGTATCCATCATGCGTATGATGGGTACGAGTGTTTCTCCAAGTTCTGTCAGGAAGTACTCGGTCTTCATCGGCACCGTGTTGTGGATTATGCGGTATACTATGCCTACGGCCTCCAGTTCGCCCAGTTGCTGCACCAGCACACGCCTCGTAGCTCCTTTTATCACACGCTGGAACTCTACAGGGCGGTGAATGCCTTTTGTCATGCAATTTATCAGGTAGGGCTTCCATTTGGCTCCCATGACATATTGGGTGATGGTCACACCACAGTCCATGTCTATCGGGGGAATCTTGTGCTCATACATAGGTTGCAGTCTGTTTTGTTCATCATCGGCAAAGGTACGAAAATGCGGTGACATGAGAAAAGAATCACGCTATGATAAATTTATCCCATATTGCAGATGCGTGGAAGTTGCCATACCTTTGCAGCCGAAAAAACAGAGATGTAATATGAAACGTTTATTAACCGCAGGACTGTTTTCAGTCCTCACAACAACATTGTGTATGGGTCAAATCATTGAACAGGAAGTGTTGTCGGACGAATTGTGCGACAAGTTGTGTGCCGCAGCACACGAAAAGAGTATGGAATTAGGCATTGACATAAGTTTTGCCATTGCCGACCGGCACGGGTTGCCACGTGTATATCGCCGTTATGGTGATGCGTTGGTTCTAAGTATCACGCTCGTACCGGGTAAGGCTTATACTGCCGCCGTGACACAGTGCAAAACAAAGGATGTGGCTGCAATGGCGGCCGAAGGTGCGCCGTTGATGGGTATTCATACCAACGATTCCCGCATAACGCTTGTGGCAGGTGGTTATCCGCTGTTCGTGAACGGCAAGATAGCCGGTGCCGTGGGTGTGGGTGGCGGTACCGAGGCACAGGATTGCGAGATTGCCGAATACGTGGTGAGCGTGTTTGAGGAATGGACCAAACTGTAAACGCATACCGGGCACAGCCTCTATCTGGTAATGTCCACAGGTGCAGACTCGTTTCCGTAGTCGTCCAATGTGGTAATTGCCATGTGCTTCCCGAATAGGCGTGCTGCAAGCATGTTGTATGTTGGCTTGCCCCAGAAGATGCGCACTATGTTCTCAGGATTGTCTGTGTCCACGGGATAGGTGTCCGAGGCATATAGGACATAGCGTGGGGTGCGCTTGGCGGAGGTTGGATTGCTGCCGGTGCTTTGTAAGGGCGGCATCAGTGCGGGGGTGGTGTAGTAATAGTTGCGTATCCAGGTCTCTAATCCTTTTACATTATTCAATAGGAAACGGGTACGGAAGTATGCTGCACCGCCCATGCCCATCTGACGGATGAATTGCAGTTCGCGTGTCACTTCGTCAAGGTTCCAGTCCTTCTCCCTCGGATCAAGGAAATAAATGCCCAGTCCCGGGGCTATGATTTTGCCATGGCTCTGCTCCTGCCAGTCGGCGGCAAAGGGGAAAAAGTTGTTGCCACGGAAATACATCATGGGCGAAATCATGTCCATGATACCCTCTTTCATCCATAGCACGGCATCTTGGTACACGGCATGGTAGGCGTTCCAGCCACGGGCCGAATAGCGGCTGACATCGCGGTATTTGCCCACCGGACTGCATGAAACTCTTATCCATGGCTTTTCTTCCTTGATGGCGCCATATAGTTGGCGGACTATGCGGGTGATATTGTCTCGCCGCCAGTCCTGGCGTGCCCGGGCCGTTTTCTCGGGATAGCGTATGTAGTCGAAGTGTATGCCGTCTATGTCATAGTTGCCGGCAATCTCTCTGCATATACTTTCGAGGTAGTCTGCGGTTCCTGGCAGTGAGGGGTCGAGATAGTAGGAACCATTGTGCTTGTACAGCAACTTGGGGTGAGTATATATAAGGGACTTGCGCCCCAGCGCCCGCGCATCTTGAATCTTGAAGGCCGGGATGGCCACCACCCATGCGTGGCATTCCATTCCGCGTTTGTGGCATTCGTCTATGGCAAATTGCAGTGGGTCGTATCCCGGGTGCATGTCGTAACGGCCGGTCAAAGCCCCGTCCCATGGTTCTATAGCAGAGGGGTAGATTACGGCCCCGCGTATGCGCGTCTGTAAATATATGGCATTGATACCGTCCTGCTGCAGACGGTCCAGAATTTCGCATAGTTCTTGTTGCTGTGCTTTACGGCCAGCTTCGGTGTTTGCCTTTGTCTTAGGCCAGTCAAGTCCGCCAAATGTGGTGAGCCACACGGCACGCACTTCGTGCTTGGGAGCCGCAACTGTTAATAAGCACCAAAATGCTGCCAAGAATAAAAAAAACTGTTTCATGGTCGCAAAGATATGAAAAAATACTGTACCTTTGCCATCGGGCGTGCGATATTGTTCGCCCGATACGTTAAATAAACATTATTAACTTCAAACGGGAACTACTATGAAGAAGACATTGGTTCTTTTGTTGATGACAGTGATGACACTTGGCGCAAGCGCCCAGTTCGAGAAGGGTACGTGTTATGGCAATGCGTCGTTGACCGGTCTTGGTATCGGCTATGCCAAGGGTGAGTTCAGTTTTGGTATTGCCAGCGAGATGGGCTACTATGTGGCCGATAACTGGATGATTGGAGGTATGGTGGGGTATCGCCATGAAGGAGGAGATAACAAGTTACTGATAAAGCCAAGCTTCCGCTATTCTTTCTCTGAATGTGGTGTCAATCTGGGTTGTGGCGTGCAGTTCGAGCATGCCGGTACGAACCGTAATTATGCTCAGCTTTGCCCACAGGTAGGTTATACGTTCTATATCAATGACAAGGTGAGCATAGAACCGGCCTTGTATGCCGATTTTGGCTTGAACGATTTCAAGTATGGCACTTCCGCCGGCCTGAAAATAGGTATAGGCATATATAGTAACAAGAAGTAGATTGTACTTTTACCATAACATGGTATAATGAAGGCCACGGGACCAAAGGCATAAGGCAGCCTTTTCCTGTGGCCTTCTTTATTTTGCCTGCAGATCAGGATGTTCTTGGTGATACATGCAGATTGTTGTGACGTAGCGTTACACTTTTTATACTTTTATATGTTACCGGCTTTGAGCAAAGGAAAAATAATAATCGGAAGTAGAAGACTTGCCGGCAGAGATTGTCGGTAAGTCGTTTTTCATATTTCTTTAATATGCATGAAATGTGGTTGAAATAAGTTAGCGGTAATTTTGCGGCGTGAAATCAAGGAATAAATGTATGAAACGTATCACGCTGTCTATAATCAGTATCTTTTTGCTCATCCCGGCATTCGGACGGGACATCACAGGCGTGGTGATTGACGCCTCTACCGGAGAGACGCTGATAGGTGCTGCCGTTTATGTGGAGCAGGCGCCCAAATCAGGCACCATCACAGGGCTTGACGGAACTTTCAGACTCTCCACTACTGTCAGTAACCCTACGATAGTGTGCTCCTATTTGGGCTATGACCCCCAAGTGATTAAAAGTCCGATACCTGCACATCTGACAATCAGGATGAAAGAGTCATCCTCCATATTGTCTGAAGTGGTAGTGACCGCATCAGCGGGCAACATCGAAACCGGCGCGCGGATGATTGAGCGGCAGTCTATGAATGTTGTGAACGTGATGAGCGCACGTGCCATGGAACTTGCGCCTGACGTCACCGTCGGAAATATCATTCAGAAAATGTCGGGTGTGACAACCGAACGCAATTCATCGGGTGAGGGGCAGTATGCCATCCTCCGTGGCATGGACAAACGATACAACTACATACTTGTCAACGGCGTGAAAATTCCGAGTCCCGACAACAAGAACCGTTTTGTGCCGCTTGATATGTTCCCGTCGGAAATACTTGACCGCATTGAGGTATCCAAGTCGATGTTGCCCAATCTTGAGGGTGACGGCATCGGCGGGGCCGTGAACCTCGTGATGAAAGACGCTCCCTCGCGTCGGTTGTTCAATGCCAGCGTCACTACAGGTTATAACGCTCTCTACTTCGACCGTGATTTCCTGTCCTTCGACCATGGTGCAATCCGGCGTCACTCTCCCAACGAGATAAAAGGTGCCACTGGCGACTATGGGGTGAGCGACAGAGATTTTACCAATGCCAACCTGCGCCTGAGAAGTTCACGTCCCTTGCCAGACCTTCTTGCCGGAGTGTCATACGGGGACAAATTCTTCAACGACCGTTTCGGCGTGATAGCATCTGTGAGTTATCAGAATATCAACCGTGGCAAGAACAGCGACTGGTATTACCGCTCCGCTTATATGAACAACGGTGTGGAGCGCAGAGAATATTCTGATAACCGTCAGCGGCTCGCAATACATGGCAAACTTGACTATGTGTTTTCACAGCAGCATAAACTGTCATGGTATAACGGATGGCTTGACATGACCAGTGGGCAGGCACGTCTGGCGGAAGACGACAAGACCGCCTCTGTGCGTATGCGCTGGAACCGTCAGGGAATTTTTAATTCCACCCTACATGGCAGCCATCGGTTCCTCGGCGACAAGTTCCGGATAGACTGGAAAGGTGTCTTCTCCAATGCCACCAACCGCACTCCCGATAATGCCACCGTTTATATTCAGGGCAACCACCTCTCCACGAGCAAGGCTGCCGTGCGTCGGTGGGAACACAACTCCGACCGAGACTGGGCCGGCTATCTTGACCTCGGCTATCATCTCGGACACTGGGATTTCTCGTTTGGCGGGATGTATCGTGACAAGAGGCGTGACAGCTTTTTCAACGAATATACCTTCGACTCCGCCACCGGCACCGGCCATATCCAGGTGTTCGGGAAGGATTGGGACAACCTTGACGGCATACTCATCACCCCACGCGAGTTCGGCAACGTGGGCGCCCCTCTCAATTACAATGCTGACGAGAAAGTGATTGCCGGATACGGTATGGTCAAGCTTGCACTGCCGAAATGGGAGATGATAGCCGGATTGCGTGTCGAGAACACCAGCCAGGGCTATTCCCTGAAATTTCCGCGAGACGTTGACCCCACAGGTCGTCAGAAATACACCGATTGTCTGCCGAGCCTGCACATCAAACGGATATTGACCGACCGCATGAACCTCCGGTTCAGCTACGCCCGTGCCATCAACCGCCCCAGTTTCTTCGAGATTGTCCCTTACAGCATCATCAACGAGGAATACAAGGAGAAAGGCAATCCTGCGCTGAAACACACGGTGGCCGACAACATCGATCTGCGGTGGGAGTTCTTTCCGAAGGCTTCGGAGCAATTCATGGCCGGACTCTTCTACAAACATTTGCGGAATCCGATTGAATACGGCCTCATCAACGAGGGACAGGATACTTACTATATGCCGATGAACATGGGTAACGCCGACAATATGGGACTGGAACTTGATGTGCTGAAATACTTCAACAAATTTGGCATCAAGGCAAATTACACCTTCACCCATTCGCGTATCACCACCGACAAGCGCACAATGGACGGCAATGAGATAAAGACAGTCAGGCAGACGCGCCCCCTCTATGGTCAGGCGGCTCATGTGGCTAACCTCTCTCTCCTTTTCAAGGACACACGTAACGGCTGGGACGCACAGCTCACCGGAAGTTTTATCAGCCGACGGCTTGCCGATGTGAGCAACTGGTTTGATAACGACATCTGGGAAAACGATTACTTCCGTATGGAGCTCTCGGCGGAAAAATCATTCCGCTGCGGATTGTCCGTCTTCCTCAAAGCCACCAACCTGCTGAACCTCCCGATGATACGTTACTATCACAAGGGTCCCCACACCGACAGCCTCACCGAGGTGGAGCGCACCGGCGGCAACGTGACTGAGCGCAAGGAGCGTTATGGTCAGACTGTCCTGCTGGGAGTGAGATTCAAGATGTAGGACAGGTTTTCTGTCAGCCCGTAAAGAATATAACAATCAACCCAATAATAACAATTTCAAAGAATGAAAAAGATTCTATCTATCGCCATGATTGGCGTAGCTATGTCGCTTGCATCGTGCAGCGACAACGACGTTCCGGAAGTGCCCTCGTCACAGACCGAAATCACCGAGACAGAGATGAAGGTATCCGGCACATGGAAATCCGGCACGGAAATCAGCCTTGAACGCCACCTCGTTATTCCCGAAGGCAAGAGTCTCACTATAGAGCCAGGTGTGAAAGTTATCGTCTCCACCGCCGGGGTTGGCGTAAACCACGCACCAGTAGAAATCATCGTCAAGGGCAATCTCTATGTGCTTGGCACCGAGTTGCAGCCCGTCCTCTTCACTGTTGAGGAATCCAAACGTACGACAGCCAACACGTTCGCCGGACTTTGGGGCGGCATCGTAGCCACCGAGTCGTGCCAAGAGATGGTGATTGACCATGCCGTAATCGAATACACCGGTGGTCAGGTAATCGAAGGCTCACCATCTGCTACCGCCGGAATCTACACTGCGGGAGATGACGCTTACCCCCAGATTACCACGACCAATATCAATGGAAAATATGTCATCACCAACTCGACAATCCGTAACGGCTGGAGCGACGGTATATACTTGATGGGAGGCTCGGCGATTATCGCGGGCAACATCTTCGCCGCCAACGGTTACAGCGGTGCTGAAGCCGTCAATATCAAGGCCGGAGTAAAAGTTGATATTGCAGGCAATGTCATGTTCAGCCCAAATACCAACGGTCTGAAATTGTCATCTTCGGGACAAAGCGAGACTCGTGGCCAGGCTGTAGCCAACGCTTACAACAACACCATCGTCAATGCCGGATGGCGGCGTGACGGCGAGAAGGGCGGTTGCATCTATGTGGAGAAGAACTGTCTGGCAAACGTGGTCAACAACCTGATGGTCAACTGCAAGTTCCGTACTATGACGCCCAACTACAAGAACCCCAATGCGTCCGATGCAGGTTTTGATGACAAATCCGTGATTGACTACAACATGTATGTGTCAGGTACGCAGAAAAGCGCTATCGTTTATCCTGAAGCAAGCAATGTGGCATACGCTTACGAGGGCTACAACTACAAGCACAAGAGCTATAATCCAGCCATCGACACCCATAGCGTGATAGCTACCGCCGACAATCTTGTCAATCCCAAATTCGACAACTTCGATATCAATGCCGTCGGCCTGACGGACTACGTCTATAACTCCGGCTGGGATTTCCATCTCACGGCAGACTCTCCGGCTCTCAGCGGAGCATCGTCCACACTGACCCCCTGCTTCGTCGGTGGTCTTGTAATCAACGGACAATCTTATCAGTCACCGGCCCTCAAACCGCACTTCGGCGCTTTCGGCACAAAATAATCTGAACAATGATACGCAAAATATTCACATTTATTCTTTTGACTCTCGTGGCAGGTTCGGGCATATTTGCCCAGACCCCGGCCACAGAGCTGGACGGCGATGTCAAGCTGATGATTGGCAACGACCTCGGCCGCAATGGATATTACGAACAGAAACCTATAGCAGAACTGATGGGCAATATCGCCGAGGCAGTGGGCCCGGATGCATTTCTTGCGCTTGGCGACACCCATCACTGCATCGGCATCGGCTCTGTCAACGACCAGCTGTGGATGACCAACTACGAACTCATCTACTCCCATCCCGAACTTCAGGTAGAATGGTGTCCCATACTCGGCAACCACGAATATCGCGGCAACACACAGGCCGTGATTGATTACTCCGGCATCAGCCGCCGCTGGACAATGCCATCACGCTACTATTCCCGTATCTTCGACAATGACGGTACACGTGTCAAGGTTGTTTTCATTGACACGACACCCATTATCGATAAATACCGTAAAGACACCGCCGAATATCCTGATGCAGGGCGGCAGGACGTGGCGGCGCAGCTGCAGTGGCTCGACAACGAGCTCAGCCGTGACGACAACGCTGACTGGACCATCGTGGCAGGCCATCATCCCGTCTATGCCCAGACTCCCAAGCAGAGCAGCGAACGCGACGATATGCAGAAGAAGATTGACCCTATGTTGCGCAAGCACAAAGTGGATATGTATATCTGCGGCCATATTCACAACTTCCAGCACATCCGCAAGAACGGCATTGACTACGTGGTCAATACCTCCGGTTCCCTCTCGCGTCCTGACGTGTCGGCTACCGACGGTACGGTGTTCTGTGACGGCGGTCCCGGTTTCTCCATGCTCACCGCGACCCCCAAAAACCTCACCGTCTCCTTAATCGACCGTACAGGTAACGTAATCCATCAGATCATCCGCACCAAGTGAGGACGGCATATCACATAGAACAGGAATCAAGAGTTGGCACGAGAAGTGTCCGCTCTTGATTTACTATATGGAATGGTGTGATTGTAATATGAAAATATCATAAAATAATGTATTGTAACATGAAACTGACCGACAGAGATTTTTGGACATGGTGGGCGGTAATAGCCCTTATGCCTGTCTTTATGGGCATTTTTGCAGTGTTGGTTATGCCCCCGGCTTTGAGAATCTCACATCCTGCAGCGTTGGAACTGTTCTTTGTCTGGGAAATTGCCGGTTTGGCAGGAGGATGGCGCTCATATCGTGAAATACAAGGCAAAGGCTGGATGGTAAGTTCCTTGATATGTTGGGCAAGAATATGTCCGCTGCTTGTCGTTTCATCTGTCCTGTGGGCCGGAGTCAGGATGCACAATGGGGTGGAGGGACTGGCTTCTTTTATGATTGCGTGTATATCGTGGGGAGTTTGCCTCATTCCCTTGTTACCTGGAGTGCATTTGTACAAACGATATTGTTCGACGGATTAACGGCTAATGGTATCGCATCTTCAGTAGTTGGAAATAATCCCTTGGTTGAGAGCCTGAATTTCCGGTAGGGCATCTGTTTGAAAATCCGATGATACTTTTGACGGTCAGAATAATGGGGTATATCAAACATAATGTCAAATTCTTATTAAACCCAAATCGGTCGTACATTTGCATGGATTACCACCGGATTGCATTGGAAAGAGGATATTATTTCCCACTATATCCCAAAATTGAGATACTGTTGCTTCTTAGTTACATGTAGTGTGTGTCTGAACAGTGTGTTGGGTGATATTATTATATAAGCGGCATTCCTGCCTCGCGGCATTGGGCACGCATGTCATCGGGCCAGATGCTGGATTGTGTTTCGCCTACGTGGGCTTTGTGGAGCAGTATCATGCACAGGCGGCTTTGGCCTATGCCGCCACCGATGCTCAGTGGGAGTGAACCTTCCAGAAGACGGCGGTGGAAGTATAGGCTTTGGCGGTCAGACTTTCCTTGTAATTCCAGTTGGCGCAGGAGTGCATCCTTGTCTACTCGTATTCCCATGGAGGACAATTCCACGCTGTGTCCCAGAATGGGGTACCAGATGAGCAGGTCACCATTGAGTCCTGCATAGCCATCAGCATTGGGAGTGCTCCAGTCGTCATAGTCGGGAGCACGGTTGTCGTGTGGCTCACCATTTGATAGACGGCCTCCTATGCCTATGACAAATACGGCGCCATACTGCTGGCAGATGAGGTCCTCGCGTTCCTTGGCTGTCTTGTCAGGGTACATTCGTAGGAGTTCTTCACTATGGATGAAATGTATCTGTTCCGGCAGAAATGCCTTGAGTTGCGGATAGGTTTCGCAAATGTAGAACTCGGTGCGCAAGATGGTGTTGTATATGCGGCGAACGATGTCTTTCAGAAACTCAAGGTTGCGCTGCTCGGCCGTCATGGTACGTTCCCAGTCCCATTGGTCCACGTAGATGGAGTGGAGATTGTCCAACTCCTCGTCGGCGCGTATGGCATTCATGTCTGTGATGATGCCATAACCGGGGGCGATGCTGTATTCTGCCAAGGTCACACGCTTCCATTTTGCCAGTGAGTGCACTACCTCTGCCACAGATTCGTTCATGTCCTTGATCGGGAAGGAGACTGGGCGCTCCACACCGTTGAGGTCATCGTTAAGTCCCAGTCCACGAAGGACAAACAATGGTGCTGTGACTCGGCGCAGACGCAATTCTGTGGAAAAGCTGCGCAGGAAGAAGTCTTTTATTTGCTTGATGGCAAGTTCTGTCTGTTTCAGGTCAAGGGCTGCCTTGTAGTCATCGGGAATGAAAAGTTTGCTCATTATATATGTATGTAAGTGTGGGTGTCAATTTGTCGGCAAAGTTACGGAAAATACGCGAAACAAACGAATGGGTGCATGGAAATGCTGTCAAATAGTTCGTTGTGGTGGTAAATTACATGTTAAATTGTTGAGCCTGGAGGTGTGCGTGTTGTCACAAGACTCATGTACATAGAAGCGCAGCCTTCTCTTTATGTTAAAAGTGTGGTATCGTATCTGTCATGCTAAATATATTCCGTACCTTTGTAGTATCGAAAATATGATACGTAAAGTAACGGGGCAAGATGCCAAGGCCATCGCGGACATATATAATGAGTATGTGTGTAACAGCGTGGTGACTTTTGAAACGGAGCCGGTGACATCGCATGAAATGAACCGGCGTATTGAAGAAATATCCGCCTGTTATCCATATTGGGTTTACGAGGAAGGTGGAAAGGTGTTGGGGTACTGCTATGCTCACCAATGGAAGGCGAGGGCGGCGTATAGCCGGACGTGGGAGACGACGGTCTATGTGGATGCCTCATCACGAGGGAAAGGTATAGGCAAGGCCCTTGTCGGACATCTGATCAGGGAATGCCGGTGTGCCGGCGCACACGTGCTGGTGGCCTGCATCGTGGGTGGCAATGAAAATAGTATCAGGCTGCACCAGAGCTTTGGTTTCAGGCAAGTATCGCATTTTCTTCAGGTGGGACGGAAGTCAGAGAGATGGCTGGACATCTTGGATTTCCAGCTGATTTTATGAACTTCACCCGAGAAATGTCATAAAGAATAATGAAAGGAACGGACATAATTAAGACAAGACGCTATGAATCCCCTTGCGGGGTGCTCGTGTTAGGTTCTATAGGTGACAAACTTTGTCTGTGTGACTGGCTGGTGGAGAAGCATCGCAGCCATGTGGACAAACGTTTGATACGCATGTTGCACGCAACGTTCGAGGATGGGACATCGGAAGTGATAGAGATGGCCGCCTGCCAACTTGATGAGTATTTTGCAGGCAAACGCAAGCATTTCGATGTGCCGCTTCTGTTCGTTGGCACTGTCTTCCAGAAGACGGTATGGAATGAGTTGCTCACCATTCCGTATGGCGAGACGCGGTCTTACGGTGAGATGGCGCAACGGATGGGCATGCCCACGGCAGTGCGTGCAGTGGCCAATGCCAACGGAGCCAATGCGATATCAGTCTTTGTGCCTTGCCACCGTGTCATCGGCAGTGACCATTCCTTGACCGGATACGGAGGCGGACTGGAAACCAAACGGATGCTTATAGAACTAGAGGGTGTGCTGTTGTGAGGACTTGAAGCAAAGTGACTCTGTATAGTCTTGGTGTGTACTCGAATAGAACCGTTTCGTGCTAATTCGTGTACGTTTGAGGGGAGTATAAAGACAAAAACAGGCGTATATATGATAAAAATCTCTTAAGTGTATTGATGCATGTTAATTTTTTTGCTATCTTTGCACATGATTCTTATGGCCTTCTTCTTGCGTAAGCGTACGCATAAAACGAATGAAGACATCCCACGCCGAGTTTGAGGAAAGGAATGACAACCTGACTGATGACGGTAATGGGAGGGATTAAGAATTAATATATAAAAAGCGTTTACAATGCGCTTTGTTCTTGACGCCCTGAAATTCTCGCAAAGTTTCTTGAAATAGTCAGAACATGGCAACTGTAGATGCTCATGGGGTGTTTTATATAAAGCATCCTTATCTTCGCATATATACCTTAAACTTAATATAAGTAAGGTGTAGGGGTGTGTTGTATAGGGAGGTGTATATATAAACTCATCGGCGTGGGTTCTGCGTTGCTCGTTCAACTATTTCGGGCAATGCGAGAAGCCTCAGAGCGTGGAACGGGTAACAGGTACGGATTTCCACGCTTTTTTATTCTCACATAATTACTATCTATTTATTAACGCCGAAAGAGGGAAATCGATAGGCACAAAACAAGCGATCTATGAGAAATTTATTGTCTGTTTTAACAGCCCTATTGTTGGGCTTGTCGTTAGTTGCCTGTGGCAAAGATGAACTGCCAAATCCCAGCGATCCAAATGACCCCGACAATTCCGGCGGAAGTTCAGATCGAGGATACAGTCTGAGCCAAATGACAGGGTATTGGGTGCATCAGCCTACTTGGGAGTCATGCAAGCTCACCATTAAAGCCATTGAAGGAATTTTTTCATCCCAAGTGCCCAGCAGCGTGTTGCTGGGGGATGATGACTTGACAAGTGGAGTGGTAGGGTATTACATTACGAATGATGGTAAGGCCTATGATCTCTATATAACTGTTACCACCACAAGGTATTCAAACAATAGCGTTGCCGGCAACAAGGTCCTTAAGACATGGTATTGCACAGATGGCAGGACTGTCTATTTTATGAATATCTTGGGTTCCCAAAACAATAGTTCATGCTCTGTCTCCGGGAATGAACTTTCCATTGGGAGGTACAAGTACACGATTAAGAGTACATCGTTGTTCACCGGTAATAATGCTGCTTATATCAAGGTGAACCTTTCGCTATAGCGGATGTGCCTGTCCTTCATGAATGCTGCATGGTATGGCTCCATGCATCGAAAACAACTTCACATGAATAAGCATCAGACCTGTTCTGAGAGGTGTGCGACTGGAATGGTGAGGTATACTTATCTTATTAAAATAACAGATAACTCAAAAACACAAGATTATGAAAAAAGTATTATTGATGGTATTGGCTTTCACCTCCATAACAATGGTGAAGGCTCAGAATACAACAGGCACCGACACTGCAACTGTCAAGAAAGATGTATATGGCTATGGCATGTGGCAAGTGGGATATGCAGGAGATGCCGCTTGCAATGGTGCGTATTTGGGGTTCCTCGGTAGCCGACGCGTGTGGAAAGAGCTTAACGTTGATTTCGGGCTTCGCACCGGATGGAGGATGTGGTCCAATCCGGCTCCGAAGGGTGATGACCTGCATTTTATGGAACTCAAGATGCCTATTGGATTGGGATATGCGATTTCGTTGGGCAAGGAAGGTGCCCTTATTCCACGTACGGGAGCGAACCTTGGTGTAATCATGTCGTTATCGTCTGGTGGCGGGACCAACTTTGCAATGGGATGGGATGTCGGAGCCATATTGAAGCTTAACAAAAAGTTTTATCTGACATACGAATACACTATCGGTATCACAGGGCAGGGCGATGAACACCATGCCGGTATCGGTATAGATTTCTAATGACGGGGAGACTGTCTTAGACAGTCCTCAACGAATTTCCAGTCGTACATCATCCCAAGGCACATCTGTTGTTTGTGCTAAGTGGGTTTGCATTTGGAGTTCTTTGTATGGGGCATACTCATATGGAGGACTCTTTTTATTGGTATATGAGTGGTGTTTACATTGTTTCCAATTGCAATTTTGGATGAATTGTGGAAATCGTGTTAACAGGTGTATGTTGTGTGTTAATAGAGTTAGTTCTATTGTTAATTTGAACTTGTGCGTGTATAGATTGTGCTCAGTGTCGTATATACATTTCAGTTCTTTTTCGTACCTTTGCACCCGTAATATGCTAAAGATTAGAGACTATGAAAACAATCAAGTACATGATTATGGCTGCTGTTGCCATGTTGGTGATGGGCAGTTGTGCGAGCAAGAAGGATTTGGTTGCAGCGCAACAGAAATATGACGAGTGCCAGGAGAAGAACACTTCACTGGGTAAGGAATATATGAAGGCGCAGATGCAACTGACCGAGTACAAGACCAAGGCAGAGAACCTACAGGCCCAGCTGGAGGACAAGAACGCCCAGTTGCGCGAGAAGAGTGAGGCCATGGCCGTGATGCAGAAGACCTTGGACCAGAGTATCTACCAGGGTGGTGCCAATATCAGCAAGCTGGTGGACGAGATCAATTCCAGCAACAAGTACATCCAGCAGTTGGTGGAGGCCAAGAGTAAGAGCGATTCGCTGAACGTGGCTCTTACAAACAACCTTACACGCAGCCTCTCACGCGAGGAACTGAAGGATGTGGACATCCAGGTGCTGAAGGGCGTGGTGTACATCTCGTTGAACGACAACATGCTCTATAAGAGCGGTTCCTACGAAATCAGTCCCAAGGCAGGTGAGACCCTCTCCAAGATCGCCAAGATTATCACCGATTACGACGACTACGAAGTCTTGGTTGAAGGCAACACCGACAACGTGCCCATCAGCCGAACCAACATTCGCAACAACTGGGACCTCTCTGCCCTGCGTGCCAGCAGCGTTGTGCAGGAATTGCAGAACAAGTATGGCGTTAATCCCAGCCGCCTGTCTGCCGCAGGTCGCGGCGAGTACAATACCGTGGCAGACAACAACACCGCCGAGGGTCGTGCAAAGAATCGTCGTACGCAGATTATCATCACTCCCAAATTGGACCAGTTCTTGGAACTCATCGACAAGGCTCCGGCCACGGATGATGTTTCCACTGGTGACAAGGCTGAGTAAGTCGTGATATAAAGGGGCAGGCAAACCGATGACGGGGGGCTTGCCTCTTTTTTGTAATTGTATTTAACTCGTATATGACATCTTGGTATAAGGAAATATGAGAAGTCTTTATGTTATGTCGGCGGCCTTGCTTCTCATGCTGGCGTCGTGCGGCAACGGAGGGGAGAAAGCCGGCAAGGAAGTTGGATCTGTGGATGTGGCGCAGGAAGAGGCAAGCACCATTCATCGCCTGCCACGCCTGCATGTGGAGGATACGTGCCGAGTTGGAGGCAACACCTACTCTTGGGTGATAGATCGTGTGGCAAACGATTCCCTGCGTGTGGTAGAGGACGATATGGGTTTCCGATACGCGGACAACACGTTGAAGATATTGGTGCGGCGTAACGGAAGTGTGATTTATTCCCACCAGTTCACCAAAGCAGACTTCGCTCATCTGCTACCACGGGATTTTGTGTCCAAAAGCATTCTGGACGGATGTCGCTTCCTGCAGGTACAGGATGGCATGGTTACATTCTCTTTGGCAGTAAGTTATCCTGAAAGCGACATGTCGCAACCCTTCAAACTGAACATCGCCTCCGATGGCAGCACGCGCTTGGTGAAGAGCAACGAAATAGAGGACGAATATCTGCCCGACAGTTTGCTGGACACCGGTGTGTGAGAGAACGCAGATGGCGTATGGACATGTATGGGACCATATCTTATGTCATTGTGGACAAGTCCGGGCAATATGAACTGTGCGAAGACTTCGAGGACCACGAGGTGATGAAGGCCGAGTTGCTTGGAATGATAGAGTAAACATAGGTCGGCACTCCTCTTGTGGTTCCTTGCAGTAATGTAACTTGCGTCAGGCGAGGATTTTATGGGCTATTTCCGAAGTCATGGCTTTGGGATAGGCAGGAGCATGTTTGAAAGTCCGGTAAGAACGGGGTCGAGAGTCTAATAGGAACGGGGTCGAAAGTCTAATAGGAACGAGGGTGAGAGTCTAATAGGAACGATTCTTTGCCCCTGCCGGACTTAAACCCAAATCGGTCATTAGGCTGTTATGCGCAAACATACTTTCTTTTTTATTCTGACATGGTTGTTGATGTCTGAATGTGCGTCAATGGCTTTCATGCGACACGACACAAACGGCCCGGGTACACGTCTGCATCCGGGCCGTTTGTGTCGCCAATGGTTATGGTCGTGCCACCAGGCTTGGCAGCGCTTCCAGCAGGGCATGATGGTTGGGTAGGACAATGTCGGCTCCTGCATCGGCCAAGACACTGTCGGGTAGCGGTCCTGTGTTCACGGCTACGGTGAATATGCCTGCAGCCTTGGCTGCCTCCACACCCAGTGGAGCGTTCTCCACCACAATGGCCTCTTTGGCACTTATGCCGGCCTTCTGCAGGCCGGTGAGGTAGGGCTCGGGATGAGGCTTGCCGTTGGTCACGTCAAATGCAGTCACCATTAGTCCTGCACTGAATATACCTGGGAAGTTATGATCCAGGCGTTCCAGCAAGCTTCTTTGTGCACTACCTGTCACCACCACGCGCATCAGTCCCATGGCCTTCACGGCCTGTAGCACTTCCCGGGCTCCGTCCATCGGTAGCACGTAGGGTAGGGTGTTGAAGATTTCGCTCTTTACCTTATATATATATTGCCGTTCCTCTTCCGTGGATGCTCTTCCCCATTGTGCGCGTGCGAAGATGTCTATGGTGCCCTCGCCTGTGCGTCCTTCGTGCATGTAGGCATCGCGGTGTGTCATCTTCAGCCCGTTGGCCTTCATGGCTTGTACCCATGCTTCGGCATGGTTTGGCATGCTGTCAAAGAGCACCCCGTCCATGTCGAAGAGTATGGCTTTGACCTCGGGATATGAACCCTGTGTATTAAGAAAGGAAGGGCGTTCTGCCCTCCCTTTGCTATTGTTGTCTGTCATTGGCATGATGCTTGTTTACAGACGTGACTTGATGGCTTCGGTCTCGGCCTCGTATCCAGGTTTGCCAAGGAGGGCGAACATGTTCTTCTTATATGCCTCCACACCGGGCTGGTCGAAGGGATTTACTCCAAGGAGCAAGCCGCTGATGCCGCAGGCACGCTCGAACATGTATATGAGTTGGCCAATGTGGTATTCGTCCAGGCGTTCGATGCTGAGCTTGATGTTGGGCACTCCACCGTCGACGTGTGCCAACTTGGTGCCAAGTTCGGCCATTTTGTTCACTTCGTCTATGCGGCGTCCGGCCAGGAAGTTGAGGCCGTCAAGGTTCTCTTCGTCGGAGGGGACGGTCAGGCAGGTGTTGGGTTGCTCCACACTCACTACAGTCTCGAAGATGGTGCGTTCGCCATCCTGAATCCATTGGCCCATGGAGTGCAGGTCGGTGGTGAGGTCCACGCTGGCAGGGAAAATGCCCTTGCCGTCCTTGCCTTCGCTCTCGCCATAGAGTTGCTTCCACCATTCGCCCAAGTTGTGGAGCTTGGGCTGATAGTTGGCGAGGATTTCTATCTTCTTGCCGCTGCGGTACAGGGCATTGCGTGTTGCAGCATATACTGCCGCAGGATTCTTCTCGAAAGGCACCTCGGGGGCAGTCTGTGCTTCCATGTCCTGTGCACCCTTGACAAGGGCAGCTATGTCTAAGCCTGCCACTGCGATGGGCAACAGTCCCACAGGGGTGAGCACGCTGAAGCGGCCGCCCACGTTGTCGGGGATGATGAATGACTTGTAGCCTTCCTTGTCTGCTGTGATGCGGGCAGCGCCACGCTTGGCATCCGTCACTGCCACTATTACCTTTGCTGCCTCTGCCTTGCCACGCTGCTCCTCGCAAAGTGTGCGGAGGAGACGGAAGGTGAGGGCCGTCTCGGTGGTGGTACCGCTCTTGGATATGTTGATGATGCCGAACCGTACGGTCTTGAGATAGCCGATGAGTTCGGAGAGGTAATCCTCACCGATGTTGTTGCCGGCGAAGAGGATACGTGGAGTCTTGCTGTCCTGCAACCAGCCGAAGCTGTTGCTCAGGGCATCTATCACCATGCGTGCACCAAGGTATGAGCCACCGATGCCGGCCACTACCACGGCATCGCACTCCTGCTGGAGGACACGGGCCGTATCATTGACTTCGGCAATGAACTCGGGGGTGATACTGCTGGGCAGGTGCATCCATCCAAGGAAGTCGTTACCCTTGCAAGTGCCCTCCTCCAGGGCTTTCTGCGCCTCGGCTACGGGAGCCTTGAGGCTGGCCATGACATCAGCACCGATAAACTGTGCTGCTTTTGTGATATCCAGTGTTACCATGTCGTTATGATGTGTTATATGGTTAATTGTCGTTGTATGTGCGGTATCTCTGCCTTAAGGGCACTATCTGAATGCTTCGGACAGCAGCTTGACCTCTATGTTGGGGCTGATGCCTTCGTACAATATATTGTAGACCGAGTCCAGTATAGGCATGTTCACGTGCAGATGGCGGTTGATGTCCTTCATGCACTTGGTGCCGAAGTATCCCTCGGCTATCATTTCCATTTCCAATTGTGCGCTCTTGACAGAGTATCCCTTGCCTATCATGGTGCCGAAGACGCGGTTGCGCGAGAAGTTGGAGTATCCCGTCACCAGCAGGTCACCACAGTAGACGCTGTCTATGATGTTGCGGTCCAGCGGGCATACGGCTGTGAGCAGGCGCTGCATCTCCTGCAGAGCGTTGGACATGAGCACGGCCTGGAAGTTGTCGCCGTACTTCAGTCCGTGGCAGATGCCCGAGGCTATGCTGTAGACGTTCTTCAGCACGCTGGCATACTCTATGCCCACCACGTCCTGCGAGGTCTTGGTCTTGACATAGTGGTTCTCTATGCAGTCGGCAAAGGCTTCTGCCTTCTCCAGATCCGTGCAGCCTATGGTCAGGTAGGTGAGCCGGTTCAGTGCCACCTCCTCGGCATGGCTGGGACCTCCGATGACGGCGATGTTCTCGTCGGGGACGTTGTAGACCTGATGGAAGTACTCCGAGCAGATGAGGTTCTCGTCGGGTACAATGCCCTTGATGGCCGTGACGAGGAACTTGTCGTTCAGGCGCACTTTCAATTTCTTCAGGTGGCCTTTGAGATATGGTGATGGGGTAACGAAGACCAGAGTCTGGCAGTTACGCACCACCTCGTTGATGTCTGAGGAGAAGGAAATCCTGTTGACATCGAAGTGTACGCTGGTAAGGTAGGCCGGGTTGTGTCCCAGGCGTTTGAAGTCCTCTATGCGGTCATCTCGCCTCAAATACCACCAGATGCGTTCGTTCCTCTCCAGTAGTATCTTGGCTATGGCCGTGGCCCAACTGCCACCTCCCATTACTGCTATATTGCCTATCATGTCTGTTGCTCTGTGCCTTGTCTTTACCTGTGCTCAGGTGTTTGCGGTCGTGATGATCAGGGGATGCCCGTCAGATATGTGAGAATGTGTGTATGCTTATTGCTTTTCGTCCTTGTCCGTGTTACATTGGGCCGATGGTGCGGCCTTCTCGGGCTTCATCTGCGGGAAGAACAGGACTTCCTGAATATAGGGCTTGCCAGTCATGAGCATTACCAGACGGTCTATGCCTATGCCTATGCCGCTGGTGGGTGGCATGCCGTACTGCAGGGCGCGCAGGAAGTCTTGGTCAATGATCATGGCCTCATCATCGCCCTTGTCGGCCAAGAGCATCTGCTCGCGGAAGCGCTCTTCCTGGTCTATGGGGTCGTTCAATTCGGAGTAGGCGTTGGCCAGCTCCTTGCCGTTGACCATCAATTCGAAGCGCTCGGTCAGACCTGGCTTGCTGCGATGCTTTTTGGTCAGGGGCGACATCTCTATGGGGTAGTCCATGATGAAGGTGGGCTGTATGAACGTGCCTTCGCATGTCTCGCCGAAGATCTCGTCTATGAGTTTGCCTTTGCCCATGCTTGCATCCACTTCCACACCGCACTTCCTGGCCACATCGCGTATCTCGTCCTCGTCCATGTTCTCCAGGTCATAACCTGTCTGTTCCTTGATGGCATCCAGGATGGGCAGGCGGCGGAACGGAGCCTTGAAAGAGATTGTCTTGCCGTCTATCTCCACCTCGGGCTTGCCGTTGACTGCCGTGCAGATGCGCTCCAGAACCTTCTCCGTGAATGACATCATCCAGTTGTAGTCCTTGTACTGGACGTAGAGCTCCATGCAGGTGAACTCCGGGTTGTGGTTCTTGTCCATGCCCTCGTTTCGGAAGTTCTTTCCAATCTCATATACGCCCTCGAAACCGCCCACGATGAGGCGCTTCAGGTACAGCTCGGTGGCTATGCGGCAATACAGGTCGATGTCCAGACTGTTGTGGTGAGTGATGAAGGGGCGTGCGCTGGCACCGCCTGGTATGCTCTGCAAAATGGGTGTCTCCACCTCGGTGTAGCCTGCCTCGTCCAAACAGTGGCGCAGGGTGCTGATGACCTTGGTGCGCTTGAGGAAGGTCTCTTTTACACCTTCGTTCACTATAAGGTCTACGTAGCGCTGGCGGAAGCGTAGCTCGGGGTCGGAGAAAGCGTCAAATACCTTTCCCTCCGAGTCTGTCTTCACTACGGGCAACGGGCGCAGGCTCTTGGCCAGTACGGTCAGTTCGGTGCAGTGTATGCTGATTTCGCCCGTCTTTGTGCGGAATACAAAACCCTTCACGCCGATGAAGTCGCCCAAGTCCAGTAGCTTCTTGAATACAGTGTTGTACATGGTTGTGTCCTCGGCGTTGGGGCACAGGGCATCGCGTGTGACGTACACCTGGATGCGTCCCTTGCTGTCCATCAGCTCTACAAAGCTGGCCTTGCCCATTATGCGTCGGCTCATCATGCGGCCGGCCACACACACCATGCGGCTGTTCTCCGGGGTTGCCTGGGTGGGGACGTCCTCGCCCTGTTCGTTCTTGGTCATGGGCAGATCTACAAACTCTGCCTTGATGTCGGTGGAAAAGGCATCGGTGGGATACTCGGCTGCCGGGTAGGGATCGATGCCAAGGTTGCGCATCTGCTGCATGTTGCCGCGGCGGATTATCTCTTGTTCGCTCAGTTCTTGTACGCTCATAGTATATATAATGTCTTTCTATTCTGCTACAAAGGTACAAAGTTTCTCTGACATAACCGCGACATAAGCGCACAGAAAAGGGCAAATGCCCACGAAAGGTACTTCCGTCAGAAGCCGTGAAGAGAAAAAATATCCCAAAGGCTACGGCTTCCTATTGATATTTTGTCTAATTTTGCATCGTAATAGAAAGATTGCTTCGCATCATGGAAACTTCACATGCAAACAAAATAGAGCTGCGTAATCTGCAAATGGAAGATTATGACCAGCTTGCCAAGTCCTTTAAGCGTATCTATGCCGACACGGATGTGTTCTGGACACATGCTCAGATCAAGAAACTCATCACCATCTTTCCAGAAGGTCAGATAGTGATAGTAGTGGACGAACGCATAGTGGGTTGTGCTCTGTCCATCATTGTCGACTACGACATGGTAAAGGGCGATCATACGTATGCCAAGGTCACCGGCAACGAGACCTTCAATACGCACAAGTCCACAGGAAATGTACTCTATGGCATAGAGGTGTTCATACACCCGGATTACCGTGGCATGCGTCTGGCCCGGCGTATGTACGAGTACCGTAAGGAACTATGTGAGAAACTCAACCTGAAGGCCATTATGTTCGGTGGCAGAATACCCAACTACCACAAGTATTCTGACACAATGCGCCCCAAGGAGTATATAGAAAAGGTGCGTACACGAGAGATTTACGACCCCGTGCTCACTTTCCAACTTTCCAACGACTTCCACGTGTGTCGT
This sequence comes from Prevotellaceae bacterium UBA711, assembly GCA_002297545.1. GTDB lineage: Bacteria > Bacteroidota > Bacteroidia > Bacteroidales > Bacteroidaceae > Physcousia. The sequence goes on along the minus strand of DBLZ01000064.1, from coordinate 6,354 downwards.
GTCATGCGCAACTACCTGCCCAACGATGAGGAGTCCAAGCACTGCGCCACACTGCTGCAATGGGACAATATATACTACCAGCCTGCTACAACATCGTATGTGGAGAAGCGCCCGACCGTCAGGATTGGCCTGGTGCAATGGCAGATGCGCCCATACAATACGCTTGACGACCTGTTTGAACAGGTGGAGTTCTTTGTCGATTCCGTGTCCGATTACAAAAGCGACTTCATCCTCTTCCCCGAATACTTCAACGCTCCTCTCATGGCACGCTTCAACGATATGGGCGAGGCGCAGTCCATAAGGGCTATGGCGCAGTACACAGAGAAGATACGAGACCGTTTTGTGGAGATGGCCATCAGCTACAATATCAACATCATAACAGGCAGCATGCCTTATGTTAAGGACAATGGCGCACTCTACAATGTGGGCTTCCTGTGTCGCCGCGACGGCTCTTTTGAGATGTACGAAAAGATACACGTTACACCCGACGAGCAGAAATGCTGGGGTCTGACAGGTGGACACCACATCAAGACCTTCGATACCGATTGTGGCAAGATAGGAGTGCTGATATGCTACGATGTGGAGTTCCCGGAATTGTCACGCATTATGGCCGACGACGGCATGCAAATTCTCTTCGTGCCCTTCATGACGGACACGCAGAATGCCTACGAACGTGTGAGGGTATGTGCCCAGGCCCGTGCCATCGAGAACGAGTGCTATGTGGCCATAGCCGGTAGCGTTGGCAATCTGCCTCGCGTGCACAACATGGACATACAGTACGCCCAGTCCGCCGTATTCACTCCATGTGACTTTGCCTTCCCCAGCGATGGCAAGCGTGCGCAGGCCACGCCAAATACGGAGATGATACTGGTGTCTGACGTGGATCTGATCTTGCTGAACGAACTGCATACCTACGGTGCCGTCCGTAACCTGCGCGACCGTCGTACGGACCTTTATTCCCTGACGGCACGCCGCAACGGCTGACCAGCCGGGAAAACCTTCGCCTGATACCAAAGTGTAACGGAAATGCAACGGAACTGTCATAAAATAGTGCTATCTTTGCGATGCGATTGAAACAAAACAACCTTCTTATATGAAAGCAAGATACGCGGCCGTCTTGTTGACGGCAACCCTGGTGCTCCCTGTACGGGGGCAGTTGGCTATGAACGAGGAGTTCGGCGACGGTTATGACCATTCCCTTCAGGACTATGTTACCAGGAAGATTGAACAACGCAAAGAGAAGACGGCGGAGTCCGAGTCCACCCCCAACGGAAAGAAGAAGTGGAAGATGGACGACTTTGTTTCAGTGCCCAAGTTCGGTGGCTATGTGGTGGGTACATACAAGTACGACAGCCAGGAGGGCAAGGAGGGGGGCGAGGGCTTTGGTCTGAGGTACCTCCGCCTGTATCTGGACGGGACAGTATTCCGGGATTTCAAGTATCGTGTGCAGATGCACGTTTCCGGCGAGCCGGGAACCAAAACCAGTGCCCGTGTGGTGGATGCTTTCATCTCGTGGCAGAAGTGGCATTTCATAGGTGCCAAGATAGGCGAGTTCAAGCGCTGCTTCACCTTCGAGAACCCTATGAACCCATGGGACATTAGCGGAGGTGATTATACACAGTTGGCCAAGCAGTTCACCGGTCTCGGCGGAGACTTCTATCCTGGTGGTACCAGCAGTGCCGGCCGCGACCTGGGCTTCCAGCTCTATGGCGACGCCTTCCCCGTGGGCAAGACACGTCATTATCTGCTTCATTACCAGGCTGGCATCTATAATGGCCAGGGTATCAACACCGGTGACAAAGACAAGGAAAAGGACTACATCGCCACCGTGCAGTTGCAACCGGTCAAGGGACTCTACGTGGGCATGTTCGGGTGGAGTGGCTCCTTCCACGATGGCGTGCAGAGCAATTACTTCAAGCGTTGGGCGGCCGGTCTCAGCTACGAAGGTCTCTTCTCAGCCCGTGCCGAGTATGGCCGTAATATATATGCCGCCAGTGCGGATACGCGTGGCAAGGGGCGCAAGTCCGACGCCTGGTACGTTCGTCTGGGGGTGCCCACGTGGCGATGGCTACGCGTCAATCTCGGCTACGATGCCTATCGTTCGGACATGGCTTCCTGGCAATCCCTCAATTCCATCTACAGCCTTGGCCTGCAAGCCCGCCCGCACAAGAACCTTCAGTTCCAACTACAATGGAACTATTGTCACGACAATTCCCGCCTTGCCTCCGTGGACAAGGACTATCACCAACTTTGGACGCAGGCCTACATCCGCTTCTGAGGTTCGGCAGCGTTTTTTGCAGGTGGTTCACGAAGGAAGTAATGTCAAGAAGCGACTTGCGTAGAACCTGCCCTGTACCTCAGAAGCGTATGGTTGCCAGGAAAGCCTCGTAGTTCTGCTCTATGCGTGCCAACTGGTAGGGCTTGAGGGTGAGGGAGAAAGTGCCCTTGACCTCCTCCAGTGCGAAAGAGAGGCGCATGAGGGAAGCCAGGTTGAAACTGATGTCGTCACCGGTCTTTATGAGATAGAGGCAGGTGCGTATGAGCAGGGCACGGTCGTGTTCGACGTAACGTAGGGACCTCAGCAGCAGAAATGCACATGGGGCAGTTCTCACTTGCAGTAGGAAGGGAATCCATGCAGATGGCTCGGCAAGGCCGCACTGGCGTAAAAGGCGCTCTGTCGAAGCCGGTGAATGCAGATGGGGCAGGAGAGCGAGCAGTATTTTCTTGCGGTCTGTGTCGGTGAGTTCGCCGCACAGTACGGTGAAGTCTTTGCCCCACAGGGCATCGGTCTCTGCCGTGGCATCCGTGGTGTCCTCTTTGGTGGTGAGCCTTGTTACCAATGCTTTGAGCAATGTACCCAAGTATGCCTTGCGGTTGTAGCGGAATAAGGTCTTGAAGACCGCCCAAAAACAATCGGTGCTCACTTCCACGAGGATATGCTCCCCAAGTTCCATACTTGCACGCTTGAACTGGGAATTACTTAGGGACTTCAGATAAAGGAGCAGGGCTTCCGGTTCGTAGGTCAGGTTCCTTAGTGTTCTTGCGTCTACAATCATGCTATGGGATTTGCTTCTCGGAGTGGAACTTTACGGGTGTTTCAAAGCCTCGTGGCGCGGTTCATCAGGTAATAGTCCAAAATCACCATGGCCGCCATGGCCTCCACTACGGGGACTGCACGTGGCAACACGCATGCATCGTGTCTGCCACGCGCGGTGAGTCTGGTAGGTTGTCCATCTTCTGTGACGGTAGGTTGCTCCATTAACACGGTAGCCACGGGCTTGAATGCCACGCGGAAGTAGATGTCCTGTCCGTTGGAGATGCCGCCCTGGATGCCTCCGCTGCGGTTGGTGAGGGTGGTGATGCCTCCCTGGCCGTCCGGCACAAAGATGTCGTTCTGCTGACTTCCACGCAGGTGCATGCCTCCGAAGCCCATTCCGTATTCAAAGCCCTTGACAGCATTGATGCTCAGCATGGCCGCGCCCAAGGCTGCGTGCAGTTTCCCGAAAGCCGGTTCGCCCAGGCCTGCGGGGCAACCGATGATGACGCACGAGATGACACCCCCGATTGTGTCGCCATCGGCCTTTACCTGCATTATCAGGTCGGCCATCCTCTGTGCCGTCCGGTCATCCGGGCATCGCACGGGATTGTCCTCGATGCTGGTCAGATCATAGTCCCGGTATGTTCCTGGCAGGACGATGTCGCCCACCTGGGATGTGTAGGCACGGACTGTGATGCCCAGTTGGCGCAATGCCAGCGTGGCCAAGGCTCCGCCCACGACACGGCTGATGGTCTCACGTGCCGAGGAACGTCCGCCGCCACGGTGGTCGCGCAGGCCGTACTTGGCGGTGTAGGTGTAGTCGGCATGAGAGGGGCGGAAGAGGCCGCGCATGTTCTCGTAGTCGGAACTGTGCTGATTAGTGTTTCTCACCAGAAAGCCTATGGGGCAGCCTGTGGTGCGTCCTTCAAAGATGCCGCTCAGAAACTCCACGCTGTCCTCCTCCTTGCGCGCGGTGGTCAGACGACTTTGTCCTGGTCTGCGGCGTGCCAGCTGAGCCTGTATGAACTCTACGTCCACCTCTATACCGGCAGGCATTCCGTCCACCACGCCGCCTATGCCTGCTCCATGGCTCTCGCCGAAGGTGGTGAGGCGGAATATGTTGCCAAACGTGTTCACGGTGTATCGGTCTGAGGGTTAGTCGCAACCGCCACAGCAACTGCCTTCGCCGCAATTGCTACCACACTTGCCGCCGCCACAACCGCCACAGCCTCCGCAACCGCCTTGGCTGTTGAGATATTCCTCTATCTCCTTGTTTGTGGCTGTACGGTTCTCAACCACACTGCCTTCGAAAGTCAGAGCTTTGCCGGCAAGGGGGTGGTTGAGGTCTACTATGACGGCCTTCTCCTTAATCTCCACGACGGTGCCGTTGAAGCGCTCGCCCTCACTGTTCATCAGGGGTACTACGGCGCCCTCGTACACAGTCTCCTTGTCCAGTTTTCCGTTGATGAAGAAGGCTTCCACGGGGACTTCCTGCACTCCCTCGGGGATATAGGGGCCGTATGCCTCTTCCTCTGTGAGGGTGATCTTGAAAGTCTCGCCTGCAGGCAACGGGTAGAGGTGCTGTTCCAAAGCATCCAGCACCATGTTCATGCCACTGATGAACTGGAACGGAACGTCGGGTCGTGTCTCCTCGATCATCTCCACCTTCTTGTCCTCGCCCATGGGGGCATAGAGTTTGTACTGTACGGTGATATAACGGTTTTCCATCTATCTTGTGTTTAATAGTCCATAATACATGCAAATGTACGAAAATAATCACTAACACACGGCTTCGCAGGGAGTAAAATGTTGTCTTCATGCTTTTTTGATGCTAAAACCATGCGGCATGCACCCCTTGTCGCGCAATTTCATTATCTTTGTACCCTTGATGAGATACCTAATTATTATAGCAACATTGTTGGTGGCCGCTACCGGCCTGGTAGCGAACCCCGCCCCAAAAAAGAAGAGATCCGAGTACAGGAGCGCGTCCATTCCGCCCAAGCGCGAGTTCCGTGGTGCTTGGATTCAGTGTGTCAACAATCAATGGACAGGCATGGGGCGCGATGCCATGCAGCAGACGCTCACGCGGCAGTTGGACGAGTTGCAGCGGTGCGGCATCAATGCCATCATGTTCCAGGTCAGAGCAGAGGCCGATGCGCTTTACTATAGTTCCTATGAACCTTGGAGCCGCTATCTGACGGCAGAGCAGGGACGTGCTCCGGAACCGCTGTGGGATCCTTTGGCATGGATGGTGGAGGAGTGCCATCGTAGGGGCATGGAGTGCCATGCATGGATAAATCCTTTCCGTGCCAAGACCAAGGGTACCAAGGCTTTGGCGGCCAACCATCCCTACATGTTGCATCCCGAGCGTTTCTTTCATTACGATGATCTCATCATATTTGACCCGGGATTGCCGGAGAACCGTGACTACATCTGCGAGGTGGCGCGCGACATAGTGGCCCGATATGATGTGGACGGACTGCATATCGACGACTATTTCTATCCCTATCCTGCCAACGGTCTCCCTATTCCCGACGATGCATCTTATGCCCGCTACGGCAACGGCATGCCAAGGGGAGACTGGCGACGGAGCAACGTCAACATGTTTATCAGGCAATTGAACGAGACGGTCAAGGCCGTGAAGCCGTGGTGCAAATTTGGTGTGAGCCCCTTCGGCATCTATCGTAACAAGCGCAACGATCCTAACGGTTCCGAGACCAAAGGCCTGCAGAACTATGATGACCTATATGCCGACGTGCTTGAGTGGGTGCGCCGGGGCTGGGTGGACTACAATATCCCTCAAATATACTGGCAGATAGGGCATCCTACGGCCGACTACGAGACGCTCATTCGATGGTGGAGCGACAATGCTGGGGCACGTCACCTGTATATAGGGCAGGACGTGGAGCGCACGGTCAAGTACCCTGACCTGCGCGATCCTAACAGTCACCAAATGAACGCCAAGTACATCCTGCAGCGCACCCTTCACGGTGTGGAGGGCAGTTGTCAGTGGTACGCAAAGGCAGTAGTGGACAACGTGGGCAATTATGGCACCATGTTGAAACAGAAATATCACAAGTATCCGGCCTTGGCACCGTTGATGCCCTGGATAGACCGTAAGGCTCCCAAGAAGGTGCGCCGTATGGCTGTCATCGCCACCTCCGACGGTCCGGCGCTCATGTGGACGGCTCCAAAGGCCAAGCATCCGTTGGACGTGGCTGTGTGGTATGCCGTGTACCGTTTCCGCAAGGGGGAGAAGATGGATCTCGACGACGCGACACGTCTGGTTGCCGTCACCCGCAACACGTACTATGTGT
>DBLZ01000005.1:27247-46978 GCA_002297545.1 Prevotellaceae bacterium UBA711 | reverse complement strand
CCACACCCCACAGGCGGAAGCGATATATCGCCATGGCCGAAGCGGAGATGTCCACATTGAAACGTCCCTGAGCCGGATTGTTGCCACCGCGCGAGTTATACAGAAATCCTGCATCGGCTCCCACGGCACCGCCGGCCATCAGCCGCAGGCCCGGCAACGGTGTCCAGTTGTAGTGCCACAAGGCATCGTAGCCCAAATGCCCGCCCCAGTCCGTGGCCGTGGCCGCCGCATTGCTGCTATGCGAGAAAGTTCCCTGCCACAGGGTCTGGAAAGAAACACGTCTGCCGGCCAAAGCCGTCATGCGGAGCGTCTCGCGAAGCAGTGACACCTGATAACCCGTATAGTTGAGATGAGACAGGTATGTGTCCAGTTGATGAGTGGAGCCTATGCCGAACACATAGGAGTGCGTCCGTATGGAGTCGGCCTCCCCGCCGGCCATAGCGCGCCCGGCGCAACACATGAACAGAGCCGACAATACGGCAAGCCTCATCATGCCTGCCACAAGCATCATCCCATGATTCCCCCCTGCCATATCGCGTCTGCCTGCCGTATTCTCCGATTTCATCGCACGTTGTCAGTCAAAGAGGTGCATCTGTCCCGTCAGCTCGTCCGCCACATCCTGCTGGCTCTTGCCGCTGTCGGGATCGGCATCCTCCGCAGTGTCGTCGCCACTCTCCGCATCTTCCGCAAGTAATTTCTCATCGGGGAAACGCAGCGGCTCCAGTTCCTCCACCGCATCCACATTGAGGGTGGTGATGCGTTTTCCCTTGGCCTTGAAACTCTTTACTCCCACAAACTCCTCGGCCTCCAGCACGATGGGGTCGCGGAAGCTGTCCACACCTCCCAACGTTGCCTTCACACGCGGGAAGGCCGTGTCCGTCAGCAGCAGCAGTTCGCTCTCGGGATTTTCGCCCAGGAAGTTCTGCACACGTGCCGTGGCCTCCATGGGGAAACGCTTGACATAGGCATAGCCGTTCTGGTCCTTGTCAAACAGGACAGCGGTCCACACCTTGGAGGCATCGTACTTCTCTATCCTCAGTATCTCGCTCTCGTAGTGGTTGTTGGTATCGTAGTTGGTAAGGTAGAAGCCGCCACCTTTCAACACCACCAGTATGCGGTCGTCTCCGGAGAAATCGCCCAGGAACGTGCCTTGCTCGTCATAGTTGATGCGGTTGACATCGGGGTCCCACCACACCTTGCGCCCGCCCAGCGTGCTGCCGCCGTGGCTCTTGAGCGTGATGCGTGCGATTTCATTCTTGGACAAGAGGTTGCCCAGGGATGCCCGGCCCTTGATGGCAAGTAGCGAGAAGTCGTAGTCGAAGAACACCTTCTTCAGCTTGGGGTTCGGCTTCATCACCACCTTTATCACCTCGGCCTCGCCGTTGGGATTGGAGGTGAAGTAGAGCACACGGCTGCCGGGCGTGCCCTTGGTGAGGTCGTATTCGCGGTCGCGCGTCATGCTGGTGACGTTGAAACGCTTGACGTAATAGTTGCCGGCCTTGCCGTCGCGATAGACGGCGTTGTATATGATGCGCGAGTCGTTCTTCTTGAAGATGGCCACGTGCATTATCTCCGCCTTGCGCTTTTCGCGCTTCGACCGTTCCGTCTCTCCCACGAATATCTTGTCCGCCACCTTCATCACCTTGTACGTGCCGTCCTTGTAGAAGATGATGACGTCATCTATGTCCGAACAGTTGCACACGTATTCGTCCTTCTTCAGCGACGTGCCTATGAAGCCCTCCTCGCGGTTGATATAGAGCTTCTCGTTGGCCTCCACCACCGTTGCGGCCGTGATGGTATCGAAGCTCTTCACCTCGGTCAGGCGTGGATGGTCCTTGCCATACTTCTCCAGGATGAACTCGAACCAACGGCATGTCACCGTCACCATATCGGAGAGTTCACGGTCGATCTGGGCGATTTCATCGCGTATTCGCGCCATATTCTCCTCGGCCTTGTCCTTGTTGAACTTCAGTATTCGTGCCATTTTTATCTCCATCAGACGCAGGATGTCGTCCTTGGTCACCTCGCGCACCATCTTGGGATACCAGGGTGTCAGCCGTTCGTCTATCCACTCGCATGCCTCGTCCATAGTGCGGGCGTTCTCGAACTTCTTGTCCTTGTATATGCGCTCCTCAATGAATATCTGCTCCAGGGAGGCAAAGTGAAGCTGCTCCTGCAACTCGCCTTTACGTATGAGACGTTCGCGACGCAGCAGTTCCATGGTATTGTCCACCGAACGGTGCAGTACGTCGCTCACCGTGAGGAACTGTGGCTTGTCCCCGTCTATCACGCAGCAGTTGGGACTGATGCTCACCTCGCAGTCCGTGCAGGCATAGAGGGCATCTATGGTCTTGTCCGACGAAGCACCGGGCATCAGATGCACCAGTATTTCCACCTGTGCCGAGGTCATGTCCTCCACCTTGCGTACCTTTATCTTGCCCTTCTCGGCAGCCTTCAGTATGGAGTCGATGAAGGTGGATGGCTTGGAGGCCGTGCCCGTGGTCTTGCCAAATGGTATCTCGGTGATGGCAAGGGTCTTGCTGTCGCGTTTCTCTATCTTGGCACGCACACGCACCATACCGCCACGTTGCCCGTCGTTGTAGCGGCTGACATCTATGCTGCCTCCCGTAGGGAAGTCGGGGTAGAGAACAAATTCCTCGCCTCTGAGGTAACTGATGGCGGCCTTACATATCTCGCCCACATTGTGAGGCAGTATCTTGCACGAGAGTCCCACGGCAATACCCTCGGCACCCTGGGCCAGGAGCAGCGGGAACTTCACCGGCAGTGACACCGGTTCCTTGTTGCGGCCGTCATAGCTCAACTTCCATTCCGTCGTCTTGGGATTGAATACCACATCCAGGGCAAACTTGGACAGGCGAGCCTCTATGTAACGCGCCGCCGCGGCATCGTCGCCGGTGAGTATGTTGCCCCAGTTGCCCTGACAGTCAATCAACAGTTCCTTCTGCCCCAACTGCACCAGGGCATCCTTTATGCTGGCATCGCCATGGGGATGGAACTGCATGGTGTGTCCCACGATGTTGGCCACCTTGTTGTAGCGTCCGTCGTCCATGCGCTTCATGGAGTGCAGAATGCGACGCTGTACCGGCTTGAAGCCATCGCCTATATGGGGCACGGCACGCTCCAGTATGACATACGAGGCGTAGTCCAGGAACCAATTGCGATACATCTTGTTCAGATGATGGGTCACACCACCCGTGTTTGGCTGCTTGATGTCTGTCATTTCTAAGGTAATTTCTCTACAAATATACACAAAAAACGCCACAACACACACCGCGTACCGCATCTTTTTGCTATCTTTACCCGCAATGAAGCAACTATTTGCGGCCATTCTGGCCTCTTTGGCCCTCGCTCACGCCCCCGAGACTTGCGCCCAACGCTTCCGCGTGGCCACATGGAACGTGGAAAACCTCTTCGACACTGTGCACGATCCGAGGAAGGACGACCACGAATTTCTGCCTGCTGCCACGCGCCACTGGAACGGTGCGCGATATTGGCGCAAGTTGCGCAACATAGCCCAGACCCTGGCAGCCATGGAGTTGCCCGCAGTGGTAGCCCTGCAGGAGGTGGAGAACGACACGGTGCTGCGCGACCTGACACGACGCACCCAGTTGTGGCCTGCCGGCTATCGCCACATCGTCACGGACAGTCCCGATGTGCGGGGCGTGGACGTGGCTCTGCTCTACCGCCCCGAGGCATTCCGCCTGCTGTCGTGGCACGCAGTGAGGATACCAAGTGCCGAACACGGTCTTTCGCCCACACGAGACATACTGGTGGCCACGGGCTTGGTTGGGCAGGATACGCTACACGTATGTGTGGTGCACATGCCCAGCAGACGAAACAGCAACCGACGGTCCGCGCAGAACCGCCGCCTGGCCATGCAGACACTGTGTCACGTGGTGGACTCGCTCAGCGACAGGAAAGTGGTGGTAATGGGCGATTTCAACGCAGAACCCGGCGACGCAGCACTGTCCGTGCTGCACACCCGGCCGACACGCCTGCACACCCTCCTGCCCACGGACAGAAAGACCCTGAGGAGCCGGCGGGGCACATATTACTTCCGTGGCGTATGGGGCTTCCTGGACCATATCCTTGTCTCCCCGGCGCTTCACAAGCGGTCCACAGGACAAGCATGGGAATGCCGCTTTCCGTGGTTGCTGCGAACTTCCAAGGAAATTCCGCACCGCACGTATGGCGGCACCAGCTACCTCGGCGGCATCAGCGACCACCTGCCGCTGGCGGCCGACCTCGAACTTTAGGGGAGCCGCGGACGCCACGTCACGGACACATTGCCACCGCGACGTGGATCGGACGCTTCATGAACAGGTTCATCCGCCTGCACAAACCGGTTTATACAGGCACACATTCCGGTTTTCATTTATGTATATACCGGAATATGCGGACTCCTGTCCATGTGACGGGGCCCCAGGGGCGGCGGGTCACAGCCCTCCGGCCCAGCCCAACGTGTAGATATGTATGCGTGCCGTGGGGAAACCTTGCCGCAGGGCACGCACACAATCGCTGAGGGTTGCGCCAGTGGTGCAAATGTCATCGACGAGCAAGAGCGTTTTGCCGTTCAAATCGGGACTTTCGGGCGCCACGGCAAATATCCCGCGCGTGTTCTCCATACGTTGCCGGGCGGTGCGGTGTGTCTGCGTGGGATTGTTGCGTATGCGCTCCAGCACCTCCGTGCACACCGGTATGCCGGTTGCCTGCGATATGCCGCGCGCTATCCATTCGGCCTGATTGTATCCGCGCCGCCAGCGCCGTTGCCGAGACAGAGGTACAGGCACTATGTACTCCGCTCCACGCGCCAGACCCAAGGCAGACAGGCGTGAGAAAGCATGGCGCGCCAGATGCAGCCCCACATGCGGGCGCTGCCGGTACTTGAGCAGAATGAAGAGATGATGGACGTCCGTGGCGGGATTGTAGAAAAAAGAACTGCCTGCAGCCTCCACATCGTGGCGGTTCCACAGACTGCGCAACAGAGGATTGTCGGCCATATCCGTCCATGGCACCTGCTGCAGACCGCACAGGCAGACATTGCACAGAGCGTGCTCGGAGGCACACAGTTCTGCATCGCACACAGCGCAGTGGCGTGGAAGCAACAGGTCAGCCAATGTATGCCAAAAACTCATCAGGCTTGTCGTTCATCACCAACTCCGACGGAAAGCCGGTCTCGTCCAACAGCTCCCACAGATAACGGTAATCGGCGATGGAGAAAGAGATATGTGCGTCGCTGCCCAGAATGACGGGCACGCCGTGGCGGCGGCACAGGCGCAGGATCTCCAGATTGTTGGCGCGGGCCGAGTCCTTGTGGCGCAAGGGCACCAGGCTGCTGTTGTTTATCTCCAGCAGGGTCCTGCTTTCGCCCGAAGCCAGGACCAGCGGCTCAAAGTCCAACTCGGCAGTGCCATCACCCGGATGGGAAATGATCTGCACCCACGGGTTGCGTATGACGCGCAACATACCCTCGGTATTCTCCTCGCGCGTGCCTCCCTCCCAACACAGCGAGTGTATGCCGGCTATGCGCAGGTCCAGACGACGGTAATACGTCTCGTCCAGGCTGATGTCACCCCGGCAGTTGAGGATATTCAACTCGGCGCCCATCAGCATCCTGACCCCGTACATGCAGCGCGGCACCACGTGCAGGTTGCGGAAATAGATGGGATCACACGCCCCGGGCAGTTCCGGAGCATGTTCCGTGATGCCCAAAATGTCCAGACCGAGGCGCGATGCCTCCGTGGCCATCTCCTGCACAGTACTGTAGGCATGGCCGGACATCACCGTGTGCGTGTGTACGTCCAGCCTGGGTGTCAGGCGCTGCCTCATGCCTGGGTGTCAGGCTGTTCTGCGTCGGGACGGGCAGGGACTATGCGGGGGAAGCGCAAAGGATCGCGCATAAACTGCTGAGGATTGACCAACGGCAGGATGGCACGCGGAAAGCCCGCATCCCCGGTACGTGCAGCAAGTATGCCACGCGCCGCGCCTATGGTGACATCCGTCAGGTGGTGCACCAGGCCGACAGGCAGTATCCACTGGTCGCCGTTCAGGTCGTACATGGAGGACCATGACTCGCGAGAGAACTCGAATACCGTCTCCACCGAAAGCATCATCTGCGTGATGTCGTTCTGCTTGTACTCGATATTCAGCAGACAACGCACCAGACGCTGCTGGGTGTCGCTGCTGAAGTTGATCTGATTGCCCACCTGCATCTCGCCCTTGGGCCACTCGTTGCACAGGGTCACGAACTGCACCTGTCGCACGTCGTTCAGTTTGAACTGGATCTGTATTTGCTGTTGCTTTTCCATAGTCGTCGATAGTGTTAATGCCCTCCGGCACACGGTAGCGCACATGTACATGCAAAGATGTATGATGCCATACCCCACGACGGAGGTTTCGGTTTGTAAAGGTACAACTTTTCTTTCTAAATAGGCCACAAAAGGGCGTCCAATGGAAAGAATGTGCAAAAATAATCGTACTTTTGCATCGTAGGCTGCCGATACCGGCATGCCGGAACGAACAGACAAGCACACAGCATCATGCAAGCAGAGCAACTTTCTCTATTCGGCGACAGCGACACAGCCCTGCCCTGCCCCCTTCTGGGACGCAAGGTGGCGGTCACGGGGCAGTTTGCACAGGGCAGACAGGCCTTGCGAAGCACCCTGATGCGTCTGGGGGCCGCCGAGGTAAAATTCGACAAGCTGCAACGCAGCACTCACTTTCTGCTGGCTGGCGAGACACCGGACATGGACGTCATAAACTATTGGCGTCTGTACGTGCACGACGGGTACAACATCATGCGTCTCTCGGCCTCGGACCTGGCCCGCATACAGGGCGGAGACTATGCTCCCTACCGGATGGAGGAGACTCTGTCCAAGGACCTGCATCTGACACGCGAACACCTCTATTGGACAGCACCGGAAATATCGGGCCTGAAGAACATACGCCAGACCTCGCCCATCCCCATGGAGGAGATGGACGTGCTCTATGGCAAGGAGATATTTGTCCACGCCTCGCTCCTTGACCGTCATCCCGAGCTGGCACAGCTCATAGGCTGTCTCGGAGGCTATGCAAACACGGAGATGGCCGATGATACAGACTGTATCCTCATTCCCGAATCCATGCCGCGCGAGGTGTGTTTGGCCGTGGAACAGTACTACAACACCGGGCGAGGCACAAGGTTCGACACGCCGTTCATCATCCTGGAAGAGCTTGTCGCCTATTTGAAGCGGCGCACGGAGCATCTGCCGGACAGCGTCATGGAGGAACTGATGGCCCGACTCCCGTTCTGAGCACCACCGCGTAAAGGAAGTCAGACCGGTCCGATAAATCAAACCCGTCGGACAAGTCCGACCCATTCAATCAACAACCAACACCCAAAAACATGAAGATAAGAGTAGGATTTGGATTTGATGTCCACCAGCTGGTTCCCGGGCGCGACCTTTGGCTGGGCGGTATAAAACTGGAGCACACGATGGGGCTGCTGGGACATAGTGACGCCGACGTACTGATACATGCGATATGCGATGCCCTGCTTGGGGCCGCCAACATGCGTGACATAGGCTACCATTTCCCCGACACGGGTGCCGAGTTCAAGGACATAGACAGCAAAATACTCTTGCGCAAGACCATAGAGCTGATAGCCGTCAAGGGGTACCATGTGGGCAATATAGACGCCACGGTATGTGCCGAGCGTCCCAAGCTGAAAGCGCATATCCCTGCCATGCAGGAATGTCTGGCACAATGCATGGGCGTGGATCCTGACTCGGTGAGCATAAAAGCCACCACAACGGAAAAACTGGGCTTTACAGGACGAGAGGAAGGCATCTCGGCCTATGCCACGGTGCTCATTCTTGCATAGATAACATGCACGTATAATGGGGGATGAGCGGTCGTCTTATTGACATAAATCAAAAAAAAACTTCCTTTCCATGAAAAGCCCGCAACCCTCTTGCACATATCACACGAAAGCCATACCTTTGCATCGTGTTTTTCATGGTATTAGATTTAAGGTTAACAAAAGATTGGTTGTCGTGAGACAACCTTCTTTTTTATACCCACCGCAGGATACCCCTCCGATCTAATCCCACACATACCAACACACAACAGTATGATACGGCATGCCGCAAAGTGCCCCATAACCAAGACAGCCCAGAGCTAAGATCTTGGTTATGGGGCACTTTCCTTGCTGCATCATCAGACCGGCAGCCCGTGAAGAGACAGAGCCGGACGGTGGATCAGGACAGGACGTAGCAGAGCAGACGTAGCTCCTCCTCATTGTAGACGTCGCCCCATTCGGCACGCATGGCATCCATATCGAACACATCGTTGTCCATGCTGTCGCGGACCTCATCCACATTGTTCTGCCCTATGACCTCGTTCACGAAATAGGAGATATCCATGCGCTTGCCGTGACGCCGCATGTCATCCAGGTTGTCCAGCACCTCGTCCAGGTCGATGTTCTCGCTCTCGGCAAAGTCGTCAAGTGCAATCTTGCGGTCGATGGCACGGATGAGTTTCAGTTGCAACTTGCTCCGGGCACTGGTTACGTGATGTGCGGAGTCCTCGGCATGGTTCTCCTGTGCTCCGCGCATTACCATCAGCAAGTCCTCGTCCATGCCTTCGTTCCCCGAAGGTGCAAAGGTTTGAGCCTGTGAGTCGGCACCAAGACTCACGGGATAAGGCTTCTTGCGGAACTTCTTTCCATCCGGCGTGTAGGTGAGGGTGCCAAGCCTTTGGTTCTTGACCTTAAGCAGCCCAACTTCCATGGCTCTGTCGAAGATAGAGTTCCAGTCCACATCGGGTTCCTCGGCGGTTGTCAAGGCTTCCTGCAACTGAGCACGCGTGAGGCCTTGGCCCTCGTTTTGAATGGTTGTGATGATTTTTACAATCCTATCCTGTATGTTCATGATGAAGGGTTGATGGTTGAGAGTTATGAGTTAGCAGTTAAGTTGCAATGTCGTGCGCATGTGCGCGCATAATATATATAATGTGTATTGTATGTCCACAGGACGTGGGATAAAGCATCAATAAGGACGCATCCCCCGTTGCTTCATGACCCTGAGATCCTCTTCTTCCAGACAGAAGTCGAGAGGCAAGGGGGCGTTGTGGTCGCTGATGTAGGTGCGACGTTGTTTGGTCTCATATCGTGGAGATGTCAGCGCGAGGCTGTCCTGCCCGTATGGCGTGGAGATGCCGCCAAGTCCCAATATGGTGGGGAAAACGCAGTCGGACTGCAGAGGTTCATAGCGCCGTTGCTCCAGCAATTCCACCCGCTCGGGATATTCCTGCCGATACTCTTCATCCGTCCAGATAAGCAACGGAACGTGCAGCTGATAGTAGCTAGGCCAGGGAGAGGCATGCAGAAAGAGATTGCGGCTATCGTCGTAGATGTCCTCGCCGTGGTCGCTTATATAGACCAAAGCTGCCGGTCGATGTAGCTGCCGCAACTGTTCTATGATGCCGTGCAGGAGATAGTCGGTATAGCGTATGGTGTTGTCGTAGGCGTTGATGAGGATGTCGCGGTTAGCGCGCGTGGCCTTTATGACCTTGTCGGGGCGGAAATGCGCCTGCTGGGGCAGATAGCGGTCGGAATATGTACTATGACTGCCATAGGAGTGAACCACAAGCATAAGGTTCCCCTGTGTACTTCCCAGGATGCGCTGCACCTCGGGCAGCAGAAGCGAGTCCATGGGTGTGCCAGAGTACTTGTCGCGCAGGAAGAGCACCTCCTGAGCCTGTTCACCCAGGCGATCGTTGAACGAATTATTGCGAGGCTCGTTGCTGACAAAGGCAGTTCGGTATCCAGCCTCGTTAAAGGCGGCCAAAAGTCCCTTGGAATGATAGAGCACGCTGTAGTTGTCTGCCGTGGCGGGAGAAAGCAGGATGGGCACACTCTTGTGCGTGGTGTTGCTCTGCGACATACAGTCCGGAAAGAACATGATGCCAGGAGTGGCGGAAAGCAGAGGTGTGGTCTCGCGTCCGTATCCGGCCAGTTGCCAGTTGGTGGCACGGGAGGTTTCGCCTATCACAAAGACAAGAACCTTGGGGGTGCGGGCAGTATCCAATGGTACGGATCCGTAGACGAAATCGGCACTACGGCGGAGGTATTGTGCACTATGCACCTGACGTGCTAAGGCCAGTCGCACATTGTAGCATACGTTGACCGGGAAGAGGTCATTACGTATGGCCCATGCCCCACTGCGTATGGCCACAACGGTGAAGGGCAGGGAGAGCAGCAGAACGGCCACCCCCATGCGCCTCTGCACCCTGAGGAACAGACGAGGCAATTCGGTACGTCGGCGGATGTCCACTGCGGCATAGACGAGAGTGGGTATATATATTACAACCACCAGCACCACACCCGGATATATCTGCGACAGCATTTCCCCCATCTCGGCGGGACTGCTGGTTGCTATGTTGAGCCACATATCCACGGCTATTACGCCCCGACCGAACAGGTAGCTGAGTACTATATTGAAGGCTCCCAGAAACAGCACCGGGAACATCCACCACATAGTGCGGGACAAGCGGGGCGACAGGCTGAGGCACACCCAGTAAACTCCCAACGGCAACAGGACAAGTGCCAGCTTGCCTGCCAAGGGCATCAGTTCCGTAAGGCAGAGTATGAGGTTGGGCAATATCAGTATCGCCAGATATAGGAAAAAGGTCAACTTCTGTTTCATGCTTGGCCGTAATTACCCCCGCCGCGATGGCAGCTGTGCCCGGGCCTGGAGGTCTATTGGCGGTGCAAAGGTAATACATTTTCCGTATATTCCAAATGTAAGGCTAAAAAAGTTGGGCGTTCAATGTATACGTGAGTTCTGGCTATGTTGAGGCGTGACGGGAAGTAAGCCGGCTGAGAGATAAACTGAAGCGAATGAAACGACAGCCTAAATAATGCGGTATTCTATTGCCGTCGGGCTGATGACGACCGATTTGCGTTAAACATGTGTGGGGTGCGCCACAGACAGTGACACACCCCACAGAGATGTCGGAATAATGTTCCTGGGAGGCAAGTTATTTCAACATGACCTTGTATGCCGTGTTGCCTACGATAACGATGTATGCACCGGAAGAAAGGCCGTGCAGCGTGCATGTGCCGTTTGCAGTATTGGCAGAACGAACGAGTTTGCCATCCGTGCCCACGAGTTTGATACCTGCATCCTTTGTGACGTTGATGGTTAAGTCATTGCCGTTTATTTCTATTGCAATGCTGTTTCCATCGGCAGTCACGTTGTTTATGCCGGTGGTCTTCACATCAATGAATTGTGTGTAGAAGTAGGTATTGGGGAACTCTTCGTTCGTAATTACGCACATCACATTGTTGATGGGACTGGTGAATGTAGTCACACCGTTGTTGAGGAGATATTCATCATCCACGTAAAGTTCCTCGCCAACGAGATTGCCTTCTTCGTCGAACGTTGGAACGTCAACAAACCACCTGTAGACTGTCTCCTTGCCGTTAATGACGGCTTCTGAAGACAGGTCAACGATGCCATTGACGGCCTCTATCTCCAGCGGAGCCTGATTGGCACACGTATATAACGTGTACTTGTTGAGCGGAAGCGTGCTTGGCCTGAATTTATTCTTGTCCAGATAGAGCACGTTAAGACGTGTCATGTTGGACAGGTCAATGTGGCTGAGCTGGTTGTTGATGAGCGATATCTGATTCATTTCGGGCAGCTTGCTCAAGTCCACTTCGCTCAGTTGGTTGTTAGCCAGGTCGAGGTGCCACAGGCTGGGGTTATCTGCAGTGAACGACGTCAACTGGTTGCCGGATATAGACAGCAATTGCAGGTTGGGGTAGAGCGAAGCATCGAATTCCGCCAACTTGTTGTTGTTCAACTCGAGGTCGTAGAGGAAAGGATACCTTGTAAGGTTGACACTGCTGAGATTGTTTCCGCCCAGTCGCAGTTCAGTAAGATTCTTTGAGTCCGGCCATGTTATCTGTTCCTCAGTCAAGCCGGCATCCTGCACACCGAAGAGAGCCAGGCTGT
Source organism: Prevotellaceae bacterium UBA711 (assembly GCA_002297545.1). Lineage (GTDB taxonomy): Bacteria > Bacteroidota > Bacteroidia > Bacteroidales > Bacteroidaceae > Physcousia. Next base: position 34,958 of record DBLZ01000005.1, on the reverse strand, counting down.
TCAGCTTGGAGGCATCTATTGATGACATGGATAGCCCGTTGACACTGAATACCGTGAGGTTATTGGTATCGGAATATGTATATACCCTGACGGTAGCCCCCTTGTTAGATGTCACGGAGAATGTCTGAGGGCTTGTACCTACCTGGTATTCCTGAAGGTCGGCCTCTGTTCCGCTCCAGTCTATATATATAGGTGTATTGTCTTCGCTTGCACGCAGGATAATGGAACCTGTCTGGTCGGCCGTTGTCACAAACGAAGCAATGATGTTAGTAGGCATGGCGGCAGCCTCTATCAGTGTTGTCTTTAGTGTGAGACCTTCAAACCTCGGGTTCGTCATCTCGCAGTAAACCGTGGAGCCTACGACGGGAGCATTGAAGCGAGCCACACCGTTTGTTCCGGTATAGTCTGTGCCCTCCTGCAGTGGTGTGCCGTCGGCCTTTTTCCATGTATATGTGGTTGCGCCATCAAAGTTGTATCCCGAAAGGTCCACTCCCGGCCCAATCTTGGCTATTGTTATGTCGTTCTGTGGAATGAAAGTGTACTGTTCCAATCCTGCTATCTTTGGCAAGGTATTGAAGTCAAGGGCGTTGTGTTCGCAGTGCAGCTCCTTGAGGCTGGTTTCCGCAGGCAGTATGACGGACGATATCTTGTTGCGCGCCACATTGAGCCTGGTCATCTGCGTGCAGTAGTTGATGTCTATTGTTTCCAACAAGTTGTCCGACACGTCCAACGTCAGCATGTTGTCGGCGTCCTTCAAGGACAATTCCTGCAGGTTGTTTTTGCTCAGATTCAGGTTGTGTATTGTCTGCATGTCGTTGAGTTTCACCGAGGTCAGCCCGTTGTTGCTCAGGTCGATGTTCCCGAGAAGGTTCTTCTGGTAGGCATCATTCGCACCGCGTATGTTCAACGACGTGAAATGGTTTCCTGTGAGCACAAGCGAGCGCAGTACGCTGTTCCAGCTAAGGTCGATGTTGGCGCTGCCGTATATGCCGGCATTCACAATACGCAGTGTGTGCAGCGAGTGTGCGGCAGTCAGGTCAATGGAGTTTAGAGTCACGTTCTCCATGTCGAATGCGGTCACAAGTTCGCTTTCCGGCACATACACCGTCACATTGCCATAGGTGACACCAGTTGCATTCGGTGTGACCGGAGCCGTGTCGGATGTTGCTGTAAATTCCTGCTTGCCGCTGCCGAAGTCCACATAGAACTTCTTTGGGTTCTGCTCGGTAGCACCGTAGATGCCCAATCCGAATCTCACGGCAGTACCCTCAGATGAAGCTGCAGGGGCATAGAAGGATATCACCTTGTCGTCTTGTCCGTAGCCAGCTTCGCTCTTTATCATGAACTTGTTGGTGCATAACGGATAGAAAGCGGCAGCGCTTTCCGGGAACGCATCATTGGAGAAGGCCACATATACGCTGTCGGATACAGGCTTGAGCAGTGTCACCTTGCCATCGGCGTATGTATAGTAGTCACTACCAAGCAAGGTCAGTTCGCTGGGTGTTCGTTCATTGGTCTTGTAAAGGACGGCCGTAGTTGTCGTACCTTCGCGCAGCACCTTATCGCTGAGGTCAATCACCGTGCCCACCTTTTGGCTCTTGGCCACCTGCATTTCATTCTGCTTGTATGCGTAAGAGAGCCAGTCCTCCTTGGGCAACGGCATGGTGGCGAAGGTGAGGTTGTTGTTGCGTATGGATACGTTGAGGAGGTTCGGATTGTTACTCAGGTCAATGGATGCCAGCTTGTTATTGTTCACATACAAGTCCTGCAGGTAGCTATTTTTCGTTACATCCAGTTCAGTGAACCCGTTGCCACTTGCAAACAAATACACGAGGTTGGGGTTCCGGGTGACATCCAGCTTCTCTAATTTCACATCGTTATTCACCGATCCTGACATGTGGTCGCAGTAGAACTGTGTCAGGTAAGTGTTCTGGCTCAGGTCTATGTTCCTTATCCTTGTGTCGCTGATGTTCAGGATGGTCAGTTCCTTGTTTTGCGTTACGTCGAGCGACTCCACCGGGGTGCTGTCTATTGATATCTTACTCAGTTTGGGGCACCCTGTCGGGTCGAGTGTCTTCAGGCCTTCATTGGCCCAGGCATCGAATGTCACAAGGCTGGGATAGTCCGACAGATTGAACGAAGCATCCAGGCTTGTTATGCGTCCCATGTCAAGAATCATGAGTGCCGGTTTGTTGCCGCCAACAACCAGCGGTTTGACGTTGAACGGGTTGCCGCTGACGTTGATGGACTGCAATTTGCTCTGTGGCGTAAGGTCGAGTTGTGTCAGTTCATTGTTGCTGAGGTCAAGTATTTCCAGGTTGGCCAGTTTGTCCAGCTGCACTTCGGTGAGGTAGCATTCTGATGCTGTGAAGACGTCTATCTTGCTTGCATCGCCGTATATCTTTATTATGCCTTCTGATGAAACGTTGCAAGATATATACGTACCCTTTAGCGTGCCGGTCTCCGAGTCGAAGTATGCCTGTGATATTTCAGACTCTATCGGGCCATAGCCACAGTCAACATCGATGTATCCGTTCTCGGTTGCACCCAACATGAGGGTTATGGAGCCGGCACCGTTGCTGGCTTCGTAGACGCGTGTCTTGATAACCATTGCAAGTTCGTCTTCTGTCTGTGCCTTGGCGGCAAACGGAAGGCATAGGAAGGCTCCCAGCAATATCAAGAGCCATAGGCATCTGCCTATAATAAGTTTCAGTTTCGTTGTCATGGATTTTGCTGTCATTGTATTACTATTTTCTGTGATGCCTCGCCGTTGACATTCAGCACGTACATCCCGGCCTCCAGCCTCGTCATGTCTACTGTCGTTTCATCGCCGTGAGCCTTGTCCTGCAACACCTTCTTGCCGGCCATATCGTATACCGTTATATCTATGTCCGCGGCTCCTCCCATAAACACGTTGAACGTCTTGCTGCCTACGGCAGTCACCAGCATGTGCGGTTTGTCTGCCGCAATGCTTCCTATGCCCGTTGTGCCACGGCGTATGACCTCCTTGAGGCCTTCGTATGCGCTGAACTTGCCTGCTCCTGCCTGCACAGGGTCTGCGTTGAGCACATCCCTGTCCTTTACGGCTGTCTGCGCCACAATGTCCTTCACATCATCTATGGTCAATGTCGGGTCGGCCTCCAGCCACAGGGCAATGGAGCCTGCCACATGCGGTGATGCCATGGATGTGCCTATCGACCATCCCCAGTAGTTCTTGCGTCCCGCCTCGTCAAGCTGTGCATTCAGCGAAGATATGTGTGCATTCCCGGACTCCACATAATAGGAGTTCATGGAAGAGATGATGGCTGCACCCGGTGCACACACATGCGGCAGGCTGCGGCCGTCCACAAGCGTGCCGTATGAAGAGAACTTGGAAATGCCGCCCTCCCTGATGTCATAGTTAGCACGATAGAGCTGTCCGTCCAGGGCGGGAATTGCTTCGCGTGTATCGTAGGAGCCTACTACCAGGATGCTGTTGCCTGTAGCCATGTCGCTTATGGAGCCGTCGAACATACCGTCGTCGTAGCCTTCCATCCCATAATTGGTAAGCGAAGAGAACAATCCGTCGCAGAAACAGTCGACACGCTGCCCCTCCTGCCCGGAAACGATGAAGCCCAGCACATAGTTCCCGCCGGCATTCATGAGTGCACCGTTCTGCACATAGTAGTCAATGATGGCATTGAAGCGTCCGCTGTCCTCGTCATACGTCCATCCCAGTCCCACATATCCTTCAAAGTATCTGGACAGGATATTGTCGATGACATCCGTGTCGTCCTGCTGGTAGTCTGCCGAACTGACCCAGTACTGCCCGGTTCCGGGAGAGTTGGGGTCGATGGTCAGCGGATAACGTTGCACCACCCTTCCGCGGGTCTTGTTGAAGATCACGGCCTGTACTTTCAACGGAGCCGCATCGTTGCTATATATGCCAATGTTGCCATAGGTCAGGAAACCATATCCGTAGTCGCTCATGTCCTGTCCCAGCATGAAGCTCTTCAGTTCCGTGTTGCCGGCGGTGAATGTCTTGTTGAGTGCAATCTTCTTGTCGCCCTCGTTTCCGGCAGAGACGCAGATGATGGCATTGTCCTGCTTGGCTACGGCATCGAAGTACTGGTTTATCATTCCCTTGCCGTCGTGTGCCCCGGAGTTGCTGCCCAGGGAGAGGTTTATCACGGCAGGTTGCTTCTTGTATGAGGCGTATTCCAAGATATGGTCCACACCGTATGCTATGATGGCGTCATACAGGTCACCGCATCCCACTGCTATATCCGAATTGTATGCCATGCCGTAATAAGGATTTTCCATGCTGCTTATGCTCACGCCGTTCTGCAGGTCACCGCTTGCCACTGTGGCCGTTCCCCTGTAGCCGCCGGCCATCGTGCCGAGAGTGTGGCTGCCGTGGAACGTAGTGGGGTCGTCAGTGGTGAATGTGGTTATGTCCTTGCCACCCACTATGTCATCGGGATTATTGCCATAGAACTTCTCGTTGACTTTGCCTGTGGACATGTCTGGCGTCATCTGTGCAAGCCATGCCACGCGCGACTTGCCGTTTTCATCGCGAAAGCTGATATGGTTGGGGTCCAGGCCGTTGTCCACGATGCCGCATATCACCCCCTTGCCCGTGTAGGGCTGTTCCAGGCCAGTGCCGGCGTGTATCATGCCCACTCCTCCGGCAACCCGCGCCTTGTCGTTCTTGGGTTTCACTGGGCGTGCAAGCTGGAAGCGGCTTACACTCTTGAGCGCACTCACACGCTCGACATCGCCCACAGGGACAGACACCCAGGCAAAGCCATGGCTGCTGCGTGTCACTTCCACACCTTCTGCTTTCAGATCGTCTGCCGTACATCCGTCGGCAAGCCTCACCATGCCAAACACGTGTGCGTCCGGGGTCGGTGTAGCGCCTTTGAGATTCAGCAGTTTGCTGTTTCCCTTGGTTTCCTGCTTGATGGACAGGCGTTGCTGGCGAAGCCTGGCACGGCTCACCAGGTCCAGTGAGGACTGGGCTGTCATTGCCATTGCTGTGCCCAGCAGCAAAGCGATTAAGTATAGTCTTTTCAACATGATGGTATATTGCTATTCTTGTCCTTAATATGGATTTGTCTTGGATTGGAATGAAGAAGCAGACAACAGGATTGCCATTGTAGGGTGTCCTGTTGCCTGTGTCCTGCTTGTTGTAATGTACAAGGCATGCCTGTGTAGTCAGGGTTGTTTTAGCGCTTGACCACCTTTTTGCCGTTGACGACATATACTCCGGCAGGCAACTTGTCCATACCGGCCACGTCGGCTACACGCACTCCCTGCAAGTTATACACCGCCAGACCCGATTTACCTTCCGCTCCGGCATTGTTTATGCCCGTGTCCACTCCCTTGCTCACGGCGATAGTTGTGTTGGCATTGACAGTAACGGTGAACGAACCGTCCTCCGCTGCTTCGGCTTTCTGGCCGTTGACAACCACTGCTATGTCATAGCCGTCTGCGGGAGTTATGCGCACTTCAGTCTCCTGCAGCACATTGCGCTTGCCCACCCAGTCTGCCACATTACTGATGCGGTCTAGGGTCACAGCCACCTTGCTTGCGTCCACATCCGCGCCGGCAGTGAACTCCACCTCGTAGGTCTCCGGATTTGAGGCGAGGAATATCTTTATGATACCGCCGTCTGTCACGTTCAGTTCGTATGTCGTCGAACCCTCGTACAAGGGCCTTACAACCTCGTTGTCCACGTACACGTTGGCATAGCTGGCACCGTACCACGACAGGCCGAACGGATTGTCGCCTTCGTAGAAGTTAATGGTGTTGTAGCCGGTGCTGAGGTCTATGGTGGAACGATCGCTACGCTGGAAGTTGAAGTACTGGCTGGCAGCCTCCTTGCTGTCTATGTATACCACGGCCTTGCTGTTGCGTTCGATGGCACCGGACTCCACCGTGATCACCATTCCGTCCTCCACAGTCACATTGTATGCATCGCTGTAGTCTGCGGAATAGCTGTTCCCGTTGGCGGTCACCGAAGTGATGTAGCAGCCCGATGCGGCCTTTATCTGTATCAGGGTGTTTGTCTCGCTCAACTCTATGCTGTTCTCGCCCGAAGAAATAGTCATGATGTCGTTGTTGTAGGAGTAGCCTCTGTATACAATCACATTGTCGGCATTGTCCACGTTCAGCGTCGCCTTCACGGTCTTGTATTTCTGTGCCTCTATGCTGATGGCGGTCTCTTCTGCGGCTATGAAGCTGTACTGTCCGTAGAAGTAAACAGAGTTACCGTTGACAGTGAACGACTTGAGGTTGTAGTCAGAGGTATTGCCGCTTATGACCACGTTGCTTCCGGCCTTGACTGTGAAGTCGTCATCATTGTAGTTGGCCACCTCCTCGCCGTTGACTGTCACACTTGTGACAAATCCTTTGGACTCCTCGTCGGCATAGCTGAACCTGATGGGGAAATACAGGTTATCGGGGAAATCGGCCAATATCTCCACCTCGTCACCGTTGGCAGGGCTTATGCGCCATGCGCTTCCCTGCGGAGCCACCACCTCGCCGTTGACCTTCACCTGGTAGAGTGAGGTGCCATAGTTCTTGGGACCGATGGTGAGCGGCAGTTCGCTCGCGGTGATGTACTTCACATCGTTCCATCCTTCGTTGAGGTTGATGTACGAATAGGTGCCTGAACGCTGCACCATCACATTTGCCGGGTTGTCGACATAGATGCGGCACACGCCGTCGCGCATCTCATCGGCGTTGGCCGAGGTCACAGTCCACTTGGCCCCTGCGTAGCTTGAACTGACGTAGATATTACACTCGGACATGTTCGAAACATATTCCTCGCTGTCGTCGGCTCCTTCCATGCTGCGGACCACCTTTGTGATGAAGGCATTGTCCTTGGCCTTGATCTGCACGGACTCGTATTCGTTGACCGTGATGCTGTTATCACCGGCAGAGATGCCCTCCAGAGGTGAACCGTAGTTGACGCAGATGTCAACACGCGTTGGGTCGTCGACATTGACGGTGATGTCAATGGCATGAGCTGTCAGCGACACGCATGCCAGCAATGCGCTAATGAAAACTGGGTACAATTTTCTCATGATGTTAAGTGATTTGATAAAGTGTATTATAAATTATGTCATGTTTCAGTTTGGTGCCGGTGCATGGAAAATGTGCCGTGCATTGTGGATGGTCCATAGTGGACCGTGGCAGTGCCTGAGGCTTGTGGCGCCCATCGGACCATACTGTCACTAAGATGGCGGCAAAATTAGTACATTTTAAGGAATAATAGTGGAATTTGTAACAGTTTTTTGATGTTTTCAACGAAAAAACGAACAGATTGCCGGCTTGGTGCCCACGAAAAGAGCCCTCGAAAAGGGCTACTGACTATGCAACTGCGGAGGCCCGGAGTTCCATGCGTCCCCCACCCTCCCCATGATGTTGCCATACTTGTCGAAGTAGGTGTAGACGAAGGGACTGATAAAACTGTAAAACAAAATAAAGTGTCGCCATAGCGACAAACATAAACATCCAATGAAGAGGGAAAACGGAAAAGAGGAAGAGCACAAAGACGAAAAAGCAAGATGTGGTTCATCCGACATTTGGAGTGCACTCCAAATCCCCAAAGCAAAAAAAAGAGATCGAAGGCAGGCCGTCGCGAGACGCGTATTTTTGACTCTACTGGAGTCGGGGGCTTGACTCTATTGGACTCTCGCCCCTGACATCAGTAGACTCTCGTCCG
>DBLZ01000005.1:0-26925 GCA_002297545.1 Prevotellaceae bacterium UBA711 | reverse complement strand
TTCTACTGGACTTTCGGATGCGCACAACTTTTATTGCTCAATCAAGAAGTTCACTCTGAGTTATTGGGTGAGTCTCTTCTGCGTGCATCACCTCGCGCGGATGCATGTTATCATACCGCATGATAACACTTAATTATATATATATTATATAGTCCGCCAATTGCCGGCATCACTCCAAGATTTCGGATGATCCAAAGATGTGAGAGCAATGAAGCCAGGATAATATGATAGGCCGATAACCCGCTCCACGCCATCACACGATGCCATCCACGACTACGAGCGACACTTTTCCCTCATCCCTCACTTTGCAGGAGTGCGATCTTCGTCGTTCGTCATCAGAAGGGCACACTCTTCGGGCGAAGCCCCAAGTTCTATGGCACGGCGGAAGTCGGCCCTGGCCTGCGCATCCTTGTGCGTCCCCTTGTAGAACATGGCGCGGGAGATGTAGAAGTCGGCATTATCCGGTTCCAACTCTATGGCATGGTTCATGTCGGCCAAAGCCTCCTCGTACTGGCGGCGTTTCTGATACATTCCGCCGCGCACAACGTAAGCCGCGGCATAGTCGGGCCAATAGCGCAGAAGCACGTCCATGTGCTCCATTGCCTCGCGTGGCCGTCTGTCCTTGTCACACAGGAGAGCAAGCCCCATACGTGCCTGACGGTGCTGGGGTTGCAGGTAGAGCAGGCGCTCATAGTCCACACGTGCCTTGGCATTAAGATGTTGCTCGGAATATATGTATGCACGGAAGAAAAGTGCTTCGGTATGGTCGGGATTGAAGGAGAGAATGTCGCAAAAGTCGTTAAGGGCACGGCTGAGTTCATTGCGCTGGAGGTACAACGAAGCACGATCCATGAGCATTTCCACCGAAGAAGGTTCCAAAGCAAGGCCGTCGTTGTAGGCGTCCATGGCCTCATCCAAACGCTGCTGACGAGTGCGAATCTTGCCTATATACTGATATAATACGGCATTGGTGCGTTCGGTGGGCTTAGCGGCGATGGCATCGAGGAAGCATCGCTCGGCCAAGGCAAGAGAATCGCGATCCAGGGCGGCAAGCCCTTCCTTCATCAAGGCTGCATAGTCCGAAGTCTGACACATGGCAACCATGGAGGTCAGGACAAGCAAGAGGGAGGATAGGAGACGTTTCATCGCAGCACGTATCATTTGCTCATTATCTCGCACACGGCCATGGGGTCCTTGGCTCCAAAAACGGCCGAACCTGCCACCAGTACATCGGCACCGGCACGGCGCAATTCCTCCCAGTTGTCCAGACCCACGCCACCGTCTACCTCGATGAGGGCGTGCGACCCCTTCTCATCTATCAGCCGGCGCAGAGCACGCACCTTGTCAAAGGTGTGGGGTATGAACTTCTGTCCGCCAAAACCGGGATTCACACTCATCAGGAGCACCAGGTCCACATCACAGATGATGTCCTCCAGCAGATGTACCGGCGTAGCGGGATTAAGGGTAACTCCGGCCTTCATGCCGGCATCGTGTATTTGTCCGATGACACGATGCAGATGTGGACATGCCTCGTAGTGCACGTTCATGAGATAGGCACCCAGGGCCTTCACCTCGGGGATGAACTTCTGTGGCTCCACGATCATCAGGTGTACATCCAGCGGCTTGGAGGTGAGACGTGCCACATGCTTCAACACGGGGAAACCGAAGGAAATGTTGGGGACGAAGACGCCGTCCATGATATCGAGGTGCAACCATTGCGCCGCGCTGCGGTTGAACCATTCCATGTCCCGTTGCAGATTGCCGAAGTCAGCGCTCAATAATGAGGGAGATAACATTGTAGTAATATAGGTATTTAGCGGCGGAGAGGAGCATGGCGGGCACTTGTGTTGCCCATGCCAGCGCTCTCCCCGCCCCGTTTTTTTTAGTGAATATACTTTACTGTATAGGCGAACTCACGATCCTTCCAGTCCAAGCGGTACTGCGGTTCTGCCCAAGCGCCCCATGAATTGACACAGGCCAGGCCCATCTGCATCTGGGCAATCTGGGTCACTGTCCACGGACGAGGCACGAGGTCGCCGGAGTGTGACTGGCGGGTACCCTTGTCGCTACCGTCGTCCAGGTCGGCAGGCAAATAGTTGATAGATGAGCATTCCATGTCGCCATGGGCAGTAAACTGCAGTCCTTCGCCGGCCAAGTTGACTACCTGCCAGTAACGGACATCGCAGTGGTTGCCGGACTCCTGGGGACGAACATAGGGATAGTACATATCCTCCACCTTGGCAGAGAAGATACCCATGTGCTGCGATTCCTTGCGGTCACAATAGTTCTCCACCGGACCACGGCCATAGTAGTTAACCGTACCATATTCGGAAGGCATCACCCATTGCATGCCGAAACGCATGGGCTGTGGCTTGGCCTGAGCCTCCTCGTTGACATCGAGATGCTCGCGCACAGTCAGCTCGCCATTATTATATAAGGTATCGGTGAGGGTGAGACTGGCATCCACACCTTCGAGGCGCATGCGCGACACGACGGAAGCGGAGTCGCGGCCGGAGGTCATGGAAACGCTCTCCACCTTGCGGCCGGGATTGCGCCATGCACCGAAGCGGTTTTGCAGACCTGCACCGTAGTCGTTGTCGGTGGGAGCGCGCCAAAAGTTGGGCGTCACACTCTGACCGTCCGCCAGCATGGCCTTGCCATTGACATCGAGGTAGTCTATCATGCCGGTATGACGATTGACGGTGACGGTCATGCCACCGGCGGTCATCTCATAGCAGGCCAGCATTTGACTGACGCTGACAGTGTCTGTGCCAGAACAGGCCGCCTTGGCGGGAGTCATGGCAGAAGGGAGGACAAGTTGCTGATGTGCTACAACATAACCCGCAGGCAGGAGTGAAGCGGGATTCTTCAGGACAAACTCCACGTTGAGGTATATCTCCTTGCCCGGATTGGCATCCCCGGCCTTGAAGAGTGATGCCGGGACGGCAATGGCTTTGGTCTGCTGTGCCGGAACATCGATATCAGGAACAAGGGCGTAGGCCACCTGCCGGCCGTCGGCCAGGAGCGAAAGCCTCATACTTAGGTTCTCGGAACCAGCAAAGAAGTTTTCGTTATATACCGATACCGTGCCTGCGGAAGGATTGACATCCTTTACCCAGAAGTTCTGGTAGCCATACTGCACCTCATAGGCATGTGGATTGAAGGTACGATCGGGAGCAACGACACCGTTGCAGTTGAAATTATGGTCGGAGGCAGGATAGCGTCCGCTATCGCCACCGTACATCCATATCTGTCGGCCTGTGACCTTGCTGACGCCACGCACGCCCTGATCTACCATATCCCAGATAAAGCCACCCTGATAGTGGGGATAGCGGCGCACCAAATCCATATAGGACATGAAACCGCCCATGGAGTTACCCATGGCATGGGCATACTCGCACTGGATGAGGGGACGGTCGGGATTGCCCTTGGCATAGTTCTCGCACCCACCATAACCGTAGTACATGGGGCAGAAAATGTCAGTCTCTGGAGCCGTACCGGCGCCCTCGTACTGTACGGGGCGGGTGGTATCAAGTTGCTTGATGGCCTGATATGCAGCCTTCACGTTGTCGCCATATCCACTCTCATTGCCCATGCTCCAGAAGATGATGGAGGGATGGTTCTTCTGTATCTCCACATTGCGCAGGTTGCGCTCCACAAAGGTTTGGCGGAAGCGCGGATCCTGAGTCAAGCGACGGTCGCCATAGCCCATGCCGTGGCTCTCAAAGTTGGCCTCGGCCACCACATAGATGCCGTATTCATCGCAGAGGTCGTACCATCGCGGGTCATTGGGATAGTGCGATGTGCGGACAGCATTGACGTTCAATTCCTTCATCACCTTTATGTCCTGCAGCATACGTTCGGGACTGACGACATAACCGCCATCCGGATCAATCTCATGACGGTCAACGCCCTTGAAGAGGACAGGCCTGCCGTTAAGCAGCAACTGGCCATCCTTGACTTCAATGTGGCGGAAGCCCACACGCTGGCGCAGGCTCTCGATGGTGCCGGTCTTGGGGTCGGAAAGGGTGATGATGAGGTCATAGAGGTAAGGCATCTCGGCAGACCACGGGAAGACGCCTTGGCAGTCGAATAAAGCCGTCAGCTCATTATTCACTACCTTCTTGGTGGAGGAGACATCCTTTTCCCCCGTGGGGTCATAGAGGGTCAAAGTCACCGTCTTGCCGTTGGCATTGCGTGTCTTCAGTGTGACACCCAACTTACCACTATTCCCCCAAATATCATTATCGTCGTCAAAGACCAAGTCCTGCTGGACAGACACGTCGGCTATGTGAGCCACTGGCCTTGCGTAGAGATACACCTCGCGGGCTATGCCGGTGAAGCGCCAGAAGTCCTGGTCCTCGCAATATGAACCGTCGCACCAACGCATCACCTGCATGCAGATGAGGTTCTTTTGGCCGGGCTTCAGATAACGCGTAATGTCAAACTCCACGGCATCCTTGGAATCCTCACTGTAGCCCACCTCCTGGCCATTGACCCAAAGGGTGACGTTGCTGGTAGCCGAACCGATGTGCATAACCACATTCTTGCCCTTCCAGTCGGCCGGTATCATGACTTCGCGGCGATAGGATCCGGTGTAGTTGTTGCGTTCCTCTATGTAGGGAGGGTTGGAACTGAACTGTGTGTTCCACGAGTAACCTACATTTTTATATATGCGGTCGCCGTAGCCGTTCATTTCAAAAAGGCCGGGAACGGGGAATTGAACCCAGTCGGCATCATCATAATCTACAGCAAAGAAACCGCGCGGGGCATCGTTATGATCCTTGACAAAGTTAAAGCGCCACATGCCCTCCAGCGACACGTAGCGTCGACTACGCGTCTTGTCGCCCTCCGAGGCCAGGGCCTCGGATTCAAATGCAAAAAACGATGCACGCGGAGCCAACGCATTGACACGATTTACGTTGGGATTCCTCCAGCGTTCTTGATTGTCGCCCTTGGCCGAAGCATTACCTACCAGCAAGAGCAAGGCCACAGTGGCCGTCAACAAGCCTTTATTCATAGTATTGGGAAATTATGGTTAATAGTAAGTGTTTCCTTGACACAAAGTTACCTCTTTTAGGGCTATCAAGCAATAAAAGGACGCATCCCGACCACATTTAAGCCCTATTGTCACAAAAAATCCGGCAAAGCGCTTGTCAATTAGTGGAAAAGTAGTACCTTTGCACGCCGATTATTATCAACGGAGGCTTCTAACTGCCCCGTGTGCATGTGTGGATAGGTCGCTGATTGGCCTCGGCACCGGTCCGTGAATCATGCCAAGAAAGCAAGTAATCAATTAGCAACAAACAAACAAGAACAACAGCAATGGACACATTGAGTTACAAGACCATCTCTGCCAACAAGGCAACCGTAAAGAAGGAGTGGGTCGTAGTTGACGCTACCGACCAGGTCCTGGGTCGCCTGGCCAGCAAGGTGGCAAAAATCTTGAGAGGTAAGTACAAGCCCGAGTTCACCCCCAACGTGGACTGCGGCGACAACGTCATCATCATCAATGCCGACAAGATCATCATCACCGGCAACAAGATGACAGACAAGGAGTATCTCCGCTACACAGGCTACCCCGGCGGCCAGCGAAGCGAAACGCCCGCCGACATCTTGGCTAAGCCCAACGGCGCCGAAAAGCTTATTCGCCGTACCGTGAAGGGTATGCTCCCCAAGAACAAGTTGGCACGTCATATCATCACCAACCTGTACATTTACGAGGGTAGCGAGCACAAGCATGAGGCTCAGACCCCAAAAACAATTGACATTAACCTCTACAAGTAATACACAATAAGATGGCAGTAATAAATGCATTGGGCCGCCGCAAGAGTGCCGTAGCCCGCGTATACGTTGAGGAGGGTAACGGTAAGATTACCATCAACAAGCGTGACTTGACCGAGTACTTCCCCAGCCCCATTCTGCAGTACATCGTCAAGCAGCCCCTTAACCTGCTGGACGTTGCAGAGAAGTATGATATCAAGGCCAACCTGCAGGGTGGTGGTTACACCGGCCAAAGCCAGGCTCTGCGTCTCGCCATAGCCCGCGCACTGGTCAAGATCAATGCCGAGGACAAGAAGACTCTGCGTCTCGAAGGTTTCATCACTCGCGACAGCCGTGAGGTAGAACGTAAGAAGCCAGGTCGTCCCAAGGCACGTCGTCGCTTCCAGTTCAGCAAGCGTTAATATATACCTTATTATATATACGCTCTGCCCACACAGGAAGAACGCCGAGTTTAGTATCTAAATCATCGGGACCCATCCCACATCACTTCAGAGGAGACTACCCGGTGGTTGGTTGCCTATACGTCAGGCAACGTCACAAAGAAAGTAAACAACTATAAAACACAAAGACAACATGTCAAGAACATCATTTGAAACTCTGCTGGAGGCCGGCTGTCATTTCGGTCACCTCAAGAGAAAGTGGAATCCCGCAATGGCTCCCTACATCTTCAAGGAGATGAACGGTATCCACATCATAGACCTTCACAAGACCGTAGGTATGGTCGACAACGCTGCCGAGGCTCTCAAGCAAATTGCCAAGAGCGGCAAGAAGGTATTGTTTGTTGCAACCAAGAAGCAGGCCAAGGACGTTGTAGCCGAGAAGGCTCAGTCCATCAACATGCCCTACGTTATCGAGCGCTGGCCCGGCGGTATGCTCACCAACTTCCCCACCATCCGCAAGGCTGTGAAGAAGATGAGTACCATCGACAAGCTGATAGCCGACGGCACATACAGCAACCTCTCCAAGCGCGAGTTGCTCCAGGTAACCCGCCAGCGTGCCAAGCTGGAGAAGAACCTCGGTTCTATCTCAGACCTGACCCGTCTGCCCAGCGCACTGTTCGTTGTGGACGTAATGAAGGAACACATCGCAGTGGCCGAGGCTAACCGCCTTGGTATCCCCGTGTTCGGTATTGTCGACACCAACTCAGACCCCGACAACATCGACTTCGTAATCCCCGCCAACGACGACGCAAGCAGCAGCGTTGAGGCCATCCTGAACGTTATCTGCGGTGCAGTAAGCGAGGGTCTGGAGGAGCGCAAGGCCGAGAAAGCCGACGAGGCTCCCGCCAAGGACGAGGCTTCCAATAAGAAGGAAGAGAAAGCAGAAGCAGCTGAGGCATAATCAGCGAGTCCCGCTTTGAACAACATAGGGTTAGAGGACGCACACATGCCGCATTCTCTAACCCTTTTTCTTCAAAGACATCGGCTTCCCAAGACACACATCAAACAATAACACTAACACACTTAATACATACGACTATGGAAGTTACAATGAGTGACATCAAGAAGCTCCGCGAGATGACCGGCGCCGGTCTGGCAGACTGCAAGAAGGCATTGGCCGAGAGCGAGGATATGGACGGTGCAGTGGCATACCTGCGCAAGAAGGGCGCTGCCGTTGCCGCAAAGCGCAGCGACCGCGAGGCTGCCGAGGGTTGCGTACTGGTAAAGGCTGAGAACGGCTTCGCCGCCATCATCGCCTTGAAGTGCGAAACCGACTTCGTTGCAACCAACGCCGATTTCGTTGCCCTGACACGCTCAATTCTGGACGCCGCCGTGGCTGCCAAGTGCAAGAGCCTGGACGAGGTAAAGACCCTGCCCATGGGAGAACACACCGTACAGGACGCAGTGGTGGCACGCAGCGGTATCACAGGTGAAAAGATGGAACTGGATGGCTATAGCTTCATCGAGAGCGACAACGTAGCCACCTACAACCACATGAACCGCAACGGCCTCTGCGCAATGTTGGCTTTCAACAAACCCGTCAGCGACCCCGACTGCGGCAAGAACATCGCCATGCAGATTGCTTCTGCAGCTCCCGTTGCCATCGACGAGAGCGGTGTAAGCCAGGAGGTCAAGGACAACGAGGTTGCCGTAGCCATCGAGAAGACCAAGGTTGAGCAGGTTCAGAAGGCCGTAGAGGCCGCACTGAAGAAGGCCGGCATCAACCCCGCACACGTAGACAGCGAGGACCACATGGAGAGCAACATGGCCAAGGGCTGGATTACAGCAGAGGATGTGGCTCGTGCCAAGGACATCATCGCCAAGACTACCGAGGAGAAGTCAGCCAACCTGAACGAGGCTATGATACAGAACATCGCCAAGGGTCGTCTGAACAAGTTCCTCAAGGAGTCCTGCCTGCTCTCTCAGGAGTACATCTGGGACAAGAACATGACCGTAGAGCAGTACCTCCACAGCGTGGACAAGGAACTCACCATCACGGACATGAAGCGTTTCACCCTGAAAGCCGAATAATCCTCATACAGAAAACACTATTTCCCAATAATCGGGCGTCGTACCACTGGTTACGGCGCCCGATTTGTATTTCGTCACGATAGCAGGTGCACTGTCCTCAGTGCGCGACAACCTCAACAGCATTCCTTTGCGTGCGCACTGGGACAGTGCGCCTACTACACCGAGGACCGATGCGCCTGCTACCTTCCCCCCCCCTACCCCTCACTGCCTCAGCAGCTCTTCTATCATATCTCTGGAAGGATTGTGTGTGTCCACGATTCTACCCTTCCTGTCTACGGTCACATGGAAAGGTATGCCAAGGAACTGGAATTTCTTTACCAGGTAGTTCCATTCATCAGGCGTCAGGAAGATGTGCTCGCCACGGATATTGTTCTCGTTCATGAACTTCTCGCTCGGTTCACGCGGGCTATCCTTCTCGTTGCATATATATAGGAAGCGGACGGGCTTGTCCTTGAAGTACTCTACATCAGCGCGTTGATTCAGCATACCTGCCCTGCAGGGACCACACGCCATTCCCCAAAAGTCCATGACCAGGACATTACCCTTATACCTCTCCACCAGGGCATTGAAGATGGAATCTCCCTCCGGAGACAGGGACGGTTCCGGCCTGAGACCCTCCTTTTCTGCAACAAAATGCCTGTATGTGTCCACTACACGATGAGCCACCAGCCTATTGGTGAGCTGGGGAATGGCACCGGCCATACGCTCCGCAATCGTGTGCAGCATCCAGTCTTCCGCCTCTCCCTCGTTTCCCATCTCACGTATGGCATCGCGCAAGACCTCGTGAGCCAGACATACCTGCATTATGAAATTATTGTGAAGCCCGTTGACGGCGCACATCGTGTCGGTAGCCATCTGGTAATACTCGGCCACAGACAGGAGTTTGCCGTTGCGAACCTCCAGCATCTTCCGATGCGCCTCTCCGTCATAAAGCGCAGGGAGGATGTAGTACAACTTATAGATGGCCATTTGGTCAGAATCCTCGCTGCTGGTCGAATCATCAAAACTGTTACCAAGGAAGATGTACAGCCCAAGCGGACCGAACTCCAATGAATTTACCAGCCTGTCAGCGTATTCTGCCAGAAGCATGCAAGGATTGTCCAACAAGTACGACTCGCACTCGCTTAGGAAATCCCATATCTCTCTCTGTCTGATACGCTTCTCCGGTGAAATCTGTCGATTCTCATCCATGGACCTCCACCAGTATTGATGAAACGTCGCGCCAATATCATTAGGGATATGTGCCAGCAGGCTGCTTTTGAGCACATCCTTGGCAAAATCGGAGCATCCGTTCAGCAGACTGATGGTGTCGGCATCTATGGCACGCACTATGGAGCGGAACTCCTCCAGTTTCCGCCCTCTCCAGTCCATCATCACCCGCCTGTCCACTGCCTCCCACGGCTTCTCGCTTGGCCGGTCCAGGCGAAACTGCCTGCGAAGCTTCGGCCACACACGGTTGACCTCGCCTGTGACACCAGTTCCGCCACTTACCATTGTCATTTCCCCATGTTCCCCAATGTCCGTAACGGTTATGTCCAGGGTGTCGCCAACGGCAGCAAACACCATTCCATCAAAGCCCAACGTGAAGAACTGGCTATGCGGAACCAACACAGACGTGCAGAAATGCCCCGTGTTGTCCACCGCGATGGTCTCTACAAAGTCCTTATCCGTAAAGATGTTTCGCCCGGTGAGTTTCAGTGTCCCGTACGCACCCGCCAACGCCTTCGCCACGCTGCCCCTGACAAAAATATAGCCGGGGCGGAAATGATATTCGTCCACCACCCCGGATGGATAATTGCGAAGGTTACGGGGCAGAGTTTTGGTCTTTTTGGCCACAGCCGGCAGAATGCACAGAGCCGCGAGGATGAAGAGGAAAGTTCTTTTCATGACGTTGTATAATATATATATGTAATCTAATCTGAATACAAAGCAGCACAGGCTTCAATCTATCTTACGTCCACAATGTGGATACTGCATATAGGGGGACATTGGTCATCCAGTCCTGCTCACGATAGTCTGACATGGAGAAGCGGATTCCATGCAACTGCGGATGGGCGGCCACAAAGGTCGACAACGATTTGGAACGCAGGTTTTCCTCGGCCTTTGCCTCTATGGGAATGATGTCCGTACCATGCTGTATCAGGAAGTCAATCTCCAACTTGGCACCGCTGGTATGGTAAAAGACCGAGTTGCGCCGAGTCGCCACCAACTGGCTCATCACATAATTCTCGGTAAAGGCACCCTTGGCCTCCTCCATGCCGTTCTCGGCCACAAGCAAGGCTTCCGGAGCAGTCTCGCTCATTGCTCCCAACAAGCCACAATCCAGGAGAAACAGCTTGAAACTGGCGATGTCTACATAGAACTTCAGCGGCATCTTGGGTTCCGTGACCCTCTCAGCCTTATACACCAGACCGGCATCCATCAGCCATTGTATGGCCACCTCAAAGTCCTTAGCCCTTCCGCCAGGCTTGGCCACGCCATATACAAACTTCTTGTTCTCCTTAACAAGTTGCGATGGCATGGAATGCCACACCATGTTGATGCGATTGGACTCGGACGTAGGCACATGCTTGGAGATGTCCTTCTGATAGGTGAACAGTATATTCTCGTGCACAGTACGCACCTTCATGGCATCGTTCGTCTCAATGAATATCCTCACAGCCTCGGGCATTCCACCAACAAAGTAGTATTCCCTGAGGAACTTGATATACTCGTTTCTGAGCAGCTTGACGGTGGTCCAATCCTTTCTTTTCAATATCTCCACCATCTGATCTCTCCCCTTGGCCAGCAGGAACTCGTCGTAAGTCATGGGATAGATATGCAGGATGTCCACCTTGCCCACGGGGAACGACTCGCCACGATGCATGCTGATGCCAAGCAGAGAACCCGCCACAGCCACATGATACTGCGGAGCATTCTCACAAAAGTACTTCAAGGCAGACAGCCCCCTCTTTACCTCCTGTATCTCGTCGAGGATTATAAGCGTCTTGCCAGCCACTATCTCCTGCCGCGTCAGTGCACCGATAGCCAGAATGATGCGCTGCATGTCATAGTCCTGCGCAAACAGATCCTTAGCCATCTCATTGTCATCGCAATTGATATAGGCCACATTAGTAAACTCCTCCTCGCCGAATTTCCTCAGTATATAGGTCTTGCCTACCTGGCGCGCACCAGCCAAAATCAAGGGTTTGCGGTACACGCTATCTTTCCATTTCCTCAGATCCTCTATGACGTTTCTATACATCTTTACCGTGTTTCAATAGTCTTCACACCGCTAAATTACACTTTTCCCACCGAACTTACAAGCAAAAACCACATTTTTCCTAC
This sequence comes from Prevotellaceae bacterium UBA711, assembly GCA_002297545.1. Taxonomy (GTDB): domain Bacteria; phylum Bacteroidota; class Bacteroidia; order Bacteroidales; family Bacteroidaceae; genus Physcousia. The sequence goes on along the minus strand of DBLZ01000005.1, from coordinate 15,343 downwards.
CGAACAGGTTTTCCGCCGTGATATGGAAAAGAAAACGGGACGCCATACCATGAGTCTCTCCTGTTCCTTATCATGATACTCGGCAATGACACGCTCTGCGTCAAGATCTGTATTGGTAATGTAACCCTTGAGCCCGTCCCACTTGCAGTCCTCTGCTATCTCCTGACTTTGGAAGTTGTTCTTGAAGTGAGATCTCGTCTATGCTAAGTTTTTTTTGCCGAGATGGTCAGGGAGCGACATCCATTGATATGCCTCCCGAAAGTATTATTGTCTAACTTTCGGTGGCATATCACATTGATGTATTGTTTTTATTTATTGAAACCGTTATTGCACTTGATGCTCCCTTCCGTCTTTTGTCCGGATGTATTTCTCACCGCAAATACCAGTACCTATTTCCTCAGCCTCCTCTTCTCTCCCGTCAGAATAAGTGACTTTATATTTCTTGGCATTGCCACTGCTGAAAAACACCTTTACGATAACATAGAGAAATAACAGAAGAAGTGCCACCATTACGAGCATCATGGCAATGTAGAAGGCCGCGAAGGTGAGCACGGCCATATAAACAGAGTAGCCAATCCTACCACCCCATCCGTTGAAAGCCTTGATGGTGGGCCAGCATTTCTTTGCTATATAGGCGAAAAGGCATAGCAGCAGAATTCCCGCCACTACGTTGAGCATATCGTTGCTCATGCTTGTCATCTGCAAAACAAAGACGATGAGGCTCACGATGGCACCGCCTGCAAAAGCATTTATAATGAGTTTTCCGGAAACCGGCTCATGTGACGGATTAAAACGTGTAAATATCGCACTGTCCAGTTTGTTAATGAATTTCAGTTCCATTGTCTGTCTTTAATTGTTTATGAAAAAGGCGTGCAACCATTCTCTCCGCTTGCCTTAACTTTAGGTTACCGCCAAGTGACCTACACACGTAACAAGCACAGAATAGTCCACGCCCTATAAGCGTGAACTTTCAACCTGCTTGTTCTCACGTGCTGAATGTTTGGCGGTATTCAAAGTTAAGAGAACAAGAGCTAAAAGCTCAGTATCTATTTACTCGTTCAATTCAAGTTTCATGGAATGGGGACGCCCTTTCGGTTGTTAATTGTGCCGCACCTTACAGAGCGGCGTTTTTTAGTCTTAAAAGAAATCTGCTAAGCCAAAACTGGAGGAATGGTACAAATGCGTCAACACATGTTCATCCAAAAAGATGAAAGTGGCACGTGATACTATCAAGTCCCAAGAAGATAATGTGCTAAACTTCCTCATCAACAAATCAACTAATACAGCAGCAAAGTCGTTATACTCAAATCTAAAATCCTTACGTACACAACCCAGAGGCGTAAGTGACCTACCCTTCTTTATGGTTAATCTCACATGGATGTTGGCAAATGCCCACATTTTTCCTACCGAACAGGCCTTCCGCCGTGATATGGAAAAGAAACGGGACGCCATACCATGGCAACATCCGGTGCTAATGGAGCTGCACCACTATGTCCGTGGCAATGGGTCGAAGGCACTATGGGGTTGGTGTCGCATATTCGGGTTTTCTCAGCTGCATATTCGAGAATATGCAATAGAAAGAAACGGTTTACGGAGGTGAATAAACTGATTTATTCAGTGCTGCCGACGTGGCGACATGACAAGATCTGCACGGCTGCAAGGCAAGGACAACGTGACGGCAAAGCAAGGGTTGCACGAGCCAAAGCAAGGCCGACGTAGCAACATAGCACAAAGAAAAAGGCATCCCGTGCCGTCCGGCACGGGATGCCACAATGAGCGTTACGCCCATATTCAAAGTCATCTATCAGAACAAGGAGTTCTCAATGATGCTACCCATCTGCCATACGCAGCGGACGTTCAGGTCGTGATCGAGGATGAGGATGTCGGCATCCTTGCCACGTGAGAGAGAACCCTTGCGGTCGTAGCAACGCATGATGTGGGCAGGAGTCTCGCTGACCATGCGGCAAGCGTCCTCCAAAGGTATCTCGGCCTGCTGCACGGCAGTGCGTATCAGACGGTCCATGGTGGCGATGGAGCCTGCCAGTGCCGAGCGGTCGGCCAGTTTGCAGACACCATCCTCGATGACCACGCGGGGATCAAATGCCTGTGCATCGTTGCCGGCAGCAGCTACAGCCAGGGCATCGGTGATGAGGGCCATACGCTCCACACCCTTAATCTTGTAGCACATGCGCATGATGGTGGGAGGCACGTGGATGCCATCGGCCACTACCTCTACGGTCATGTCGTCCATCAGATAGACGCTCTCCACGGTGCCCTCATACTTGTACTCGCGCTTGTTGTGGAAACCGGGCATGGCGTTGTAGAAGTGCGTCACATGTGTGTAGCCCACCTCGAAGGCAGCCTTCACATCGGAGTACTCGGCAGCCGTGTGGGCGATGGAGGGCAGCACGCCCTTCTCGGCACAGTACTTACCGAACTGTATGGCGCCGGGCATCTCTGGAGCTGCGTCCCAACGTGCCAGACAGGGGCTGTTCTCCACGATAGGGATGTACTCGTTGGGATCGGGGTTCTTAATGCACTCGGGCATCTGTGCACCGGCCTTGTTGGGGTTGAGATAGTGGCCCTCCAGGTGCAGACCCAGGATGGGGCTGTTGGGCTCCGCCATCAGCTTCTGACATGTGGCCACGGCCTTCTCTATCATGGGGATGGTGCTGGAGCTGAGCGTCGGGAATATACTGGTGGTACCGTGCTTGGCATGGGCAGCACAAGCCACGCGGAATGCCTCTTCCTCGCCTTCCTGGAAGTCGCGCCCACCGCCACCATGCACGTGCATCTCTATGCCGCCGGGCACAACGTACATGCCCTTGGCATCGATGACATTGGCACCTATGACAGCCAGGTCGCAGTTGGTAACCTCCAGTATCTTGTTGTCTCGAATAATGACGCTACCGTCCTTCAGCCAACCCTGTGGCGTGAGGATGCGTCCGTTGATTATCTGTGTAAGCATGGTTTCTTGCATGTTTTATGTTCTTACTTTACCATAGAGTAGACCACCTCCATAATGTCTTTGCCCAGCTGGTCGGCAGCCTCCATGGTGCTTGCCTCGGAATAGACGCGGATGATCGGCTCGGTGTTGGACTTACGCAGGTGTACCCACTTGTCGGGGAAGTCTATCTTGACACCGTCGATGTCGTTCACCTCCTGATCCTTGTACAGTTCCTTTACCTTGGCCAATATGGAGTCCACGTCGGTGTCCGGCGTGAGGTCGATGCGGTTCTTGGCAATCTGATAGGGAGGATAGGTGGCACGCAACTCACTGGTCTTCATACCCTTCTTGGCCAGATAGGTGAGAATGAGGGCTATGCCTACGAGGGCGTCACGTCCGCTGTGGGCGGCGGGATAGATGACTCCGCCATTGCCCTCGCCACCGATGACGGCGTTCACCTCGCGCATCTTGGTGACCACGTTCACCTCGCCCACGGCAGCGGCACTGTAGTGGCAGCCGGGATACTTGTTGGTGACGTCACGCAAGGCACGTGTGGAACTGAGGTTGCTTACGGTGTTGCCCGGAGTGTGCTGCAGGATATAGTCGGCCACGGTCACCAGCGTGTACTCCTCGCCATACATGGTGCCGTCCTCGCAGAAGAGTGCCAGTCGGTCTACATCGGGGTCCACCACAAAGCCTATGTCGTGACCGCCCTTCTGCATCAGGGCCTTGATGTCGCCAAGGTTTTTCTCCAAGGGCTCGGGATTATGCTGGAAGTCTCCGGTAGGCTCTGTGTAGAGACCAGTAACCTTCTCTACACCCAGCTGCTCGAACAACTTGGGCAGAATCACGCCACCCACGCTGTTGACAGCATCGAATGCGACCTTGAAGTGTGCGTTGCGCACGGCTTCGACATCCACCAGTTCCAGGCCCAGAACCATGTCGATGTGCTTCTGGTCATAGGTACTGTCCTCGGTGTACTTGCCCAGATGGTCTACGTCGGCATACTCGAAGTCCTCGGCAGCAGCAATACGCAGAACCTCCTCGCCCTGTGCCTTGTTGAAGAACTCTCCCTTCTCGTTCAGGAGCTTCAAGGCGTTCCACATGCGGGGATTGTGACTGGCTGTGAGGATGATACCACCGTCTGCCTTCTCCATGGTCACGGCAATCTCGGTGGTGGGAGTGCTGGCCAGACCGATGTTCACCACGTCGAAGCCCATGCCCATGAGCGTGCCGCACACGACATTCTTCACCATCTCGCCCGAGATGCGTGCGTCGCGACCCACAACAATCTTGTTGGAGCCTACGGGAGACGTCTTGCGGATGACAGTGGCGTAAGCGCTGACGAACTTAACGATGTCAAGTGGGTTGAGTGTATCACCGGCCTTGCCTCCGATGGTACCTCTGATACCGGAAATTGATTTGATCAGTGTCATAGGATTATTTTGTTTAAGTGCTGAATGTTTAGGTCCCGAAGGACATGTGAGCACAAATCCTGCTCCATGCATTGCGCATCCACATGGCCTTTCCAAGCACAAATATAGCGAAATAACGGATACGTTGTCATCCAACGCATGCTTTTATACGGCTTATTACACCACAAATCGGGCATTTTTGCCCAAATGCTTTTGTAGCTTACCATAATTTGTGTAACTTTACACAGATTTAGTGCCTGTGGCACAGTACCGCCGGAACACGAAACCGGACCCGTCGCAACACGAACACTTATTCCTTACAGCATGAAGGTGACAGACCTGATACAAGACACCGGCAGCAGACCGTTCTCATTTGAAGTGCTTCCACCCCTGAAGGGCAACGGCACGGCACAGTTGTTCGACACCATAGACAGACTGAGGGAGTATGGCCCGCGCTACATCAACATCACCACACACCGTAGCGAATATGTCTACCGCGACGTGGGCAACGGGCTGGTGCAACGGCAAAGGATCAGGCGCCGCCCCGGCACCATAGCCATAGCAGCTGCCATACAGCAGAGGTACGGCATACCGGTGGTACCGCACATAGTGTGCAGCGGCCACACCCGCGAGGACCTGGAGTACATGTTGCTGGACCTGCAGTTCCTGGGCATAGAGGACTTGCTTGTATTGCGTGGCGACAAGGCAAAGGAGGATCACATGTTCCAGCCTACGGGCGACGGCCCCTCGCACGCCACAGAACTGATCAGGCAGATAAACGACTTCAACGGTGGCAGGTTCTTCGACGGCACACCTATCAAGCACCCCGGCCGGCCGTTCCACTACGGCGTGGCATGCTACCCAGAGAAGCATGAGGAGGCGGCCAACATGGCCAGCGACATGGAGGTGCTGAAAGAGAAAGTGGCGCTGGGCGCAAAGTACGCCGTGACGCAACTGTTCTTCGACAACGCACGCTACTTTTCCTTCGTGGAGCGTGCCCGCAGCGAGGGTATCAGCGTGCCCATCGTGCCAGGCATCAAGCCCTTGGCCAAACTGAGCCAGTTGAACATTGTCCCCAAGACATTCCACTGCGACCTGCCGGAAGCGCTCTACCATGAGGCATGCAAGTGCCGCACGGACGAAGAGGTGAAGCACGTGGGCATAGAATGGGCAACCATGCAGTGCCGCGAACTGCTGGCCAATGGCGCGCCCAACCTGCACTTCTATACCGTGAGCGCAGTGGACAGTATATGTGAAATAGCAAAACGAATATATTGAGCTTCGACGATATCATAGGACAGGCCGACGCCAAAGCGAGGCTGAGACAGATGGCACAGGACAACAGAATTCCACATGCCCTGATGTTCTGCGGCCCACAGGGCAACGGCAAATTGCCCCTGGCATTGGCTTTTGCCCGCATGCTTCTGTGCCGGGATGCCAACGACGAGGCCATGTTGCAGGAATGGGCACACCCCGATCTGCACTTCTCCCTCCCTGTGTACAAGAGGAAGGCAACCGACCGTCCCGTCACCGATGACTTCCTGCCGCAATGGCGCGAGCTGCTGGGACAGAAGATCTACTTCGACGTGGAGGACTGGCTCACTGCCATCAAGGCCGAAAACCAGCAGATAGTGCACTACGTCTACGAGAGCGATGCCCTGCAGCAGAAACTCCAGCTGAAGGCCGGACGCGGCGGCCGACGCGTGGTGGTGGTGTGGCTACCGGAGAGGATGATGGTCCAGGCGGCCAACAAGCTGTTGAAACTGATAGAGGAACCACCCTCCGAGACTTACTTCCTGCTGGTCAGCGAAGAACCTGACATGGTGCTCGGCACGATACAGAGCCGCACCCAACGGCTACACATACCGGCCCTCACCGAAGAGGACATAGCCGAAGCACTTGTCACCACGCATGGTGTGGCAGCAGATACGGCCAAAACAATGGCTCACGTGGCACAGGGCAGCTATACGGCGGCACTGAAAAGACTGGAGGCCGAGAGCGAGGAGCGCATGTTCTTCGACCTATTTGTCCGCCTGATGCGCTTGAGCTACATGCGCAGGATAAAGGAGATGCGGGCATGGAGCGAGGAGGTGAGCGACCTGGGACGCGAAACGCAGAAACGATTGCTCATCTACTGTCAGCGCTTGATCCGCGAGAACTTCATCTACAACTTCCGCCGTGACGAGCTTAACTACGAGACCCGCGAGGAGGAGGCGTTCAGCACCAACTTCGCACGATTCGTCAACGAGAAGAACGTCATCCCCATCATGGAGGAACTGGCGCTGTGCCAGCGAGACATAGAACAAAACGTAAACCCGAGGATGGTCTTCTTTGACTTTGCCCTCAAAATGATAGTACTACTGATACAATAATGGAGAACAACTATATCTCAGGAGGCGGACGCGGCCTGTGCAGCAAGGGCTGGCACGCCAATCATTATACACAACTGAACGTCTGCGACTACATGGCCGACGTTCCGGGCAACGCCGAGTCCACCGACTTGGTGGAGGTCCAGTTCAAGAACACGAGGAAGGGCTACTACCACAATACCAACGGCCTGGAACTCCACAAGGGCGACATCGTGGCCGTGGAAGGTACACCCGGACACGACATAGGCATAGTGACCATGACCGGCAGCCTGGTGGCCCTGCAGGTGAAGAAGGCCAACCTGCGTAGCGAGGACGACATCAAGCGCATTTACCGCATAGCCAAGGAAGGCGACATGGAGAAATACGAGCAGGCCAAGGCGCGCGAGCATCAGACCATGATAGAGTCGCGGCAGATAGCCAAGGACCTGGGGCTGGAGATGAAGATAGGCGACGTGGAGTATCAAGGCGACGGCAACAAGGCCATCTTCTACTACATCGCCGACGGCCGCGTGGACTTCCGTCAGTTGATCAAGGTCTTGGCCGAGGTCTTCCACGTCAGGATAGAAATGAAGCAGATAGGTGCGCGCCAGGAGGCGGGGCGCATAGGAGGCTTCGGCCCCTGTGGCCGCGAACTGTGCTGCTCCACCTGGATGAACAGCTTCACCAGCGTTGGCACGGCCGCAGCGCACTTCCAAAACCTGTCGCTCAACCCCCAAAAGCTGGCCGGTCAGTGTGCCAAACTCAAGTGCTGCATAAACTACGAGGTGGACCAATACATGGAGGCCGGACGCAAACTGCCTTCTCGCGACACCATCCTGCACACCCAAGAGGGCGACTGGTACTTCTTCAAGGCCGACATCCTTAGCGGAATGGTATCATATTCTTCGGACAAGCACATGGCGGCCAACATTACCACCATCACCGCCGAACGCGCACAGGACATCATAGAGCACAACCGTCAAGGCGAAAACCCAGTGGCTTTGGCCAAGGACGTGCCTCAGGAAAAGCCTCGCCACATAGACCTCGCCACACAGGAAGACCTGGGACGCTTCGATGCCCAACTGGCCGCCAAGAAGAAGAAGAAAAAGAAGAAAAAGAACAATGGCAAAGGCAAGAACAATGATGCGTCTCAGCACGATGCTCCTGCTGCCGGCACTGCTGGCGAGTAGCTGCACGGGCGACACGCTTTGGCACCGCTATGCCCATGTCAATGCCAACGGTTGGCACGACAACGACACCATTTCCTTTGACCTTCCTGCCGCCCCCGCCGAAGGCACATACTCCATGGACATAGAACTGCGCACCACGCCGGCATTCCCATACCGTTGTCTGTGTGTGGTACGTCAGATATTGCTCTCCCACCCCGACGGCACATACCGCGACACCATATTCCTGCAGACAAGTGACGATGGACAGAACCTTGGCGGCAGTGGAGTGACGGTGCAAAGTTTCGCACAACCTGCCCCGGACTTTCATCTGTCACAGGGACAGCAGGCACGTGTGCAGCTATTCCACATCATGGCACGCGGCACACTTTCCGGCATCATGGACCTCGGCATCAAGGTGAAAGCACGCCGGTAGAGCCTCTGCCCATACCTTGCAGAGCCTCCTCCCCTATACCATATTATAATATAACGCGCGCACGCGAAACCGGAGCACATCAGCAGACATGTGCCCATTAGTGCATCATGCGGTTACGCGCCGCGTCTATACGAAGGAAGGTAAACAGGAGGATGGTAAAGCCCCAAAGCGAAGAGCCGCCGTAGCTGAAGAACGGCAGAGGGATACCTATGACGGGAGTAAGGCCAAGCACCATGCCCACATTGATGAAGACATGGAAGAGGAAGATGCTCATGACACTGTAGCCGAATATGCGCCCGAAACGCAACGGTTGCCGCTCGGCCAAGTGTATCAGCCTAAGGATGAGGATGAGGAAGAGCAACAGCACCAAGGTACTGCCCACGAAGCCCTGCTCCTCGCCCACGGTGCAGAATATAAAATCCGTATCCTGCTCGGGGACGTATTTCAACTTGGTCTGCGTGCCGTTGAGGAAGCCCTTGCCATGCAGTCCGCCGGACCCTATGGCTATCTTGGCCTGAATTACGTTGTATCCGGCCCCCTTCGGGTCGTCTTCCAAACCCAGAAGTACGCGGATGCGAGTCTGCTGATGAGGCTCCAGAACATCATCCAGCACATAATTGACCGAATAGAAAAAGCCGATACTACCTATGGCGAACAGGGCTATCAGGGCATAGGACCACAGCTGTTCGCGCACAGCCAGGTAGAGCAAGTATCCCACCATGGCGGCCAGCACGGCCCATTGCACCCAGCAGACATTGAACGGTATGAGGTACTTGGCATACAGCAACGCCAGCATGTAGGCCGTGGTGCCCAGAAGCAACACTTGCAGGAACGGCTTGCGCAAAGATGTGTACACCCACATCAGCCCCACGGCGAACAGGTGTATGCCTGTCAATACAAGGAACTCACCCATGCTCACCTGCGACAACTCCCACATCGGTTCCTCGGCATAGCGTATGCCAACCACAAAGTAAAACACAAACGCCGCCGCGGCAAACAGTATGCTGCCAATCATGCCCTCGCGGTAAAACATCAGGAAGAAGGCCAGATAGACCAGGGCGGAACCCGTTTCCCTCTGCATGATGATCAACACCATCGGCAGAAGCACCAGGAGGCCGCTTATGAGGAGGTGGACCCATCGCGACAGGTCTAAGCTGAAGGCACTTATCACCTTGGCCAGGCACAGCGCAGTGGCAAACTTGGCGAATTCCGCCGGCTGCACGCTGAAGCTGCCGATCTTTATCCACGACAGGCTGCCCTTGATGGCCTTGGTGGCCAGCATGGGAGTGGCAAACAGCAATATCATGAAGCCGATGTACAGGATGTATGACATACTTTCCATCAGACGATCGTCCACGCACAATATGATGGCTCCCAACACCATGGCCGAGAGTATCCACACCACCTGCATGCCGCTACGAGCCGAAAAGTCCAGCAACGAGGTACCTTCGTCAAAGTCGTAGCTGGCTCCGCACACGCTCATCCATCCCATGGCCACAAGGACCACAAAGATGAATATCGTGAACCAATCGAGGTTGTGCAATATGCTCTGTTCCTTTTCTCTCTTATCTGATGAGGGCATCGTCTATGGTGATTATGTGTTTGTCTTCGTATAACTTGGCATTCTCCTCGCTCTCCGGCGACAGGCCTCCCGTGAGATACTGCTCTATCATAAGCGCTCCGATGGGCACGCCATAGGTGGCACCCCAGATGCCGTTCTCCACATACACGCAGATTGCTATCCGGGGATTATCCATGGGGGCAAAGCCCATGAAGGCGGAATGGTCCAGACCATGAGGATTCTGTGCCGTGCCGGTCTTGCCGCAGACAGCTATGTCGGGCAGGTTGGCCTTGCGGCACGTACCGGCCAGCACGGCCTGGCGCATACCCTGCACCACATATTGGTATTGCTTTGGCGAAGCCATGGTATAGCGGCGCTTGGTATAGAGCGTGTCCAGTTCCTCGTCCTGTATATCCTTCACCACGTGCGGCGTGATGAACCATCCGCGGTTGGCGATGGTGGCCCCCAGGTTGGCTATCTGCAACGGAGTGGCCGTCACCTCGCCCTGGCCTATGGCTATGGAGATTACCGTAACGGCGTTCCACGAGCCACGATACGCACGATCATAGAAGGCGGCATTCGGTATCAGGCCACGTTTCTCGCCCGGCAAATCCACACCCAGGCGATAACCGAAACCCATGGACACCATGTAATCCTTCCAGCGCGTCATGGCATCCTGCACCGAAGCGTACTTCTGACGGTTGGAGAACATGTGGTACAGTCCCCAGCAATAGTAACCGTTGCACGAAGTTGCCAGGGAAGGTATCAACGGCAACGGGGAGGGATGGGCATGGCATCCCAGCTTGAAGCCCTTGAAGTGGAAGCCACCGTTGCACGGATACGGCGTGCTTGGGGTGATGATGCCCTCCTGCAGGAAGGTGAGGGCCTGGGTGGTCTTGAACGTGGAGCCCGGAGGATACTGTCCCATGATGGCACGATTGAGCAAGGGCTTATGCGGACTGCGGGACAGACGGTTGTTGTTGGCACCGCGCTGACGTCCCACCATGGTACGCGGATCGTAGGTGGGGCTGCTGACCATGCACAGTATCTCTCCCGTGGCAGGCTCTATGGCCACTATACCGCCCTTCTTGCCCTTCATCAGCCTTTCTCCCAGGGCCTGCAGCTCCACATCCAGAGACAGGACCAGATTCTTGCCCGGAATTGGGGCGCTGTCGAACTTACCGTCCTGATACCGCCCCTTGATGCGGCCGCGGGAGTCGCGCAGGAGTATCTCCACACCCTTTTCGCCACGAAGCTGCCGTTCGTACTGCCGCTCTATGCCAAGCTTGCCTATGTAGTCACCGCTGCTGTAGTAATCATCGGCCTCTATATCCTTTGGGCCCACTTCGCCCACGTCGCCAAGGACATGCGCGGCATACGGATATGTATACTGGCGGATGCTACGTCTCTGTACATAGAAGCCCGGGAAGCAGAACAACTTCTCGTTGAATGTGCTGAACTCCTCTGCGGACAACTGCCCCATGAACAGTTGCTGCGTGTATCGGCTGTAGCCGGGATTACGACGCGGATCGCGAATCTCGTTCATGCGTCGTTCATACCAATCCCGCGTGATGCCCAGGGCATTGCACACGTCCATGGTGTCCACGCCCTCCTGCTCCCTCATCACCACCATTATGTCGTAGGCGGGCTGATTGTAGACGAGCAGTTTTCCGTTTCTGTCCTTCACGGTACCACGGGCCGGAAAGAGCATGCGACGGAGAAAGGCGTTGCTGTCGGCGTTCCTCTTGAAGTCCTCGCTGAGCAGCTGCAACGAGAACAGACGCAGGATGTAGGCGAATATGATGATGCAAGCGATGCCGGCAAGGACGTACTTGCGCTTTCCCAGTTCGTATTTCTTTTCCATAGGCGCTTGCGTTTTACTGGGCCTTGGCCGGGCGAAGCATCTCCAAGGCCCACGCCAGTAACAGGGACAGGACATAGCTGCCGGCAAAGCGCAAGGCAAGATCGGCCAGATTGAAGAACGAGAACGCCTCCAGCACGAAGTAGAGCAGATGATGCACCGCCATCAGGATGGCCATGTACCAGAAGTATTTGTAGTACCCCAGCAGATGCCTGTCCGGCACGGCATCCTCCACAGCGTCCTTGGGCACCATGGCACGGAGCATGTAGTACTGGACAAAAGCCGTCGCCGTCATGGCTCCGGCTGCCACGCCTGGCGTATTGCTGAAAGCATCCAGCACCACACCAGTGGCAAAGGCCACGCACATGCTGCCTATGCACCCGACATTGAGAGGGAGACGGAACAAGACCATGACGCCCAGCAGCGGCACGGCATAACCCCACAGATTTATGTGGTTGAACAGGAACACCTGCAGGAATATGACCAGCAACATGGTGCCCAGCCTATGAAGTAGTGTCTGTATCATAAAGTATCGAATAACGGATACACCCGGCCTATGCCAGGCAACGTTTCCCGAGCCACAAAGGCCAAGCCCACGTCAGTGCCCGTTGCCGGCTGCGGCTTCAGGTATGGTCTGTGCCTCCTGTTCATGGAGTATGACCGCCACATCGCGCAGATTGGCCAAGTCGGAAGACAATTGCACTATCAGCTGGTAACTGAGACCGTCCTTACTGTCCCTGATCTGCATCACGCGGCCCACAAAGATACCGGGAGGGAAGACGTTGCTGAATCCGCTGGTCTCCACGGCATCGCCCACCTTGCACGGAGCATGTCGCGGTACGTCGTCCAGCTGAGCCGTCAGAACGTTGCCGCCCTGCCAATGCAGATAGCCGAAGTAATTGTTTCCACGTATGCGGCAGGAGATACCCGACTTGCTGTTGAGGATGGACATGACCACGGCATATCGGTCCGTAACGTGCGACACGATGCCAACGACGCCGGTTCCGCACACCACTCCCATTTGGGGCCGCACACCGTCGCGCAGTCCACGGTCTATGGTCATGTAGTTGTCGTGCATACGTATGCTGTTGGAGATGACGCGGGCAGGCAACAGTGGTATGTTCTGCAGGTGCCTTGCCACAGCGCGCTCGGTATAAGAGCTGTCATGCGTCAGCTCGGCCACCTCGGTACGAAGTTCCTCCAACTCGCGCTCCAACTGTATGTTGCGCTCCGTCAGCTCGCGATTGCGCTCGCCCAGGTCGAGATACGACACCATGGCATGGTGCCATTCCTCCACCCTGCCCACGACATAGTTGGCTCCGGTGAACCACACGCAGCCTTGGTATCGGTTGAACGACACCAACAGGAACATGCTGATGCCCTCCAGCAGGAGCAGCACCAGGCAATGCGAGTAGCGCGAAAGCCAGTCCAAGAAACCGTGCATACGTAGCCAAACCTCACCCGCCCCACGGCAGAGGGACGGATGAGGCCATGTGTCTGTGTGATTACATCAAGAATGAGAACTCCTGCAAGTGCTTCAGGGCCACGCCTGTACCCTTGGCCACGCAATGCAGCGGGTCGTCGGCCACGTGGAACGGAATATTTATCTTGTCGGTCAGACGTCGTGCCAGGCCCTTGAGCATGGCACCACCGCCGGCCAGGTATATGCCGTTGTGCACTATGTCGGCATATAGTTCGGGAGGCGTCTCCTCCAGGGCCTGCAATATGGCGGTCTCTATCTTGGCCACGGTCTTCTCCAGACAGCGTGCTATCTCCTGATAGCAGACGGATACCTCCATGGGCAGGGCCGTGATACGGTTGGGACCGTGTACCACATAGTCCTCGGGAGCTTCGTCGCCCAGGTCGGTGAGGGCTGCGCCCACGTTTATCTTTATACGCTCGGCCATACGCTCGCTGACCTTCACGTTGTGCTGGCGCGACATATATTCCTGAATATCGGCCGTCAGCTCGTCACCTGCCACACGCAGGCTCTTGTCGGCCACGATGCCACCCAGGCTGATTACGGCGATCTCGGTGCTGCCACCGCCTATATCGACGATCATATTGCCCTCGGGAGCCAGAACATCCAGACCTATGCCTATGGCCGCAGCCATGGGCTCATAAATAAGGTACACCTCACGACCGCCGGCATGCTCGGCACTGTCGCGCACGGCACGCAGTTCCACCTCGGTACTGCCGCTTGGCACGCCTATCACCATCTTCAGCGAGGGCGTGAAGAGCTGACGCCCCGAATGCACCTTCTTTATCAGACCGCGCATCATCTGCTCGCAGGCATTGAAGTCGGCTATCACTCCGTCGCGCAGGGGGCGTATCGTACGTATGTCGGGGTTTGTCTTCTCGTACATCATCTTGGCTCGTCCGCCCACGGCTATCATCTTCTCCGTGCGCCGATCCAGAGCCACCACGCTTGGCTCGTCCACCAACACCTTGCCATCGCTGATGATAATGGTGTTGGCTGTGCCCAGGTCCATGGCAATCTCACGGGTAAAGCTAAAGAATCCCATTTGCTTGTATGTTATTGAAAGAAACGGAAGACACTACTTGGTGAAATACTCATGTATGGCGGTATCGTAGTGGCTGCTCACGCCGAATGCCTGTGCGGCAAACCACTTGCGGTCCTCTATGTCGCTTTCTCCGCCCTTGGCCTGCAGGAGCTTCAGCAGGGGCTCATACTCGGCTTTGCTGGGAACTATGATGACATCGTTGAAATTCTTCGCGCCGGCACGTATCAGGCTGATGCCGCCTATGTCTATCTTCTCTATGATGTCTGCCTCGCCGGCACCGCTGGCCACGGTCTGCTCGAAGGGATAAAGATCCACGATGACCAGGTCTATCTCGGGTATCTCGTAGTGCGCCATCTGTTCGCGGTCACTCTCCAGGTCGCGACGGCCCAGTATGCCGCCGAATACCTTGGGGTGCAATGTCTTCACACGACCACCGAGGATGCTGGGGTAAGTGGTTACGTCCTCTACCTTGACACAAGGTATGCCCAGGCTCTCGATGAAAGCCTGTGTGCCGCCGGTACTCAGCAGTTCCACACCCTGGGCGTGCAGCGTGCGCAGAATCTCGTCCAGGCCGTCCTTGTGGAAGACGCTGACCAAAGCGCGCTTGATTTTCTTTGTCTGTGACATGTTTCTGTATCGTTTTGTTGGATTATACGTTACGTGGCAGACCCCTTGGCCGGCTATGCCGCACCCCGTTTCACGGCAGGATCACACCTTATATAATATAGGTGCACAAAGGTACGCTTTTTTTGCCAAACACATGGCATAAGTGACGACTTTTCTTCATCCCTTTGTGCTCAAAGCCAAACTACTGCAACGACACGGCAACAAAGAGCCGTATCTTCTGCCTACGACGCACCGCCATATCGCCCCCATTCCCGAGGACGCTCCACCGCAGTGCCACGGCAACGGGGCTACATATTCACATTTATATGCCCGAACAAACCGGTTTATGGAAACGTAAGAACGGGTTTATGGAAGCGCATAAACCCGTTCTTGCAAGGTTAGGCCCACGGCGGCCACGGAGTATCCACACGAGAGCATGCCACCACCTCCATGGAAACAGGGGTCAGCGGATTTTCCC
>DBLZ01000088.1 GCA_002297545.1 Prevotellaceae bacterium UBA711 | reverse complement strand
TGTCGCCCATGAGGTATATGGCTGCGGCCTCGTGGCGGATGGAGTCCAGGAAGCGGCACAGATGCAGTTCGCGCCGGCGGCTGTCGCTTGTGGCGCGGCTGCCCAGGTGGGCATCGCTGAGGAAATAGGTCTTCTTCATCGGCGGTCCGTGGAATTACAGAAAACCAAGCTCCATCTTGGCCTCCTCGGTCATCATGTCCTTGGACCATTCGGGTTCAAAGACAAGGTTGACGTCCACGCGGGTGAGGCCGCCTATGTTCTCCAGTTTCTGGCGCACGTCCTCCACTATGAAGTCTGCGGCGGGGCAGTTGGGGGCCGTCAGTGTCATGTCCACCTCTAGGGCGGTGTTCCCCTCTTTCAGTTCTATGCGGTAGATGAGGCCGAGGTCGTAGACGTTCACCGGAATCTCGGGGTCGTAGACTGTCCTGAGCAGTTCCACGGCCCTTTCTTCTATGGAGAGTCCCTCCTGCATTGCGTTTGCCGGAGCGGAGGAAGCGTTTTGCTGTATGTTGTTTTCCATTGTCGTATGTTCGTTGGTGTGAGGATGAGTGGGGGTGGGGTGTCGTTATATCTTGCCTTCGTCGGCATAGGAGTAATAGGTGTCGTCGCCTATGATGATATGGTCAAGCAGGCGCAGGGATACGGTTTGGCAGGCCTGGCGGATGCGTTGTGTCAAGTCGTCGTCCTGACGACTTGGCATGGGGTTGCCGCTTGGATGGTTGTGGGCCAGCATGATATTGGGCGTGCCTGCCACCAGGGCGTGGCGTAGTATCAGGCGTATGTCCACGGTGGATTCGGATATGCCCCCTCGGCTGACGAGGTGATGACCCACGACATTGTTCTTGACGTTCAGCAGCAACAGATGGCACTCCTCGTATTGTATGTCCATGATGAGCGAGCGAAAATAATCGTAGGCTTCGGTTGAGCAGGTCAGGTGCACCTTTGCCCCCTTGGCCTCGCGCAGCAGGCGTTTGCCCAGCTCCATGGCCGCCTGTATGGTGACGGCCTTGGCCGGACCTATGCCGTTGTAGCGTTCCAGTTCCTGCCGCGTCATGGCACCGAGGGTGCGCAGGCTGTCTCCTTGTTCCCTCAGTATGGTGCGCATAAGGTCCACGCTGGTGACCTCTGGTGTACCGCTGCCGATGAGTATGGCCAGCAGCTCGGCATTGCTCACCGCCTCAGGCCCCAGGGCCATGACACGTTCGCGCGGCCGTTCGTCGTCGGACCAGTCTTTGATTTTCATCGTTGGCTGTGGGTTAGTGCTGTTTGGGAGTAGGTCAGGAGCATCATTGCATGCGGGCTATTTGTAGAAGTTGTCCTTAAAGGCTTGCAGTTCCTCGTTGCGTGAGCATACGCATCTCAGCCACCATGCGCGGAGAAATCCTGTTCCGTAGCCCAGCAGTTGTATGAAAGCCGCGCGTATGCTCAGCCGGGCCACCTTGGCTGAGCGGTTGCGTATGAGCGAGTCTGTGAATATCAGCAGCGAGAACAGTAGGATGGGAGTGAGCGCACCCAATGCCACGCCTATGCCCAGACGGATGTTGTGTGTCGTGGAGGACGGCATTGGGAAGGCCGTATTCGTGCATAATGCTTCGGCAAATTGTACTGTCGTGTATGCCATGGCCGCCACAAAGGCTGCGGCCAGACAGCCTATGCCCAAGGTGAACACAGCCGGCAGCATGTGTACCGGCTTCAGGCTTCCGGGGTGGCGTTTCCACAGGTTGATGCGGGCTATGCCGCTGTTGTGCACCTGCTTGAAGAACTTCTTCATGTCGGTGCGCCGTTTGTGCCACACCCATGCCTCGGGGAACAGCCGGCACGAGGCTCCGCTCTGGAATATCCTGATGCTGAAGTCTATGTCCTCACCGAAACGCATGGTTGAGAAGCCTCCCAGGCGTCGGTACAGATCGGCACGTATGCCCATGTTGAACGAGCGTGGGTAGAACTTGTCCAGTTTCTTCTTGCCTCCGCGTATGCCGCCAGTGGTGAAGAACGAGGTCATGGAGTAGTTAATGGCCTTCTGTATCGGGGTGAAACTGTCATGGGCGCGGTCCGGTCCGCCGAATGCGTCGCAGGGCTCCCGACGCAACTCGTCGTCCACGGCCTGCAGGTATCCCGGAGGCAGCACGCAGTCGCTGTCCAATACTATAAGATATTCGCCCTGGGAACGCTCCGCGCCATAGTTGCGCGACTGCCCGGGGCCGCTGTTGTCCTTTCGGTAATAACGCATTGCCAGCCCGGAGGCATGCCCGTTGACAATGGACTGGCAAGGTATGGTGGAGCCGTCTTCGACTATCACCACCTCAAAGTCTTTCATTGTCTGGGCCTCCAGGCTGGCAAGCAACTCGTCTACCTCGTCGGGACGATTATAGACGGGAATGATGAGGGAGTATCTCATTGTCTTCAATATTCCAAATCTCTCCCACCTTAAAGAGTATCTAAGGCCGGTAAGGTTTTATGCTTTCACACGGCCGAGATAGCTGCCGTCGCGGGTATCCACTTCCACGATTTCTCCTTCGTTGATGAACAGGGGCACACGGATGTCGGCTCCGGTCTCCAGCTTGGCGGGCTTCAGGGTGTTGGTGGCGGTGTCGCCCTTCAGGCCGGGCTCGGTCCACTGTATGGCGAGGTGTACCTTGGCGGGCAGTTCGGCGTAGAGGATGGTCTCGGTGCTGGCATCGGTAACAACGTCCACGTTCTGGCCTTCCTTCATGAACTTGACGCCGGTAATCTGGTCGGCGGGGATGGTCACCTGCTCGTAGGTCTCGTTGTTCATGAATACGAAGTCATCGCCCTCGGCATAGAGGTACTGATAGGGGCGGCGTTCCACGCGAACGTCCTCGAGCTTCTCGCCGATGTTGAAGCGACGCTCCAGCACACCACCGTTCACCACGTCTTTCAGGGTGACGTTCATGATGGTGTTGCCCTTGCCGGGCTTGCGGTGCAGGAAGTCGATGCAGAAATACAGTTTACCATCCATGCGAATGCATGTGCCTTTCTTAATGTCTTGGGAGTTAATCATATATTTGACGTTTAATTATGTGGTTATATTCTCAATGACGTGGCGGGCAAGGAGGCGCTCCTTTTCCCCTATGCAAAGGTACGACAATTTGGGTGAAAAACAAGAAAAAAGCATGGAAAGGTTTGGCCGTTTACAAAAAAGTGCGTAATTTTGCACCCCGGAACACAAGTACATGCACATAATACAATAAGAACATAGCTATGAAAAGAACATTTCAGCCCTCTAACCGCCGCCGTGCCAACAAGCATGGCTTCCGTCAGAGAATGACTACTGCCAATGGTCGTCGTGTATTGGCAAGCCGTCGCGCAAAGGGACGTAAGAAGTTGAGCGTTTCTGATGAAAAGCATGGCAAGTAAGCACAACCGGTGCTTTTACATAAAGGAGAGAAGCGAGAATGTTCTCGCTTCTCTCCTTTTTTCGTGTGAATGTTTGGATAATACGCCACTTATTAGTATTTTTGCGTATTATTTGAAACATGTCCTCGTCTTATGGGATTCAAGAACAAGATACTCGCTCCTGTCGTCTGGGGCAACCTGTTGGGAATGCTGCTCTTCGTTGTGTTGATGATTGTCGGCGCGTGGTATGGTACCATGGTCTACACGCATCATGGCGAGATCGTACGCGTGCCGGATGTATCGCGCATTCATTATACGGATGCGGGCATGATGTTGTCGCAGTATGACCTGGAGGCTGTGGTGGCCGACTCTGGCTACAATCGCAATCTGGCGACCGGCAGTGTGCTGATGCAGCAGCCTAAGGCCGGAACCGAGGTGAAGAGCGGCCGCAAGATATACCTCACGGTCAATTTGGGCAGCGCCCCCACGCTGACCATGCCCGACATTGCTGACAATTGCGATGTTTACGAGGCTGAGATTCGTCTGCGTGCCATGGGTTTCAGGCTGGCACCCAAGGAATATGTGGCCGGCGACAAGGACTGGGTGGTCAGTGTCAAGTGCCGGGGCAGGGAGGTGCACGCCGGCGAAAAGATACCTGCCGAGGCACCGGTGGTGCTGGTCGTAGGCAATAGTCTCACCGAGGACGAACAGTGGGCCAGTGCCGAGGACGATACCGTGACGGGGGACCCCGGCGAGGATACATACGAATTTGAACCTGAGACGGAATGGTAAGCGATATGCTTTCGTCAGAAGAGTTGCACAACTGTTCGCCTGAGAGCATCTCGGGGGCGGCTCCGGATTATACATCGGGTATACACTTGCCCGATGACGAGAGTTCTTCCGATGCCCTTGACGACTTTGGTGATGACGACTATGGGTTTGCCTCAGGCTCGCCCGAGGAGCCTTCTGTCGAACTATATGAACACCGTCGTGTAGTGGCCGATAGTGGGCAGAACCCCGTTAGGGTGGACAAGTTCCTGATGGACCATCTTCGCGATACCAGCCGTAACCGCATCCAAAAGGCTGCCGAGGCCGGATACATCCAGGCCAACGGCAAGGCCGTGCGCAGCAACTACAAGGTCAAGGCAGGCGACGTCATAACGCTGATGTTCGACCGTCCCAAGCGCGACTGGGAGATTGTTCCCGAGGACATACCCTTGGACATAGTGTATGAAGATGACCAGTTGCTGCTTGTCAACAAGCCTGCCGGCATGGTCGTACATCCCGGATGCGGCAACTTCAGCGGCACCTTGGTCAATGCCTTGGCCTGGCACCTGAAGGACGACCCGCGCTATGATCCCAACGACCCCGAGGTGGGGCTTGTGCACCGCATAGACAAGGACACGAGCGGACTGCTGGTGGTGGCCAAGACGCCCGAGGCCAAGACTTCGCTGTGCAAGCAGTTTTTCTTCCACACTACACGCCGTCTCTACAATGCCCTTGTGTGGGGCCCCTTTGCCGAGGACGAGGGAACTATCATAGGCAACATAGGCCGCGATCCCAAGGACCGCCTGCGCATGGCAGTCTTCCCCGAAGGGAGCGCCATAGGCAAGCATGCCGTCACGCATTGGCGAGTGTTGGAACGTTTCGGTCCGGTCACGCTGGTGGAGTGTTGTCTTGAAACCGGACGTACGCATCAGATACGTGCCCACATGAAGCACATGGGGCATCCGCTTTTTGCCGACGAGCGCTATGGTGGGGATCAGATACTGCGGGGAGAACTGACAACCTCATACAAGGCATTCATCCGCAACTGTATGGAACTGTGTCCGCGCCAGGCCCTGCATGCGCTCACCCTTGGCTTCCGCCATCCTGTCACGGACGAGGAGATGGACTTTCGCAGCGATGTGGCTTTGGATATGCAGGCGCTGATAGAGAAGTGGCGCAGGCGCGCGGAAACGGCTTAGCAGACATGGCAGCACGACATACGTGGCAGCATAATATAAATAAGGTGTAGACATTCATCCCGACGCATGGTGCGAGGGGAAACATATTATAAGCACATAACAGAAGACAATGAAAACAGTAGCAATCGTCTGTGGCGGAGACACATCGGAGCATGACGTAAGCATGCGCAGCGCTGCAGGCATAGAGTCATTCATGGACAAGACGCGTTATAACATATATAAGGTGGAGTTAAAAGCCTCACACTGGGAGGCCATCCTGTCCGATGGCAGCCGCAGCAAGGTGGATCGTAACGACTTCACTTTTGTCAATGAACGTGGCGAGACCGTCCGCCCCGACTTCTGCTACATCACCATCCACGGCGCTCCGGGCGAGAATGGCGTGTTGCAGGGATATTTCGACCTCATAGGCATGCCTTACTCCACCAGTGGCGTATTGGTGGAGGCTCTGACCTATGACAAGTTCGCCCTAAACAACTATCTGCGCTCCCTCGGCGTGTCCGTGGCCGACAGCCTGCTGATCCGCAGCGGACAGGAAGACGAGGTCAGCGACCAAGACATTATAGACCGTATCGGCCTGCCCTGTTTCGTGAAGCCGGCTCGTGGCGGCAGCTCTTTCGGCGCTACGCCGGTGAAGGCTCCGGAAGCCATGCGTCCGGCCATAGTCAAGGCCATGAAAGAGGGTGGGGACGTGATGGTGGAGGCATTCATGTCCGGAACGGAAATAACCAACGGCTGCTACAAGACAGCCACCGTCTCACACGTATTTCCAGTCACCGAGGTGGTGAGCAAGAACGAATTCTTCGACTACGACGCCAAGTACAACGGCCAGGTGGACGAGATTACGCCGGCACGCATTTCAGAGAATCTTACCCGTCGTGTGCAGACGCTCACCTCCACCATCTACGACATCCTCGGTTGCTACGGCATCATACGCATAGACTACATCATCACGGAAGGCGAGAAGATCAAACTGCTCGAGATAAACACCACGCCTGGCATGACGGCCACAAGCTTCATCCCCCAGCAGGTACGTGCTGCCGGTCTGGACATCACACAGGTCATGACCGACATCATCGAGGGACGATAACCCTATCGCTACCACTGCGTCCTCATGCAATATAACCTACGATTATGGATATACACGAGTTTGATGACATACGTCCCTATGAAAAGGGCGAGATGAATGAAGCCCTGGAGAGCCTCTTGGCCGACCGCCACTTCGATAAGATCATGCACAGTTTCGTGCCTTGGCTGCCTCGTGGCATGCGCAACAGCATGATACGTACCATGTGTATAGGGGTGAAGACTCCGCTGGACTTTCAGAAGCGTTTCATGGCGCATATCGTGCGTTATGTGCTGCGCAAGCATGCCAATGGCCACACCTTCAACCACGACAGCATATCCACCGATGGCAACTACCTCTTCATCTCCAACCACAGGGATATCGTCCTGGACAGCGCCATACTGGACCTCATGCTCTTCGAGTCCGGCTTCTCCACGACGTGCGAGATAGCCTTGGGCGACAATCTGCTGGTATATCCATGGATCAAGACCCTGGTGCGCATGAACAAGGCCTTCATCGTGCGCCGCGGCCTGAAGGTCAAGGAAGTGCTGGAGAGCAGTATGCTCATGAGCCGATACATGCACTATGCCATCACGCAGAAGAAGGAAAATATATGGATAGCCCAGCGCGAGGGACGTGCCAAGGATAGTAGCGATCGCACTCAGGACTCTGTCCTCAAGATGCTGGCTCTTGGTGGTGAAGGCTCAATAATGGAGAGTCTGAAGGAACTCCGCATCGTGCCGCTGACCATCAGCTACGAGTACGACCCATGCGACTACCTCAAGGCGCAGGAATTCCAGCTGAAGCGCGACGACCCTTCATGGAAGAAGAGCAAGCAGGACGACCTGGACAACATGAAAACGGGCATATTCGGAGACAAGGGACACGTCCACTATTGCACCGGTACGCCGGTGAACGAATGGATAGACGAGTTGGCGGACATGCCCAAGACCGAGGTCTTCAAGGAGCTGGCGCAGCGTATGGACAAGGCCATCCACTCCGGCTACATGCTGTATCCCGGCAACTTCATTGCTTATGACAAGTTGCATGGAGGCAAGACCTTCCGCAAGCGTTACAGCCGCTACGACCAAAGGGCGTTTGACAAGTACCTGAACGGGCAGTTGGCCAAGGTGTCTATCCCCAATCCCGATGTGGACTTCCTGCGTCGCAGCATTCTGACCATGTATGCCAATCCGGTGGTGAACAAGATGCAGACCTTGGAGCTATGAACGTCCGCCACGTCTTCTGTCTTCGTTTCCTCCGTCGGAGGATGGTGCCTGTGGTGCTGCCCGTTGCGGTTGCATCGTTGCTTGTGGCGTGTGCCGAGGAACGGGAGCCATATCCGGACATCATCACCGAGATGGCCGACATCCATACCGACCATACCGGACGTCTCTGCGACATGCTTACGGACGACGGCAGGCATTACGCCATTTCCAATACAAACATAGCTCTCCACCGCCCCGACACAGTCTATCGTGCCGTGGTGGGTTTTGTTCCGGAGCCGGCCACAGCATACTCTTCTCCTTTGAGCGCCCGCATCTATGCCCTGACGGCGGCGCAGGTCCTGGCAGACAGTACCGCTGTTGTCCGTCACGACCCCACCGGCATCGAAAGCATGTGGGCGGAAGGTTCCTATATAAATATGCAGCTGACGGCCAAGTCTCAGGGCGGCATCCATCGTTGGGGATATGCCGTCGACTCGCGGGTTATGGCCGGCATCGATGGCCGTCGCAGTGCGCGCCACTACCTGTCAGTGCACCACGTCCAAGGCACCGACCCGCAGAGCTATTCCATCACCTGGTATTGTTCCATCGCTGTCCCTGCCATTCCGCAATATCAGGCGGGGGATACTGTCACTGTCACCGTCCACACATTCACGGGAGCCAAGTCGTGGACGTTCCTGCCGTAGCCATGTGTGCCATGGGGGGAGGGGCACGTCATTCCTCCAAACTTCCGCGACGGTAATCCAATGGCGCTATGCCTTTATTTTTTTTGTTGGATTGCAAGCGCGTTGGCGAAGGCATAGGGTGTTATGGTGGGACAACACCGGAAGTAAGGCAACGTTTTTTCCAGCGCTTCTCTTGTCTGTTCCCGGAAAAAGCCATACCTTTGCAGCGTCATCAGGGGTGCATGGCCGATATTGGCCTTGCTGAGAATATACCCTTACATGATCTGAACCGGGTTGTGCCGGCGTAGAGAGTATGAACGGTCGGGGAGCGCGATGCCCGTTGCCCATGGGGCAGGGCGGTGTATCCCGTCCAAATTTCCAACCAAACACCGTAATGACGATTACGAGTGAAGAAGATGAAAGAAACAGCATGAAAGGAATGTTTCTTGCTGCGTTCACTGTGATGGGCGCGGCGGGCACGGTGTGTGCCCAAGGCAATGCAAGTGACTCTGCCCGTGTGGCAGGGTCGGGTGATGAGTACATATCCGGCGAGGCC
This sequence comes from Prevotellaceae bacterium UBA711, assembly GCA_002297545.1. Lineage (GTDB taxonomy): Bacteria > Bacteroidota > Bacteroidia > Bacteroidales > Bacteroidaceae > Physcousia. The sequence goes on along the minus strand of DBLZ01000088.1, from coordinate 29,416 downwards.
ACGGCCCTGCAGGAAATTGTGGTGAAGGCCGTCAGTGCCCCCAAGGATGCCCCCTTTGCGGTGAGCAGGATAGGGCAGGCCGAGTTGCAAGAGTTCTCCGTCACCGGGCAGGAATTGCCATACCTGTTTGCCCGCACCCCGGGCGTTGTGGCATGGAGTGAGAACGGCGTGGGCACGGGCACCGTTTACATGCGTGTGCGTGGCAGTGCCGGCAGTCGCGTGAACGTCACGCTGGACGGTGTGCCCCTTAACGCACCCGAAGATCAAACAGTCTTCTGGGCCAACATGAATTCCTATGCCTCCCTGTTGGGCAGCGTGCAGATACAGCGTGGTGTGGGCAGCAGCACCACGGGTGACGGTGCCTTCGGCGGCAGCATAGCCCTGCAGACTCGTCTGCCCCGCATGACTCCCATGCTGGAGGTGACAGGCAGTTACGGTACCTATGGCACCTGGCGCACCGGCGCACAGTTCTCCACCGGCCTGCTGGGCAATCACTGGGTCCTGGACGGTGCTTACCACGAGACTTCCACGGACGGATACCTGCATGGAACGCATGGACGCAGCGGTAGCTACACCGCCGGGCTGGCATGGATGAGCACGGACCGCCGCGTGGTGGTGAAGTACCGCAACCTTGGCAACTTTGAAAACACGGGGCAGGCCTGGAGCGGTGTCACCGCAGGTAATGACGATTACAGCCTGAACTCCTACGGCGGGGTGAAAACCTACGAAGACCTCTACCGTATGGGTCTTGGACGCTTCAACAGTCTTTACGAGCGCTTCATAGAGAACTGGGACGATGCCTCGGCGTGGAAGACCGAGCGCTATGCCAAGACCGACGGCAGTCTGTGGGACCGTACCACGGACAATTATTGGCAGAACCACAACATCCTGTCCGTGGCATGGAAGATGAATGACCATTGGAGCACCACGGCTGCGCTGCGCTACAGCTATGACTACGGCTACTATGACGAGTTCCGCTATCAGAACAAGAGTGCTAAGAAGTTTGGCCTGAACTACGTTCCTGCCGATGGCAGCAACAAGTCCGACTTTGTTCGTCGCAAGGGTTTGGAGGGACACACATACGGTCTGCACCTCAATGCCAACTACACCAGCCGGCGCTGGGATGTGGTGACCGGCCTGAACGCACAGGGTTTCACCGGCGACCACTTCGGACACCTCACTTATATCAGCAACGAGGACTTGCGAAACCACTATATACCCACGCCCGGTGGCCGCTATACCTACTACTGCAGCGATGCGCAGAAGAACGACGTGTCTCTCTTCGCCAAGGCCACGCTGCACATGAGCCCTCAGTGGGATGCCTTTGCCGATGTGCAGTATCGTCACGTGGGGTTTCACACGGACGGACAGAACGACAAGTTCACGGAAGACGCCGCCGGCCTGTATCAGGCTCAGCCCCTGGACATAGACAAGGTATATAACTTCCTCAATCCCAAGGTGGGCTTCGCATGGCACCGCGATGGGCACCGGGCCTATGTCAGCTATGCCCTGAGTTCGCGCGAGCCCGAGCGCAACAACTTCACCGACAACGGCCATAGCGGTGTACCCCGTGCCGAGCGCCTCCACGACGTGGAACTGGGCTACGGCTACGAGGGCAACGGCTGGTACGTCTCTGCCGGTCTCTACTATATGAACTACAAGGATCAGCTGGTGCAGACGGGCGAGCAGAGCGACATAGGCGAGGCTCTTACCACCAATATCGAGGACTCATACCGTATGGGGCTGGAACTGAGTGCCGGTTACCGCCCGTTCGACTGGCTGTCGCTCGACTTCAACGGTGCCTTCAGCCACAACCGCATATTGGCGTTCGACGAGTACGTCAGCTACGACTGGGACGAGACCTACCGGGTGAAACATTATGACAACAGCACCCTGGCGTTCTCTCCTTCTGTTGTACTCAACGGTATGGCCACTTTCAGTCACAAGGGCTTCAAGGCCGTGTGGCACACCAACTTCGTCAGCCGTCAGTACCTCGACAACACGGCCTGCCTTGACCGCTCCCTGCCGCGCTACAGCACCACGGCCCTGCATTTGAGCTATACGCTCAATCCGGGCAAGAACAATGCCCGCCTCAAGCAGGCTGTCTTCGGCATTGACTTGAACAACATCTTCGATCGTCACTTTGCTCAGAGCGGCTGGGTCTACAGTAGCGTTATCCCCTCCATGGGTTACGACGACGCCAACCGTTACTATCAGATAGGCTACACACCATCGGCAGGCTTCACCATGATGGGACATGTGACGCTGAGGTTCTGAGCGCCTACTACCGTAAGGCCGCAGGCCGCGGAGATTACGCCTTGTTACCGCCATGTGGTCGCTGCATAAACCGGTTTGTTTGTCCGAATGAACCGGTTTATGCGGTTGGATAAACCGGTTTGTGCAGCAGCATATTCCGGTTTATTCTGCCGGAAGTCCACAGGGCTATGGCAGACATTCTTAGTGGCAGAGATCTGTATCCCCAAGGATGCACCTTAATCCCCAAGGCGCGGCGCCATCGTCCTCCATTGCGTCATACACTTCTTGATGCCTCGTGTATGCCGATATATGATGTAAACCCAAAACAATGCTTGATATGGATCTGACCTCATTCCTTGACCTTTTTGTCTCCACCCTGGGCATACTGTATCTGTGGTGGGAGTACCGTGCCCACTGGTTGGTGTGGGTTGCCGGTATAATTATGCCGGCGGTGGACCTTTACCTCTACTATGCCGTGGGTCTGTATGGCGACATGATGATTTCCGGCTATTATCTTCTTGCGGCCGTCTATGGCCTGTTGCTGTGGACCCTGCCCGGCTATGGCAGACGTGTGAAGACCTCCAATGGCAAGGATGTACTTGCCATTACTTCCATGCCACTGAGCGTGGCCATGTATCTTCTTGTCGCCATGCTGGCAATATGGGCGATGACATGGTGGTTCCTGGCTACATACACCAACTCCACTGTGCCTGTCCAGGACGCTCTCACCAATGCCATCTCCATAGTGGCCATGTGGGCCATGGCAAAAAAGTATCTCCAGCAGTGGTGGCTGTGGTTCGTTGTGGACATCATAGACGTGTATCTCCTTGCCTACAAAGCTCTCCCCTTCAAGGCCGGCATACATGTGGCCTACACGGTGTTTGCCGTGCTCGGATACTTCAGATGGCGCAAGATGATGGCCGATGCGGGATGAAATCGTGGTCTTCAGGTTCACGGATGCCGGTGTCTAAGCCACGTTGCAATGGGGTATGATGACATGATGCGTGGGATTAACATTATTTAATACTGGGGGGGGGGGTAAATAATAACAAAAGAATACATAACTTTACGTGCGGAAACGCAACATTTGGTCGGTTGTATCGTTGATGACGGGCCGTATTGTCGGCTCCTGTTGTGGACGGCCATGAAGGAGATATTGCCTTGCCGGCGGTTGCTATGTGTAAACGGAGGCACTGCCTTCACGAAACAGACAAGAGACAAAGACAAGAGACAGAGAAGCAATGACAAACATCCGCAAATACATCGCGACGTGCATTCTTGTCATAGGTGCAATGCTGCCTGTGGCCGCTCAACGTGTGGCAGTCAAGACCAACCTGCTCTATGACGCTACCACGACACCTAACCTTGGTGTGGAGGTGGCGCTCGGACACAAGCACACCGTGCAACTGTTCTATGGCCTCAACCCATGGGACTTCGGGGACAACAAGAAGATGAAGCACTGGCTGCTGATGCCCGAGTACCGTTACTGGTTCTGCGAGAAGTTCAACGGACACTTCATAGGAGCGCACCTCATGGGCGGCCAGTTCAATGTGGGGGGGCTGGACTTTCCCGGCGACATGTTCCCGCACCTGAAGGACAACCGCTATGAGGGCTGGTATGCCGGCGTGGGCTTCACTTACGGATACCAATGGATGCTTTCGCGCCACTGGAACCTGGAAGGCTCCATAGGTGTGGGCTACGACTATATAAGCTACAAGGAGTTCCCCTGTGTGGAGTGTGGCGCCATGAAGAAGCGTGACCATGTCAACTATGTGGGACCCACGAAGCTGGCCTTGAGTCTTATTTACGTATTCTGAAACGGCAAGGGGGGGGGACTTGTGGGACAAGTCTGACATGTCCGACCCGTCCGACCCGTCCGACCCGTCTGACAAACAATAGCTACCAAAACAATAAGAGAAAGCAATGAGGAAACACCTATTATATTATATATGTGTCCTGTGCTGTGCCACCATGTTGCCTTGTACTGTGGCACAGGCTCAAGGCCTGGGACGTGTCCTGCGCCAAGGCACATCATGCTGCCCGTCCGGCAACGACATAGTGCTCAAGACCACTTTTGTTTTCGACAGCCTCCGTCTGGGGGCCAACCGCCAGATGGTGGTCATGCCGTTGCTCGAGGGTGCTGACGGGCAGATAGCCACATTCCATCCAGTGATGGTCAACGGGCGCCGCCAGCACATATACTACCAGCGCAATGGCAGCAAGCGTTATCCTGATGCCATAGAGGTGAAGCATACTGACGGCAAGTCGCAGAGCATGGCCTACATCGACTCGTTGCCCTATGAGGCATGGATGGACGGTGCCGTACTGCGTTTTGCCACCGATACATGTGGCTGTGGCAACCTTCTGGGCAGCAATCCCGGCGAGGAACACGTACTGGACTTCCATCCCGAGCGTGGCATCAGCCTGGCCTTTCTGGCTCCTGTGGCAGGACCAGACCCAGTGATCTCTATAACCGGCAAGGCATATCTGGACTATCCTGTGAACCGTACGGAACTGTATCCCGACTACCGCAACAACCCACGCGAGTTGCAGAAGATCATAGAGACCATAGACAAGGTGCGCAACGACTCCAATGTCACTATCACCGGCATAGGCATACACGGTTATGCATCACCTGAAGGCTCTTGGGACAATAATGTACGTCTGTCCATAGGGCGCGCGGCCACGCTGAAGAACTATGTGGGGCAGTTGCGCCATTTCGACGACAGCCTTTTCACCGTCAGCAACACTCCCGAGGACTGGGACGGCCTGGATTCGCTGCTGGCAACGTCCAACATGGACAACCGCGACGAGATCCTTGCCGTGGTGAGGGACCGCAGCCTGGAACCCGACCCGAGGAACGAGAAGATCCGGAGGACATGGCCCGTGCAGTACAAGTTCATGTTGGAGACATGGTACCCGGCCCTGCGTCACTCCGACTACACCGTGCAGTATAAGATACGCACTATGAGTGACCGCCAGGCTGCCAAACTCCTGCGCACACAGCCACAACTGCTTTCACTGAACAAGATGTTCCGCATAGCCAACCTCTACGAACTGGGCAGCGATGAGTTCAACGAGGTCTTCGACATTGCCGTGCGCATATATTCCGACGACCCAACAGCCAATATGAATGCGGCCAACGTGGCTCTGCAACGTGGCCTGCTGGATCAGGCCGCCACGTATCTGGCCAAGGCCGGCGACAGCCCGCAGGCCATACATTCGCGTGGTGTGCTGGCAATGTTGCAAAAACGTTTCGACGAGGCTGCCACCCTGCTGGAGAGCGCCCGACTGGCCGGCATAGAGGAGGCCGAGGCCAACCTGGCCATACTGGCAAGGATGCGCGAACTGCACAACAACGGCCTTTGACACGTCCGGCGGCCACTGTATGGTGGTGTCCGGCGCACGACGTAGAGAATACAATAAACACAAATACTAACCCTTATTGATTTCTGTTATGAAGACAAAATCATTTATCGCAATGAGCATGGTCGCTGCACTGGCTGCAGGTTGCTCATCCGATGACATTGTTGGTGGCGAAGACAACAACAACGGCACCAATACCAGCGGCAAGGCTTTCGTGGCCCTGAACATCATGCTGCCGAGCACCAACGGTACCCGCTCTGTAAACGACAAGTTCGATCAGGGCACTCCCAACGAGTACAAGGTGAACTCCGTGAAGGTGACTTATTACTCCAAGGAAGACGGCAAAACTGTGGTTGATACCAAGACCTACAAAGCCGGTGACCTGGCATGGGATACGCCCTCAACTCCCGCAAATGGCATTACCACCAAGGCCATCCTGCCTGTGGAGGAAGTAGACTTCAGTGGCGACGCTTTGGTGCTGGTAGAGGTCAACACTCCTGTCGGCCTGACCGTGAGCCCGGATAATGCAGTCCAGACAACCACAGCCGAGAAACTTATAGGCGGTGCCACCAAGGACGGCTTCTTCATGACCAATACCGTCAACGCAGACGGTACCAGTCTGGTAAATGTGAAGTCATATGGTACCAAGTTGGAAGCCCAGGCCAACGCCAACCGCCAGAACATCTATGTGGAGCGTGCCGTGGCCAAGGTAGACCTGAACGTGGCATCAACAGGCTGGACGGACAACGTCTACGAAATCCCTGCCGGTGAGACCAACGCCGGTGCCAAGATAGAGATAGCCAAGTGGCAGCTGGACGTTACCAACAACGTGATGTTCCCCATCCGCAAGTTCGCCGGCAAAGGGAAGTTCGATACCGGCTATGGCCGTTTCTATGGCGTAGAGACATACCGCACCTACTGGGCAGAAGACCCCAACTATAGTGCCAATGGTGCTGCCGGTGACTTTAATATCATCACAGCAGATGCAAGTATCACAAACAACGTAGGTTCGTTCGAGTACTGTCTCGAGAACACCTTCAACACGGAGCACCAGAAGCAGAGCCAGACCACCCGTGCTCTTGTCAAGGCTGTCTACACACCTGCGGGCAAGACTCCGGGCAAGACATGGTACACCCTGGGAGGTGGTACCACGGCATACAGCACTGACGAGGTGGTTGCTGCCATTGCCACCACACTGGGCAAATCGGTGAGCGAAATCGCACTCATCGAGGCTGCAATACCTGCCGGCGAATCAGAATTCAATGATACCAGGTTCACTGTAAATTCCGCTATTCCCAGCTCTGAACAGGTGACTGCCGTGCAGAACACTCTCGGCAAGATCCATGCTTACAAGAACGGTATCTGCTATTATGCTATCCGTATCAAGCACTTGGATAACTATTGTCCCTGGGGCGGCGAACTCAATGCTTATGAGACCGGAGGTACTGCATACGTGGACTATACTACAGGTACCGATGAGATGGAGCAGCACTATCTCGGCCGTTATGGCGTGGTTCGTAACAACTGGTACCAGATTACCATCAGCACCGTGTCACAGCCCGGTACTCCTACCATTCCCGAGCTTCCCGATACTCCCGATGATGAGCAGAAGTATTATCTGCAGGCTACCATCAACATCCTTGACTGGGCTGTACGCACCCAGAGCGTAGACCTCTAATACTGATAACCTATAGAGACAGGAGGCCTGCCCTCCTGTCTCTCACAGAAAGCGTCTGCGGCCGGTATGCTCCCGACCGAGATACGGCCGCAGACGCTTCCCTCACTCCCTTGATACACCTTATATATATAAACAGACAAGAAGAAAGAATTGCATAACCATGAATCTTTCACGTTTGCGTAACATTCTCACAATGGCTATTGCGACCTCTGCCATAGCTTCATGTTCTATGATGGAGGAAGACCTGTCCGACTGCCCCGACGGCTTGGACGTGTACTTTAAGTATGACTATAACATACAGCGTGCCGACATGTTTGCCGACCACGTTGGTGCTGTGACGGTGTACGTATTCGATGAGGCCAACCGCTTTGTGATGCAACGCACTGTGGCCAACACAGCGGGAGAAGCTCCCCTGAAGAAACGCGGCTTTGCAATGCACTTCAACAGCAGCGAGTTGGCTCCGGGCCGCTATAGCCTCTTGGCTTTGGCAGGGCAGAAGGACTATGGAGACATGCTTCAGGCACGAGGTGCCAAGTTCCGTCGTACGGAGTTGACGAAAGGCGATGACATAAGCAAACTGATGGTGACACTCGACCGCGGCGAGATCTCCGGAGGTAACCTTGTACCCGTGGAACACGAGAGCATGCCACTCGATACACTATGGCATGGACTGAATGTCCGCACTGTGGAACTTAGCCAGGACCGTACCGTCAATGGCGTCATAGCTCCGGTGAAGGACACCATATCGCTTGTGCGCGATACCAAACAACTGAATATAACTCTACGTCAGGACAAGAAAGACGGCGAATTGTTCGTCGGCGACTATGACGTACGCATCATAGATAGGAACGGTCTGTTGGCCTACGACAACACGCCCGACAAGGACGACAGGCAGATGCTCTATACCCCTTATGTTTCTTGGGAGACAGACGGAGATGCCCCGATGCCTGCCAATCCGGACCAGATAGGACAGAAAGCTGCCCACTATGAGCTGTTCACGTCCAGGATCATGTATCACAACGATACCCCACAGGAGAATGCCCGTCTGGTGATCACCAACCGCACCAGCGGCAGGACGGTGGTGGACATAGACCTCGCACACATCCTGGCGACAGGCAGGGACTGGTTCAGCATAAACAACTACACGCCTCAGGAGTTCCTCGACCGCGAGTACAGGTACAATCTGGACTTTTTTCTCGTGGGCACGGAATGGCGTTATATGATATTCACCATAGGTGTACTGGACTATAGCATGCGCTTCCAGAACGAAAATCTGTAAACCTTATCCATTGCATAGCTGACATCATACCACATCAGCCCCGACTAAGAACAAAGAATAACCCGTAGAGAAATGAAACGCTTCATCTTGCATCTGCCCTGTCTGGCCCTGCTCTTTGTGGCAGCCTTGGGTCTCGTCTCCTGCAGCGAAGTGCAGGAGGATGTGCGGGATAAAGAAGAGGACCGGTATGCGACCTTCCTTAAGGTGAGTGTACGGGTGATGGGGGACGAGTATTATGGAGCCACACGTGCAGTAGGTCCGGACGGGGGCGATACGGGCAACGCTACGGAGTCCGGCATATATAACGAGAACAAGGTATATAACGTGACCTTGTTATTGTACAGGGATGCCAATGGTATCAACAGCGATGCCGATCCCGCCATGGAGTATGCCTTTTATGCGCCCATAATGCACCAGGAGAATGGCTCGGGAGGTAAAGTGTATACGTCAGATGAGCTTCGCTACAAGAGTGCACTCCCCAGTGGCGCGTACCATGCCATAGCCCTTGTAAACATGGGTGACCGTACCGACCTTGAGGGCAAGACATTGTCTGAGGTTCGTGATATGCAGGTGGGCACGCCATATAACCTGCGATACAATGCCACCACCGGCATGCCTTATACTACGGAGGCCGACAATTTTGTTATGACGTCGGCCCGGGACGTTTCCTTGGTCCTGGGCAGTAATTTCGGCATAAATAATCCTGTCAACGTGCAGATTCCTGTGGCACGCCTGGCGGCGCGCTTGGATTTCTCGCCCGGAAAAGTGGCTGCAACGTTGCCTGATGACGGCAGTTGTGCGTCATGGGTGGAAGGGGAAGTCGTAAATGTGGAGGAAGAAGGCTTCGCAGCCCCTATGCCGTTGACGGGCTACAAATATGTGGTGCTGAACGCTTCGACCAAGGCGCCCACCAAGGATCGCTTCATATTGACCGACGTGACGCCTTTCAATTGCCTTACCTCCGGTACATATTATATTAAGCGTGTGAGGGACGACATCGAGGGCGGTGGCACGGAGTTGGTTTACTTGGGAGAAGAGAAGATGGATGCTTCCAAGAACGCCACCAACAGCGTGCTGGATCCATGGACCGTGGCGAAGAACTCTACCACGGATCCCGTCGGCCTGGCTTACCGTAACCGTCTGACCAATGCTTACACATCGCTTGACAAGGCCGAACGCTGGCCGGTGAAGAAGGATGCGGACGTGCCTGCACCGTCTGTTGTGCCCGAGACAGGCTTGGATTATTACATACTCGACTACACGCAGGAGAATACCCTGCCGCCCGGATACGGAAAGGAACGTTATGCCACTGGACTGCTGATGTCGGGCTACTATGGCAGCGCGGATGCGGAAGGGCACATAGAGAAGTATATCCCGCAGAGCTATCATTACTACGTACGGCATGCCGACCCGGCCAACTCTGCCGACGAGTCGCTGCCCATGAAATACGGCATAGTGCGCAACAATATATACCGCATACACGTCAACAGTGTCAATTCGCGCGGACAGATACAGATTGTGGTCAACGACTGGAAGCGCATAGAGGTTCCCGAAATACAATTATAAACAACACGACGCGGTGGCATCATTGTCACCGTGTCGCGCCTGCATAAAGCCCATACGCCATGATACGTTTTATTAGGAGAAGTCTGCTCCTGTGTTCGCTTGCAGCCTTTGCTGCCTGTTCTAACGATTCCTCAGGCAACGATGGCACATTGCCCGAAGGTTTTTCACGCATAGAACTCTTCCTCTGCGCCGAACCTCAGTTGTCCACACGCGCATCATGGAACGATGCGAATGCTGTGGATGAGGAGATGATGAGGGAGGCCATGGTGGTAATGGTTAAGGAGAATGCCGGCGGAACACACACGGTGGAACGCATCATTCCGGTGGCTATGGATGGCAGCTGGCACGAACGCCACAGCATTGGGACTGTCTCCACGGAGGACGGCACCTACACGTTCTATTCCTTCGGAAATATAGAGTACACCACCACAATGACGGACGGCAGGTGTACCGGGGCTACGGTTAACGGCATCACCTTCACCGTGGGGCAGCCATTGCCGGGTGCTTTGGAAAGCAGTACATGGACGGCGGATTTTAATAATGCCGTTTCCCTCGCTTCACCGTCTCTTGCTCGAGGCATCCCTATGACCAACAAGGAGCAGTATCTGGTGAACAGCAGCAGGAGCATTACGCTCCACCTCTTCCGCATGCTGTCAAAGGTCAGCTTCGAATTTAGCAACAAGACCGACAAGCCTATAACGGTACAGAAGATAGAGTTGGCGGAGGTGACCAAGAACGGTACGCCTATCTACTTCTTGCCTCCTAAGGAAGGGGATAATATCGTGAACCGTTTCCCCGCGCCTGCCACCAATGTCAATATGACCGTATATGATGATGCGGCGGGGTTTGACGTACCGGCAGCGGCTCCCGGCGTTATGCCTGTCACGCACATGGCCTATTTCAACGAGAGTGTCTCCAAGCATCCTACAGGCCAAATGCCGCTGACCGTAACCATGAAGCGCGATGGAGAGGTAGTAGACACGAGATATGCGCTTGTGAGTCTATCGGCCGTCCCGCGCAATACTTATGTGGTGGTACCCATCGCACTTACGGAATACATGCTGGAATTGAAAGCCTTCTTCTATGCTCCCATAGGAGGCTACCCCCCATACAGTATAGAGGCCAAGGACAAAGACTTCTATTGTAAGTTCAGCACCGGCGGCGACTTTGTTCTGCGTCCGTTCATATATAGGTTTGAAGACCGGGACGATGAGTCAAAATGGTTTGAGCTGACAGATGCCACAAAGGTAGAAAGTTATGAGATCACAGTGTCAGGTGATGTAGGAATCTTCTCCCAAGAGCCAAACTTCTCAGCAGGAGAAATTCTTGGCACACTTAATGGCACCTCCGGTACAGCCTCTGTGCGCCTTACCGCAAATTTGATAGTTGGTCCGGGAGTCACTCAGATATATACCCGTACCATATATATAATGGTAGGGTAGGGACGAGTAGGGCAGCCTCCCTCACCCTTCTTCTAATACAACATAATCCATATATCGTCTATTGCATTCCTTCGCTATGAAACTGTTACGCTACATAATCCTCCACGTGTTCTTCTTTGCCACGGCACTTAATGCCATGTCACAGGATATAGTCTACTCTCCTGCCGACGGATCACTTGAGTATTGGTATGTTATCCGATTCCGTCATGGTATGAATTATGTCTTGAAATGCGACGAGAGCGATATGGTGAAATCGGCCACTTATTCAAGCAGTAGTCCTGCCTCAGGTGCAGCGGAATACCTCAAATGGAAATTGGTGGAATCCGGCACACCCAACGAATACTATATGGTAAGTAAACTGGGCAAATATGTGAGTTTCTCCGGTAATCGGTTCAGACTTGTCGCTGATGAGACAACCGCTACTAAGGTTCATCTTGTTGCCACGAAGAATACCACTTATACCGGTGGCTGGGAAATACAATGTGAGGGTGTTACTGACAGATGCTTGAATTCTAATGGTGGTGTTGGCGATAACAAGGAAATGGCTGCATATAACGCAGGCGATAATGGCAACGTTCTGCAGTTCGACCTTGCGGAGGTCTTTGATGAAACAGCTGAAATGTATCTTCAGTTCAGTGCTCACGGCCGTCGTGCGCTGTATGATGATGGTGGCACAAACACCTCACCCATTGCCAAGCTACCTGATAATTATGAGACACAGCCCGACAATGTTGGTTTTAAGTGGAGAAAACAGAGGAAAGGTGCCGGTTATGCCTTGCTGAGCGGTCACAACCGTTTTCTCGCAGTAAATGCGACAGGTGACGGATTGACGTATGTCGATACCAAGGATGCTGCCACTGTATTCAATACATCGCTTAATCCCTACACCTGTGATGTGAATGGTACGGACGGACATATTGTCACTCGCTATCAGTACACCACCACCGTAGATGGCGTTGATAAGGCTATCTCTATAGATATGACCGATGGCAGTGTTGACCTGGTAGCTACCTCTACTACTCCCTCACGAGCTACCGTCATTCGCGAAACACAAAATATAGACGGTGCCGAATGGCCTGCCAACGTTGATGGTGACGGTAATCCTGTTTGGTACAGCATTGTGTTCCCCTATCCGGATAGTGAACGTCTGATCACTGCCGATGACAAGCACGCGTACGTAAACTATGGAGGCAGTGCCTTCCCTGCAGAAGGAGCCATGCTTTGGACTTGGGAGGATGCCGGTGACGATAACATCTATCTGAAGAACAAGAGTGGTGAATACCTCACCCGAAACGGGAGCGGCTTCGCTATGGCAACCGCTTCTACGAATGCTGCCAGGTTCCGTTTCTCTGAATATACTGAAACGGGTGTCGACCGCAATAAGTGGGTGCTGCAGTGGGTAGATGCCACGGACGCAAACCAATATCTGCGTCCCAGCAGTAATAGAAACAGCATGACTCTCACCAATGCTACCGCCGACTTGACCTGGGCTGTCGTCGTTTTCTCCCAGTTTACGAACAAGCCTGCCATACTGACACTGAGCTGTGAGCACACACCGCAACAGATATTCTACTCCACTGATGAGCATGAGTACTGGTACGTGATACGATTCTATGGAGACGGGACTAACGCCACAAAGAGAGACTACGCCATTAGGTGTGAAAGCGATAGGCTGAGGTCAAGATCCTATCCGCAAACGAACTCTGGCAGCAATGCTCCTGACAACATGAAGTGGAAATTCATTCCTTCAGACGAAGACGGTTGGTATCACATGGTCTGCAAGGCGGGATTGTACGTTAAGTTTCAAGGCTCGAACTTCGTCCCCACTAACAATTCCGCCGAAGCCGTCAAGGTACACCTTGTCCATGATTTGAGGAATCAGTACAAATATGCATGGCAGATACAACGCAAGGAAAATCTGGAACGTGCCATGAATCCTATTGGTGGCGTTGTCAATAACGCGATAGGAGAGTATAACATGGACGATCAGGGCAATGCCCTGTTGTTCGAACTTGTGGAAGAAGTAGATGAAGGCAACGACATCTTCATTCAGTTCAGTGGCTACGGTCGTCAAGCCTTGTATGATAATGGCACAATACTTGTTACTGCGCAACCGACAGATGACACTCCCACAGATCTCGGCTACATGTGGACGAAGACCAAGAAGGCCGATGGCAGTTTGACGCTGCGCAGCAAGAGAGGCAACTACATCGCCTTAAGCGACGATGGCAATTCGCTTACGCTGACTACAGATGAGACAAAGGCCGCCAACATCAACGTAGCACTCAATCCATACACCGGCGCTGTCGCTGCTGTCGCTGCGCGCCCCGTAGAGCGTTATATATATACTGTCACTGTCGGTACAGAGGAGAAAGCCATCTCCATAGACAATGCAAACGGTAGTGTCACGCTGATTCCTGCTTCTGCCATCTCGCGATCCACCATCATCCGCGAGACTTTGAAAATAGATGGCGGGGAACATCCTGTCGAGTATGATGCGGCAAACACAGTGTGGTATGACATTAACTTTACTTACACTGACGATAACCTTATCACCGGCACCGATGGTGATAAGAATGCCTTTGTAGGTCAAGGTGTCAGCTCTTTGGACAGATCCAGACTATGGAGTTGGGAACAGAGCGAGGGCGGAACCGACATGCTCCTCAGAAACCACAGAAGAGAATACTTATGCTGGAACGGCACACGCTTTGCTGCCACCGCCGAGAAGGCAAACGCTGCCAGGTTCCATCTTGTGGAGTATGCTGAGACCGGCGATAATCGTGACAAGTGGGTGCTCCAATATGTGACCACAGATTATCAGTATTTGGTGCCAAGCGACGATAACGCTCAGGTGAATCTGACATCAGCAGGCACCCTGACCAAGTCGCCCATTCTCTTTAAAGAGAAGCAATCTGAAGATGTGGACTTCTGCATTGAAGAGGACGACTACTGGCGCAAATTGGTCTTCTTTGACGAGGAGCTGGAATTTAATACAGGGCTGTGTGCTGGCGACAATGCTGTCAGCGCGGGCACACCGGATGCTACGTATAGGTATCTGTGGAAGAACATTGGCGACAAGGACGGCTTTGTGCTGAAGAATACCATGGGACAATACCTCGCTCTGAATGCTACCGGCAACGGCTTTGTCTATACGTTTGACAAGGAAGAAGCCGCAACATTCTCTCTGTCTGCAACCACCGTGGGCGGTAATCTCTGTGCCACCCAGCACATTGTATGCGAGGTTAATGGCACTAAGAAGGTGTTGTGCAAGGAGTCCGGAGGCCATATAGTGCTGATGAATGAGGCAGAGGCAGGCACAGCACAGGACGATGTGAACTTCTTCTTTGATCAGAAGGTGATATTCCGCACATTGTCTCCCAAAGCCGGAGCATACTATACCATAGGCATTGGCAGCAACTATCTGACTGACGGCTTTGGCGATGTCTATGACGCGGTCACTGCTACTATAGGCTCTACCCCGGATGGTATACAAGGGCTTACCAACGATTATTTGTGGACATTTGTTCAGCAGGGTGGGACTTATGTACTGCAGAATCGCAGTGGCAATTACCTCACTTGTCAGGGTGATGGCACATTCTCCATATCTACGGAAGAAAGTCTCGCCACACTGTTCCACGTGGGTTCCATAGGCAATGTGGGCGAAAGCGCCAAGGCACTGCTGATGCCAATAGGTGGCGATAACCTGACTGATGAGCAGAAGGGTAAGACGTTTTTAGCCTTTGATGCCAATAAGAACGCCGTTATTTCCACCACACAAACCTCTCTCACTATCGAGCAATGCCCCATCTACGTCCCAGAGGACTATACGCAGCATGAGATCATACACAAGCGTTCTTGGTTTATCAAGTTGGCCGACATGGGGCAAGATGAGACGTCCAACTCCTTCATCCATGTCACCGAAGACGGTAGCTATGGTATGAATGAATTTACGTTGGAGAATGGCGACAAAGTGCGGCGCCAGAATACCAACGATTATCGCATTGTCCGCTACATGAAGCGCAACACCATGCGTGAGTTCAAACTGCCAACCTCAAAATATGGAGGTTATGCTACTTCGTCACGTGTAACGACATATCAGCGATGGTATAATTACAACACCGACGGCCTTATACCGGACAGTCTCCTCTTTCTCAACCAGCCGTATTGTCGCAACTATAGGAATGGTACGGTTATGGGTGACAGAATGCGCTTCAATGGAAGTAATGGAAGCAAGGTCGGTTTCGGCTTCTATTTCAAGATGCCCGACAATGTAGCAGAAGACTTTGAATACACGGTGGGCATAGATATGTCATTCTATACCGACTTCGTGGAATACTTTGGCGACAACGGCACGACGCCTTGGCCTCCTACATCTATTGACGGAAGCCTCGACATTCCCGTGGACAATAATCTTGTGGAGCCCACGCTGGCTCAGCGCTGTATCTATGTTGTGCGCAATGCCCACATCATGGCCAAGCAACTGACAGCACTGAGCACTGAGCAAGACAAATGGCTGGAGGAGTATAACGTGGCCTTCCCGGCCCGTAAGGTCAATTTCAAGGACTGCTCTTTGCCACTCGACAATGAGTTTGCCAACTATTGGATATACAAGGATGGCGTGCCGGCCGAGGAGAACCTTATCCAACTGACAAGCTACAATAACTTGGAGTTTGTAATAACGAACAACACGGCTAACATTTCCCTTAGCGATGGCCCTATAGTAGAAGGTGCCACCGGTTATGCAGGTCCCAATTCCGATCTTTCTGCGCTTCGTTTCTTCCGCTTCAAGTATCCAACGGTTGATGGCAAGGAACATGTCGAGGATGGCAAAACGGCAGACATCGAGGTCTATGCCAAGGATGGCGACCGCCGCTACCGTCTGGCAGTATATCATCTGACTTTCGTGGACGGAACAGAGTTGCGTCCTTACACCGAAATCATAGGTATGAAGGATGACGGTACAGGCAATCTTGTACCTAAGTCCGCACGCTCGCCACGCCAGTTGCGCAAGGATCTCGGTGAGCCCAAGGCGTCCATCACTTTCGACTTTCAGAAGGCTTATCAGACCTTCCTGGCTCCTCCCAAGGGAAAGAACTATGCTACAAAGGGAGAGCGCAATGCTGGTATAGAGTTGCCAAACACCTATCGTTTCCCTTTGCGCTACGAGAACACGTCTTACGCTTTCGAGCCTACATTCATTACTAACAATGGTGACGGGTTCAACTACACGGATAACGTGGAGGAAAACGGCTTCGGTGCCTATACCATAGCCAGAACCACCAAGTTCGCTTGGAACAATCAGACCCGCTTCTATCCCGTGCGTAAATACTATCATGATGCCTATCCCGATGAGGACCAGTACAACTATGACAAGAGTGGTTTCCTCTATATCGACGCATCCGAGTGTCCGGGACGTATGGCCTCACTGGCATTCGACGGCAACATCTGTAAGGGCACACGTATAACCGTGTCGGCCTGGGTGTCATCGCCCAACAGCCCCAACCGAGTTCAGACAGACGTAACGTCCTATGCCAATGTATTCTTCAACATCCTCGGCTATTACAAGGATAAGAATGGCGAAGAGCAGGAGGAGATGATCTATGCCTACTGCCCGGGTCCCATCAGTGGTGATGCCCTTTCTGTCACCGGTGATACCATTGTCAAGAGCGAAGCCGGCAAGGAGGGCGTATGGCAACAAATCTATTTCTCCTTCATTCCTCGCGCAGAGCACATCATCGAGCGCTTTGTCTTGAACGTGAACAATGCCTGCACCAGCTCGTCCGGCGGTGATATTGTCATCGACGACATAGAGGTGTATTCCGCCGAACCATCGGTAAAAGTCACCAACACCCTGCCCGTATGTAACTCTGCACTTACCCTCACCAAGATGGAGGCCGACTATGAGACGATGTTGAACAATCTGGGTCTGGAGGAAAAAGACCTTGAAGAGTATCATCCTGCCATCAACTACTGCGTGGTGGACTCCATAACATATCATCGTGAGCTGGCACGCCTCATTGCCGAGGGCGACCCCACACCGGCCAACAACGCCATGCGCCTCGCCGCTGTCAGCGATATCCGTCGCGTAGTCATCAACTCAACGTTCGACGAGTTGCCCGTCTACGAGCACATTTTGGCCGCTGAGGCTTCCTCTCCCAAGGTATGGGGTATACTTGACGACAGCAACGGCAAACAACTTGTCATCAGCGACAAGATCATCAGCGACAAAATGCGCCCCAACCAGAAGTACTACCTGGCCGCCTATTTCACGTACAGTAGTGAGGCCATTGACTTCTCCACGTTCCAAGTGGGCACGGAATGTAGCATCAGCTCCACCTTCACCACCCGCAGTAGCTTCAACTTTATCGTGGACGGAAGTGAAGACCTGGCAGACGGTGGAGGCGCTACAGTCTGTTCTGGCTCCAATGTGACGCTGAGTGCCAAGTTCCATGGTGTGAACCGCGATACCGGAGAAGAGGTCCAGAGCATGTTGCCTTGCGACTGGTGGCTCGGTTACTATGGCAAGGATTACAGCAAGGCCTACATCAATGCCGACGGTAGCTATGTGCTTGATTCCGCACGCCCTGCAGGCGCTGTCAGCGTGAGCGAGGCACTGTCCAGTTTCCGTTTCTTCTATCCCGATGCCACTTCCTTGGATGCATGCCGTCCGGCCGCCGGTTCGGGCTACGACCTCACCCAGGCCATGATCGACGGTCTGGACAAACTCTCCCGTCCGGTTTCCGGCGAAGATGCCCGTCCCGCGTTGTTGCTGCTATACCATCGCAACATCAATCTGCAAATTCCCAGCGATATGGGCGCGGACGACAGTTATGTCGTGACGATTCAACCTATCGGCAACAGGGTCGATCTCGATGAGAAGTTTGACAACTGCATCATCTGTTTCGAGGCCGACACTCTGTCCATCACAGTCAACGGTCATGCTCCCGGTTTGCTCAACGGCTTTGGCAACGTAGAGTATCCCACGTACATGAGCAATGTGCCTCTGCGTCTCACCCTTGGCGAACTGCAGGGCATACGTGCCCGTGCCACAGGACTAAGGGTCCCCTTGCGTGCCATCAAGCCGGTGTCCGAGGCAGCCACAGGCCTTGAACCCATCGTGCTGGTGGAAACCGGCGATACGTCATACAGCCCCTTGTACATAGCCGATACCAACGATCCCGACTGCAGCGTCTTCACCGACGACGGCATGTTGAGAGAGATCGGACGTATCTTGCGCATGTCTGCCAACCGTGGTGACAAGGAGGGTTATGCCGACATCACTTTCCTGAGCGATTTCGTGCCCCGCGAGGGTTACACCTACACGGTGCGTGCCGACTATCGCGAGACCATGCCTGACGGAGTGGTGCGTAGCACTTGCAACGGTTCGTTCATCTTCGACCTCAAGATAGTGCCGCGCTACGTGATGTGGACCGCCGCAGCAGGCAATACAGAATGGACCAACGACCTCAACTGGAAGCGTGCCGACCGCACGGACCTCAAGTTCGACGAGTCCACAGAACCTGAATATATCACCAACGAGTCCAACACCACAGCCTCTGCCTTCGTTCCACTGACGGGTACCAGCGTGATAGTGCCGCCTTGCGTCTCCGAGCGTCCTGTGCTATATGACAGCATCGTCAGTGCTACCGACGGCCTGTTGCTCTTCACCGGCCACGAGACGGCAGTGACACAGGACATAGCCTATGATCTCATCGTGGGCACCGACGTGTCCGATGCCGAACCTTACGGTTGCCGCCGTTTCCGCACCAACCGCTGCAACGGTCTGGTGCTGCAGGCCGGTGCCGAACTGCTGCAGGCCCAGTATCTCGACTACCGCAAGGCCTGGACGGAACACGAGGTGGACTGCGGACGCTGGTACACCCTTGCCACACCCTTGCAGCAGATATATGCCGGCGACTGGTATGCGCCCAAGAGCGACGGACGCGAGTCTGCCCCGTATTTCCACGACATCACTTTCGATACCGACCGTAACGATCGCTTCCGTCCTGCCGTCTACCAGCGCGGATGGGACAGGGGAGAGGCTAAGCTCTACCATCTTGCCGACCCCAACTCTTCCGACGTTTCCGACAATGTCCGGGATACCAACGTGGCGGTGCGTGCCGAGTGGAGCAGCGTCTTCAACGACGTGAACGTACCGTATGGGAGCGCAGGCTTCTCCCTCAAGGCGGAACATTCCGGCGGTGGCAGCATGCTCTTCCGCCTGCCCAAGGAGGACTTGTCATACAGTTATTACATGAAGGACAGACCGAATACCGACACGGATTCCTATGCCACCAATGCGACCGAGATCAAACGAAGCAACCAATACCGTCTGTGGACAGACCGCCTGAAGACCGGCACGGAAATCAAATTCCGTCAGCAGAACGAGACTCCGAACAACCGCTACTTCCTCGTCAGCAATCCCTTCCCCTGCGGGTTGGACGTCAATGCTTTCTTTGACAGGAACCGCGATGTTCTGGAACAGAAGTACTGGCTTCTCACCGCCAACGGCCAGTCGGCAGCGATAAAGGATCCGAACTCGCCCAACTGGGTTACCGTCAATACGGGGGACGATTCCTCACGGCCCATCCTGGCGGCCGGCCAAGGCTTCTTTGTGAAGACCATTGAGGGAAAGGACTGCGACCTTATCTACACCGCCGCCATGATGGTGCCGGGAGGAGAAAACAATTCCATGTTGCAGGCACCGGCCACCCGTGCCGCACTGCAGGCCGAAGCCCGGGTTCTTCACATCCGCGCCGAGCGTGCCGGACTGGTCAGCGAGGCGGTCATAATGGAGGACGACGGGTTCGTTGACGGATACATTCCCGAGGAGGATATGGAAACCCTTCTGGATGAGAGCCTCGTTTCCACCCCAATGGTCTACACCCTGGCCGGCAACCGTGCCACAACAGTCAACTGCCGCCGTTCCGTCCACCGTGTGGGATTGGGCGTGACAGGGCGTGGCGCGGATGACGTCAGGCTGACCTTCTCGGGCATGAACAACCTGCGGGAAGACATCTCGCTGCTGGATGCCCTCACGGGTGACATGATGCTCCTCTCCACCGGAGCCGACAGTATCAGCGTCACCGTACCAGGCAAGACTGTCAACCGCTACTTCATTGTTTCCTCCTCCGGCGGCGAGTATATCGACAATGATGCCGACGCCACCATCAGCATCACCGCGCATCGTGGCGACGTTACCGTAACGGCGGCCGGTTCGCTCCTCCTGGAAGAGGTCTATGCCATAGCCCCGGACGGCCGCGTCCTCTACGCTGCCACTCCAGGCTCATCCGTGCACAAGTTCCATATCGCCCCAGGCATTTATCTCATCAGTGCCCGCACTGCCCTCGGCACCGTCACTCGCAAGTTCATCGTCGAGTAGGCGCCATCTGCCGCCGGCCCTTGCGGCCTTGTGTCTCCGGCTTTGCGAGGTCACACGCTCATATTCGGGTTTATCAATCTGCAACAACGGGTTTATGCAGTTTGATAAACCCGTTTTCTTTGTCCCGACAACCGGTTTATGCGTCCCTCTTGTCGTGGCTCCCACCCGGCATCACTACCGTGTGGATGCCTCCTTACCGTGGCCGTGGCGCGCCGCCGGCCCGAGATAGTGGCAGCTGTCCGCTAAGCATACACAATTAAAGCCCGCTTTCCTTTGCATTTCACTCACTTATTCGTACCTTTGCATACGAAAATGTAAAGAACACAACGACAATGGCAAAAGAATTGGAATTCCTCACCAAGAGGAGCGAGGACTACTCTAAGTGGTATAACGAACTGGTGGTAAAGGCCGACCTGGCCGAGCAGAGCGATGTGCGCGGCTGTATGGTCATCAAGCCCTATGGCTATGCCATCTGGGAGAAGATGCAGCGCGTGCTGGACGACATGTTCAAGGAGACCGGCGTGCAGAATGCCTACTTCCCCCTGCTCATCCCCAAGAGTTTCCTTTCCCGCGAGGCCGAGCACGTGGAGGGATTTGCCAAGGAGTGTGCCGTGGTGACGCACTACAGGCTGAAGACCAACGAGACGCACGACGGCGTGGTCGTGGACCCTGCCGCCAAGCTGGAGGAGGAACTGATCATACGCCCCACGTCCGAGACCATCATCTGGAACACCTTCAAGAACTGGATACACTCCTACCGCGACCTGCCGCTGCTGGTGAACCAGTGGTGCAACGTCATGCGCTGGGAGATGCGCACCCGTCTGTTCCTGCGCACGGCCGAGTTCCTGTGGCAGGAGGGCCACACCGCCCACGCCACCCGCGAGGAGGCCGAGGCTCGCGCACGTCAGATGCTGGAGGTCTATGCCACCTTTGCGGAGAAGTACATGGCCGTGCCCGTGATGAAGGGTGTCAAGAGCGAGACCGAGCGTTTTGCCGGTGCCTTGGATACCTATACCATCGAGGCCATGATGCAGGACGGCAAGGCCTTGCAGAGCGGTACCAGCCACTTCCTGGGTCAGAACTTTGGCAAGGCTTTTGATGTACAGTTCCTGAACAAGGAGAACAAGGCCGAGTATGCCTGGGCCACCAGCTGGGGTGTCAGCACCCGTCTGATGGGTGCCCTCATTATGACACATTCCGACGACAACGGCTTGGTTCTGCCTCCCGCACTGGCTCCCTTGCAGGTTGTCATCATTCCCATAGGCAAGCCCGCGCAGATGCCCGAGCTGGACGCCAAGGCCGGTGAAATAATGAGCGCACTGAAGGCGCTGGGCGTGAGCGTGAAGTACGACAATTCCGACAACAAGCGTGCCGGTTTCAAGTTTGCCGACTACGAGTTGAAGGGTGTGCCCGTGCGTCTCGTACTGGGCGCCCGCGACCTGGAACAGGGCATCATCGAGGTAATGCGCCGCGACACTCTGGAGAAGGAAAACGCCCCTCTGGAGGGCATAGCCCAGTACGTGAAGAACCTGCTGGACGACATACAGCAGAACATTTTCCGTAAGGCCAAGGAGGCCCGCGATGCCCGCATATACGAGTGCGACGACTACGAGGAGTTCAAGCAGCGCGTGCAGGACGGTGGCTTCTTTCTCTGTCATTGGGACGGCACTGCCGAGACCGAGGCCAGGATCAAGGAAGAGACGCAGGCCACGATACGTTGCGTGCCCTTCGATGTGGAACAGACGCCGGGCGTGGACATGGTAAGCGGCAAACCGGCCGTGGCACGTGTGCTGATAGCACGCTCCTATTAGACCATAGCAGGCTCTTGCCGATGGGGCAAACGCATCCCCGTGTCAGGCAAGAGCCTTTGCTTTCAATGAGACAGGTGGGTGCCCGTACGGGAAGACACTACGATAGCATCCCGCTTGCCGGTCCTTATATTATATATAATGTATAGGCGCAGAAAAGGCGGATTGTGGATATTCACTCTTTTTGTCACCAATGAGATACCATCGGTGGTGGTGACGTTCGTGGCATTGGTCATGTTCCTGCAAACGGGAGTGGGGATGGTCATGGCTACGGTGTATGGTGCCATGCTATTGTTGCCTTGGGCGGCACAACCGTTGATGCGCCCTCTGCTGTTAAGGCTAAGGGATTGTAACGCCGGACGACGCTGGATACTGGTAACCGAGTGCCTGATGTCCATGATGCTGGTTCTGTTTGCCTTGCTGATGGGAGGTGCGCCGTTGAGGACGCTGGGAATGCTCATGTGCATAAGTTGCCTTGCCGCATGGCACGACATAGTGGCACGTACTTATTATGGCAGTCTGATGGGGCACATGCGTGGCAGGTGGGGAGACGTTGTGCGTACCATTTCGTCGCAGACGGCTACGGTGCTGACCTATGGGCTTATGATTATGGCCGTTGGTGTGTTGGAGATATATTTCAGGCAGAAGGCCATGTGGTACTCCTGGGTCTTGTGTTGCTATCTGCTGGCCGGGGTATATATGGTGTTTGCTGTGGCAAACATGGTGCTGATGGAGAAAGCGGATACACCGTTCCTGCCGTCTGTGCCGCATCACAGACGGAGACAATGGATGATGCAGTCCGGGATGCTGGCAGTGCTGCTGTTGCCGCAGGGGTTGATGTTCTTCAGCCGTACCATTTTCTTGCTGGCGCGTCCGCAACAGGGCGGGTTGGGATGTACATTGCAGGAGGTAGGGTTTGCCCAGGGCACCATAGGTGTGATTGCTTTCCTGCTGGGTGTGACCGTGGGCCAACGGATGCTGTACAGATGGGGAGCGGCGAGAACGGAACTGCCTCTGACTGTGTGCCTGGGGTTGTCTCCGCTCGTATATCTGGTGATGACGCGATTGCATCCGGAGGGGTTGACGGTGCTATCGGTATATACGTTCTTGGCTCAACTATTGTTTGGCCTGGGTCTGAACGGTTGCCGGCGCCGGATAGAATACATCTCCGGGGAGAGATACCGCAATGTGGTAAATCCGCTGTATATTCCCATCATCAGCCTGTGCCTGCTGTTGCCAATGGCCTGCAGCGGGTTCTTGGCAGAGAGACTGTCGTTTCATGGTCTGTTCCTCTTGGATGCCCTGTGTGCTCCTGCAACGTGGATTGCTATGGCCGTAGTGTCGCTGTGGCAGTGGCGGATGATATTTGTGAAGCGCGGAACCGTGACCGCGAAACAGGAATGAACGGCATGGAAGCGTAAGACCTATAATTAAGGAAAAGACATGAGCAGCAACCATTCGTCTACAGGTTCCGCAAGCGGCGGCCATGGCCCAATATCCTGGGTGCCGTCGCTCTACTTTGCAGAGGCTCTGCCATATATGGCCGTGATGTCCTTGTCCACGGTGATGTACACCAACCTTGGACTGAGCAATACGGAACTGGCCCTGTGCACCTCCTGGCTCTATCTGCCGTGGGTGATAAAGCCCCTGTGGAGCCCCCTGGTGGACAGCCTGCGGACGAAACGTTGGTGGATATTGGCCATGCAGGTGCTGGTAGGTGCCTCGCTGGCCGGCGTGGCATTGACGTTGCATACGGATTTGTGGTTGAGGTTGTCCCTGGCCTTCTTTTGGCTGATGGCGTTCAGCAGTGCCACGCACGATATTGCCGCCGATGGTTTTTACATCCTCGGACTGACGGAGAAGCAGCAGGCATTGTATGTGGGGTGGCGTTCCACGTTTTACAGGATAGGCACCATCTTTTGCCAGGGAGGCCTGGTGTTTCTGGCGGGAATGTTGCAAAAGCACTACGCTACGGCTCCGGCATGGAGCATCACCCTTGGGCTGTCTGCCGCCATAATGATAGCGTTGGCAGCCTGGCACAATAGGGTACTGCCACGGAATGCGGAGGGTACGGATGCCGGTTCCTTGCCTGGAAGTAACGATGGTAATATGTCAGCGGACGTCAACGTCGTTCCCGCACAAGAGCATGCGTGGGGCTCGTTCCGCGTTGCTGTATATTCTTTTGCTGAGACGTTGCGTGTGTTCTTTTCCAAGAAAGGCATCGTGCCGGCCATGCTGTTCATGCTTCTGTTCCGTTTTCCCGAAGCGCAGTTGGCCAAGATGGCGCAGCCTTTCATGTTGCGCAGTACTGCCGAGGGCGGATTGGCTCTGTCCACGGAGACCATAGGCGTGACGTATGGCACAATAGGTGTGCTGGGACTGTTGGGCGGTGGCATACTGGGCGGATGGCTTGTCAGCAGGCATGGCCTGAGGAAATGGTGGTGGCCGATGATAATGGCCATATCTTTGCCGGATGCCGTGTATGTCTATCTGGCCTTGGCGCAACCTGCATCCCTGTGGACGATAAACGCCTGTGTGGCAGTGGAGCAGCTGGGTTACGGCTTCGGCTTCACGGCCTACATGCTTTTCCTTGTATATTTCTCAAAGGGAGAGCGCAGCACAAGCGTCTTCAGCATATGCACAGCCTTCCAGGCCTTGGGCATGATGTTGCCGGGCATGATGGCAGGATATCTGGCGGACGAGTGGGGCTTCCTTGCCTTCTTCGAATGGGTTATGCTGTGCTGTATAGTGACGGTATTGGTCAGCGCGGCCGTAAAAGTGAATGACAAATGAGATTGCTTCTTGATATAGGAAATACGCGCCTGAAGGCTTCTTTGGCTGATGGCGAAGAATTGCGCCCGGTACAGGACTGGGCCGTGTATGTGCAGGATGCCGAGGCGGTGCTTGTGAGCAATGTGGCCGGAGAGAAGTCCCTGCCCGTGGAGGCCATGATGCACCCGCATTGCCACATACTAACGTGGCAGTCGCCGGAGGCGCAGACATGGTTGAAGGACATACCCATGGGCTTGGGCGCCGACCGCGTGGCGGCCGACATAGGTGCCCGGAGCATGTGTCCCAATAGCACGTTGCTGATAATAGATGCCGGTACTTGCCTCACGTTTGATGTGATAGCGGCCGACGGCCATTTCCTTGGCGGGGCCATCTCTCCCGGAATATGCCTGCGCCTCAAGGCTATGCACGAGCATACTTCCGCTCTGCCCATGCTGGATGCCCGTGGCGAGCATCCGGTCCTGGGGTACAATACTCCCACGGCCATGCGCAGCGGTGCCATCAACGGGGTGAAGTGGGAGATAGAGGGATACATCCGCTATGTCCTCAAACTCTATCCTGACCTGCAGGTGTTCTTTACCGGAGGAAACCGCACGGAGTTTCCCGACGACCTTCGTTCCATCATCACCTGTGACCCGCTCTTGGTGCAGAAGGGACTGCTGGCAGCGTTTTCTTCGCATTCGTATTCCCCAAGGGCGTCTCACCGCAGGCATCCCGACGGGCAATGGCCCATGGGGAGGCAAATGCGGTGACAGACATGGATATTGGTGCATTTCAGCGTAGGTGAGCGGCTGGCGTGGCTGTCGTCCGGACCGTTTCCAGGTTATCATGGAAATGCCGGTGCCTGTCGGGTCATTTCTTGAACTTGCTGAAAGTATACTGCACGTGGAACATCGCGTATCTTGATATGACGTTGTAGTAGGTCTCCGTCCTGCCTTGCGCGTTTATCGTGCGCCGTATGTTGCTCAGGTTCCCCAAGATGTCAAATCCGTCGGCCATGAGTAGAAGCCGGCCTTTCATGAAGCGTTTGGTGAGGCGTGCGTTCCATATCAGGTCGTTGGTGTTCATGCCTTTGTCCGAATATCCACGGCGGCTGTACATGGTGATGTCAGTTGACAGCTGGAAGTTATAGGGAAGCTCAATGTTGCCAATCAGGCTGTAGTCGAAGTCGTAGGCATTGACAGGAATGAAGTCCTCACGTTCACCGTCGGAGTGCGTATAATGCAGGTTGCCTTTCACCCCGAAGGTATGCTTGTCCAATAGCCGGTAGTCCAACCGTAGCATCGCATTGGCATAGACCGTACCCACGGTGCTCTTTGTGGCAATGTCCTTTGTGGCATCACTGCCCCGAACGCCGATCATATCCACGCTATTGTAGTATGCGGCAGATGCGGAAGAACCCAGCGTCAGGCGGTGTGCCTTGTCAAGAGGGCAGTTGTAGCCTCCATGGATGTCCGCATGCCAGTTGCCGTCCACGTTCTGCGGTGTGATGTTCTTGATGCCGGTTGCCCTGTCGTAGACGTATCCCATGGCCAGGCTGTTGGTGGTAACGGAATATGCCATGCCTGCATTGTATGCCCGTTGGCCGGAAAGATCGCTGCGTATATTGAAGGATATGTTGTGCTGGTATCCTGTGGACAGGTCGGGATTGCCTGTGAAGATATTCAGTGGGTCGCTGGTGTCGCTTAGCGGTATCATGTTCACCAGCGAATAAATAAAGGCCTGGCTGTTGTATTTCAACTCGTAGTTTCGCCTATGTTCCTTATATTTTAGGTCCAATGTGGGTTCGAAGAACCACCAATGCCTGTTAACGCGAGTGGAGAATGCCACACGGTTGTAATCAAGCCGATTGACATAGCCGTTGACAGGAAGATCAAGATAAAGGCTGAAATTCTTGTCTTTATGATTGGAGAAGTAAACGTATGCCCCGATAGTATGCTTTTGGTTATGTATGTTCTGCCATGAACTGTTTGCTTTATCCTGTACAGAGAGGAGCTCGGCCATAGAAGGGAGCATGCCGAGTGTCGGTGCTTCCTCCCAGTCAGCGAGCTGGTGTAACAGGTATCTGTTATCGTGACTTTTACCCCATGTTGTGGCGTATTGATAACGTGGCATCACATCAAGTGAGTATTTCTTAATCACTTTGTATATTGATTTGCGCACTTGTCCTGACAGGCTGTGTGACTTGTTACCCCTGTCCATATAATTGTTTCTGTGTACTGGGACCAAATCCTTCTGTGACGGGAAATCAAGGTTATAGTGTTCGAAATCCTTGCTTGCCGCGTTGGAATAGCTGTAATTGAGGAACGTGTATATGCGCTGTTGTCTTAGTATACTGAAAGACGGTGAGAATTCGATGTGTGTGTTCAATGAATGTCCCGTCCGCAGGTTCTCGGTCATAAGGCGGTTGATACTTTTGGAAAAGAGAATGCTTCCAGCCTGAGGCGATATGATGCTGTCTACCCATTCTTTGCCTAAGGCGGATGTTACATTCTCGTTGAACAATGCGGAGGCATACCGGGAATGATGGTCGAACTTGTTATATGAGAATGACGGATTCAGATTTATTTGTTCCAATAATCCTGCCATTCTTCTTGCAGAAAAGGAATGACTGGTATGAAAGGATATGTCACGGTTATGCGCCGTATGAAAGGAGTTCTCGAAAGTGTTGCCGCCTGCCAGATAGTTCTCACGAAGGGTGGTCGTCTCTATGTCCTTGCTTGTGTGTGAAAAGTCAACGGTGCCATCGGCATGAATGTTCTCATCTTTGCTGTTCGCTTCATATCGGATGCCAGCCAGGGTGTTGATGGGTATACCATCGCCTGCACTCTGCGGATTCCAGTTTCCACGTTCACCGGGCTTTGCAATGTCATTAAGGTTGTTGGTGTTTACGTACGCGTTGACCATGGCACGTTCAGACATGCCTAAGGCAAAGGCACGCGCCATATAGCGTAGGTCGGTTCCCAGTCCCGCCTCTGCATTTGCAATGATACTGTTGATGTATTCCTTTTTGAGGTTCACGTCCATAACGTAGAGCCTGTTTAAGGGGTCGGTTCTGCTGCCTTCAGTTTCAAATACCTTGAGGTTCTTTACAGTGAAATAGGGCAGGTTTGCCAAGATGAGCTGTCTGTTGTCGTTGAACATGTGCCTTCCTTGCAGCAGAAGTTGGTCAATTTTCCTGCCGTTGACAAGAATCTCACCGTTCTCTCGCAGTTCCGCTCCCGGCAACTGTCGTATCAGGTCGTCCAGCATGGAGCCCTCAGGCAGTTTGAATGCCGATGCGTCATAGACAAGGGTATCGCCTTTATAAAAGAACTTTAGCTTTGTCGCTGTAACCGTCACTTCTTTCATGTCTGTCTCCCACGCAACCTTTTGCGGAGCTCTTTTGAGATATATAACAGGCAGTGGGTCGTCATTCTTTAACTTGACTGGAATTGTCAGTGTGTGATAGTCCGGGTGAGAAATCCTAAGTATATGCACGCTATTCTTGGGGTAACGTCCGTTAAACATGAATCCGCCATCTCTTCCATTCATGTGCTTTCTGATGCTCTGCACCGAGTCAATGGCATGATACGCCGTGTCCACCCTAACCACCCATGCGCTGTCAATGGGTGCGCGGGTGATCATATCTGCGAGATGACCATATAACATAAATGTATTTCTGTAATTTTGTCCAATTACCACACTCTGAGCAGACAGGAATAATAAAATAAATAAGATACGATACATAGGCCTATATTTTAAGGGTTATAATTATGCTACAGGATAAGGATATGGCGAACGACGCATGCGCTATAAAAGCGAATATACCGTTTTTATGAATTAAATGGCTCAATCCGAAAGTCCGGT
>DBLZ01000008.1 GCA_002297545.1 Prevotellaceae bacterium UBA711 | reverse complement strand
CCCGACCACCGTTGGGGTAACTTCTGGAGCGCCGGTGCAGCATGGAATATCCACAAGGAGTCCTGGTTCAAAGCTCCCTGGGTGAGCGACCTGAAGGTCAAGGCCAGCTACGGTTCACAGGGTAACGACAACATCGACAGCTACCTCTACGCCGACCGCTTCACCCTGGAGAACAACAACGGTGAAATCAGCCTCGTACCAAGTAACGTCAAGGGCAACAAGGATATCACCTGGGAGAAGCAGGGCAACTTCAATGCCGGCGTAGAGTTCGGTCTGTGGAACAGCCGCCTCACCGGTCAGATAGAGTACTTCAACCGCACCACCAGCGACATGCTCGCATACTTCAGCATGCCTGCCTCTTCAGGCTATACCGGCTACTACGACAATGTGGGCAACATGCGCAACCAGGGCGTAGAGATTACCCTTGGTGGCGATATCTTCCGCACACGCGACTTCACATGGGGCCTGGACCTTAACTTCACCTATTACAAGAACAAGATCACTTCCATGCCCGACGAGAACAAGACACAGACCGTGGACGGCGTTAGCGGCTACAGCAGCAGCAATCGTTTCTATGGTGAGGGCATACCCATGTACACCTACTATATGTTTAAGTACGCAGGTGTAGACCCAGAGACAGGTGAGGCCCTGTATTACAAAAACGTCAAGGACGAGAACGGTAATATCACCGGCCGTACAACAACCAACAGCACCGGCGATGCCGACCAGTATCTCTGTGGCACAGCACTGCCCAAGGCCTACGGCGGCTTCTCCACCAACTTGGCCTACAAGGGCTTTGACTTGAGCGTAGACTTCCAGTACCAGATTGGTGGTCAGGTATATGACGGCACCTATGCCTCTCTCATGGGCAACTCCAAGGGCAGTGCCATGCATGCCGACCTGTTGCACGCCTGGACCCCTGAGAACCGCAACACCGACATCCCCCGATATGAGGTGAACAGCACCAGCATGGCGGCCAGTAGCGACCGTTGGCTCATCAACGCCAGCTACCTCAGCATCCAGGGCATCAACTTCGGTTACACCCTGCCAGGCAAGCTGACAAACAAGATGAAGATCCAGAAGTTGAGAGTATATCTCAATGGTGGCAACCTGTGGGTATTCTCTCACCGCAAGGGTATGGATCCCCGTCAGAGCATAACCGGTTCCAACAGTGGTGCATACTATTCACAGATGCGTACCATCTCCGGCGGTATAAACATAACGCTTTGATCCCGCGGGCACACCACACAGTGAGAGTATGTCATATAAACAACATATCAACACAAGTAGAATACACAATATGAAGACCACATCATACAAACACATCTTCTCCGCAGCACTGCTTGCCATGGCCGGTACCCTCATGAGCAGCTGTATAGAGGAGACCTTCCCCACCGGCTCCTTTACCGAGGACCAGCTTGGCGGCAGTACCTCCGGCGCGGCATCCAAGGCCATGGCCCTTGGCACCCCGGCTACAATGAACGTAAAGTATTTCTCCGACCGCAGAGACTGGGCGTTCGGCTACGGTGCCATACTGCACATCCGCGACATCTACACCCAGGATCTGGCAGCACAGAACGACAACGACTACCAGCAGTTCTACTACTTCGGACGCAACGAGTATCAAGGACGCGACTATATCTTCATGCAGTATCTATGGAACTTCCCTATGAAGATAATCGCCACCACCAATTTGACTATCAATAGCATAGATGCCGAGACAGCCAATGCCGAGGGACTTGGCTGGTTGGGCACCGCCCATGCCTTCCGCGCCATGTGCTATCTGGACATGGCACGCGCCTATGAATTCCTGCCCTCCGATGCCTATCCCGAGGCAAAGAGCTCTGATGGCAAGGATATCACCGGCCTGACTGTGCCCATTGTGTTGGGTACCGAGACCGAGGCAGAACTGCGCAACAACCCTCGCCGTACACGCGAGGAGATGTTTGAGTTCATCAAGGGTGACCTCGACAAGGCCATCGAGTACATGGACGGCTTTACCGGCGGTGACAAGACCCTGCCCCACCAGGACTGTGCTTATGGTCTGATGGCACGCCTGTACATGTGGGTAGAGGACTATGAGAACGCCGAGAAGTATGCCCGTTTGGCCATCAACGCTTCCAGCAGCCAGCCCATGACACAGGAGAACGGCATGAACACCAGCACCGGTTTCAACGACCTCAACCAGTGGATGTGGGGCAGCGCCATCAGCAAGGAGGCCCTCTACAGCAATTTGGCCAACTGGACCGCCCTGTGCGTCAACGAGACTTGGTTCGGTTATCCCGGCCCCGACGGCGGTTGCGACAACTGTATCGATGCCAACGTATACAAGCGCATAAGCGATACCGACTGGCGCAAACTCATGTTCAAGGCTCCCGCCGGCTCTGCACTTGAGGGCAAGAATGTCTTTGTGGACGACGAGCTGGGTGCCGGCCTACACGAGTATGCCTCCACCAAGTTCCGTCCCGGCAGCGGCAATACCAACGACTATACCATAGCCTGCGTCACTGCATATCCCTTGATGCGTGTGGAGGAGATGTACTTCATCGAGGCCGAGGCCGCCGCACACCAGGACGCCCTGCGCGGCAAGCAGCTGGTGGAAAACTTCATGAAGACATACCGCGACCCACAGTACCAGTGCCGTCCCACCGTGCAGGAGGCCGTCGTGGAGGAGATTGCATTCCAGAAGCGCATCGAGCTATGGGGCGAGGGGCAGAGCTTCTTCGACATCAAACGTCTGAACTTGCCTGTGACCCGCGGTTACGATGGCACCAACCATCTGGAGAGCGAGTGCTTCAACACCACCACGCGTCCGGCATGGATGTCTTGGGTAATCATCAAGACCGAGGAAGACGGCAACGCAGCCATCACCGGCTACAACAACCCCGACCCATCAGGTGTCTACACTCTGTGGCAGGGCAACTAAGAGTTAACCGTCGCGCAGTCCTGACGAATGGGTGGACAACACATCACCGTATGTGTGCCAATAGTTCCCGGGGCTGCACGGCACCAATGTTAAACCCAACAAGCAAACATCAAAATGAGCAAGATATATTCATTTACCAACCTTATGGCTGCTGCTACCGTGCTGTTTGCCACCACGGCATGTAGCGAGGAGTATGAGTACACTCCAGCCGATGCCAACCTGAAAGGCGCACAGGTGTACTACGACGAGTCACTGCCCAAGGAAATAAAGCTGACATCCGGGACCGAAAGCTTCGACATCCAGCTCAGCCGCTTCAATACCGAGGGTGAGGTGACCGTATACCTGACCGCCACACAGTCCGAAGAGCCCATCTACAACGTGCCCGCGACTGCCACCTTTGCAGACGGCAATGCCACCACCACATTCACCGTGACCGTGAATCCCGATGACCTTGTATTCGATGACATGCGCACCATCAGCATCAGTATAGACAAGGACAACAGCACTCCCTATGCATCCGGTACCTACACATTCAGTGTGGGCGTTCCCGCTCCCTGGACCGCTTGGTGCAACAATGCTGCCGATTTCGAGGCAGAAGGCGGTATGGTGGACTGGCCTCTGGGCGAGGAAGGCACCGGCGACTACACCTTCGGTGCCATGCTGAATGGCTCCGACACTGACAGAAAGGTGGAGTTCCGTCAGAACAAACTGACCGGAGAGTGCCAGTTCCGCATCCTCGACCTGGCCACCGACTTCTATCCCAACTTCACCGAGCTGGTGATGGATGCCTATTGGATGAATAGCAAGAAAATGTATGCATTGCGCATCCCCATGGTGGAAACGGGATACATCAACCAGGGAGAGCCTATCTACTTCTCTGACAGACTGAGCTTGGCCGAGGCTTTCAGCGGCGAAAACATTGATTGGAACAACGCGGACAAGTACAAGCCCGAAATGGTTTCAACCTACAATCCCGAGACAGGCCTTTTCAGCTTCAACGAAGTATGGTATCTCACCGCTGCCGGTAGCGGATGGAAGGGCAACGAGACACTGCAGATGCACGGCTTCTACATTCCCGACTATTCTGTATCTGCCGTGTACAAAGGTCTTTATACAAGCGCTGACGGCAAACTCGCTGCTGTGGGTATGGCAACATTGGGCAAGGATGTCACTGACGCACGTGCCTTAGTCATGCCACAGGGCATGGAAGTGGCAGACATCGTGCGTGACATGATTGCAGAACAACCAAGCGAGGAATTACCCTGGGTAGCTATAACAGAAAGTGGTACTTTCAGCGCATCCTTCGACCCTCAGGTCATGGAGACCGAGAAGCTGCAAATCCTCATTATCTCCGTGGTCAATGGGGAAGCAATGGCCATCGCCAAGGCGCCGTTCACCTATTATAGCGAAGCAAATCCTTGGGTAAGCCTTGGCACCGGATTGTTTACGGACGACATCATGCTTACTTCATACTTTAACATGGACGCTCCCACCTATGAAGTGGAAATCATGGAACACAAGGACCATCCCGGCCTGTATCGTGTGATGAACCCCTATACCCAGGAGGTATATCCTCTTGGTGACGCATTGGTAAATGAAGTGGGAGCACAAATGGCTCCCGATGGCAGCTACCTCGAAGTGAATGCCGAAGACCCCAACGCCGTATTCATCGAGCTCCAAAGCTTGCAATGCACTATTGACGAGGCAGACGGCGAAATAGGCTTCTGCACTTATCCCGTGTATGTGATAAATGCCGGTCAACTTGACTTTGAAACGGCAAAGTCATCTGGCTTCTTTGGCAAGCAGGTGGATGGTGTCATCCAGTTCCCCAGATTCCGCGGCCCCGAAGACAAGTTCACCTTCCAAGGCTTGGCATTCGGAGGCGACAATGCATGGTATGTGGGTACTACGGCCGGTGTAAAGATTGTATTGCCCGAGGCAGTTACCGAGGAGCAGAGCAGGTCTATCGCCAAGGCACGTCAGACAAACAGCGCCCTGCGTCGTAAGAACCATGTTCCGTTCCAGGCCAACACCCTGCGTACCCGTCCTGCCATGACCAAGATGACTCCAAGGTTCTTCAATAAGTAAAACAACGGACACTATCCATAAAAGCCAGGGGCAAGAGGCTACTTCGCATGGCCCTTATCTCCCTGGCTTACATATCAACAGACAGCCGCCCTCGGTTTTCCCGGGGCGGCTGTTCTTGTTTTCGTTTTTGCCCCTGTGGGGCGCATTGTATGTGTAATACCACCCACTGGGCATCGCTTTGCTTGTCAAGACTGTGAACTGGTTGGCCTTGGCTGGCTCACACGAAGAGGTCATCCATAGTAACCTGGTTTTGCGCAACGGAAGAATGTGAATTTTGTTTCAATCCGTAAGGAGTAACGACCGTTATGTGCACGGCCTTCTTGGTTTTGGTGGCCGCAAGGAAATTACCCTTGCGGCGACGCAACTTCATCTCTTCTGTTTGTGTCATGATGTACTCCTGTTCGGAGTATTTCATTTCGCAAAGGTTGATTACTCCGTCTTGGCGGTCAATCAACAGGTCTATCTGAGTACGATCGATACCCTTGGCCTCATCGCCCATGGTTCGCCAGCTATACACATTGGTCAATACCCCCGAAATGCCAAGAGCTTTTTTTATTTGGCCTATATGTTGCAGGCAAACACGCTCGAAAGCCAAACCGCTCCATGTATGATATAAGGGAGAGCCTATGCTGTTGGTCCAGAAATGGGTGTCGTTGTTCTTGTTGCCCATTATATATTGGAAATAAAACAGCGTGAAATTGTCTGTAAGCTGGAACAGGGCATCCTTGGATTGTTTGCCAATGCAATTATACTTCCTGATAAATCCGCACCATTCCAATTCGTTCAAATACTTCGTCAGTTCGCCTCCCTGTTTGTGAACATGCTTTATGATTTCTTCGCGGCTCTGCCCTTGGGATTTCGTGGCCAATGTAGTAACTATGTCCATATAAGGCTCCGGGGTGTTGAACAGCGATGCATATAACTGTTGATATTCATGAACCAAGCCTTCAACGTCTTCAGAAAAGAAAAGGCTGTCAATGTTCTGTGCCATGCTCCATTCCCGTCTGAGCATGCTCCAATAGAAGGGTATGCCCCCCATGATCATGTAATTCTCCACTATCTGTTGACGGCTGTAGCCCAAATCATTAGCTATGCAGTATTGCTCGCATTCGGACAAGCAAAACGGGTGCAACAGTATTTTGTTGGTAACGCGGTTATGTAGCCCACCGTGATTGTGGATGAGTTTGTTCACTATCCATGACGTAGCCGACCCACACGTTATGAGGAGAATGTCTTTTCTTGCCGATGCCCAACTGTTCCAAAAATGCTCCAGTCCGGAAACGAAGTTGGAACGTGGTGTGTCCATCCATGGCAATTCGTCCAAGAAAATGTATTTCTTCCCTTCTGGCAAAGACCCAAGCCATTCCTCCAATGCGAAGAATGCATCGTACCAATTCTTGAACGAGGCGAAGCGTCTGCCTGAGGCGCTTTGCAACGATGCACGGAAAGCGAACAGCTGGTCTTTCGTCTTACCACCCGCAAGCCCCGTATGCTGGAATGTAAAGGTGTAATTAAAGGTCTCACGAATGAGAAACGTCTTTCCCACACGTCTGCGTCCATAGACAGCCACAAATCTGGAATACTCGGAATTGGCTGCACGAAGCAGTTCCTGCTGCTCTTGTATCCGCCCTATTATCATCTTACTCTGTGCATTTATGCATTGGCAAAGGTAAGCATTTAATTCCATAATGCCGCTATAATCCGCCAAATGTGGCAAAAAAAAGGAGATTTGGCGTATTATACGCGCATTTCGCCAATACCGACCATAAGAAGGCATGCTGTTCGATACTTTCCCTCGCGCTTAACATTATTATACATTTCGCCGCATGTCAGGGAAGCCAGCTTATGCTCCCTGGAGCCATGAAACATGCCCGCACGCCAAGGCCCAAAATGTGTTTCAAACAAACGGGCGTTTATTTGAGACACCGGGCGTGAATGACGCTACACTGTGTGCATTACAAGTCTAACATAACACATACACTAAACGATGTCAATGAAAGATGTGCACCTCGGGGTCACAAAAAGACTAAGACACGAACAAATGAATAACAACATTTTATTCCGGTATGACGGAAATGACGTGGCGGGACATGCCACGTCCATCGGACGGGTGAGGAAAGCCCTGCTTGCCTGCAGCAGAACAGGCAAGAGGGCGGTGATGTTGTCGGTTTGTCTACTTGCCGTAATGGTAGCTTCCGCACAGACACATGTGAAGGGTATTGTAATCTCCGGTGACGACAACGAGCCTATAGCCGGTGCTGTAGTTACCGCCAAAGGACTGTCCTCCAATGGCACCCTGACAGACGTGAACGGCAGGTTCGAACTTGACATGCCAGAGGGGAGTACCCACATACAGGTGAAGTACTTCGGCATGAAAACTGTGGTGCTGAAGGTGGTGAAGCCTACAGTGAAAGTGGTGATGTATCCGAACGTGACGGAAATGAGCGATGTGGTGGTCACGGGTATGAACAAGATGGACAAACGATTGTTCACCGGTGCCACGACCAAACTGGAGGCTGCCGAAATAAAGATTGACGGCATGGCCGACATATCCAGGTCGCTGGAGGGACGTGCCGCCGGCGTCTCAGTGCAGAATGTGTCCGGAACCTTTGGTACGGCGCCCAAAATTCGTGTACGCGGTGCTACATCCATCTACGGCAATTCACGTCCGCTTTGGGTGGTGGATGGTGTGATACTGGAAGATGCCGTAGAGGTGTCGGCCGATGAATTGTCATCTGGCGACGCCACAACGCTGATTTCCTCCGCCATAGCAGGCCTTAATGCCGATGACATAGAGTCGTTCCAAATCCTGAAGGACGGCTCCGCTACATCTATATATGGTGCGCGTGCGATGGCCGGTGTGATAGTAGTGACGACAAAGAAGGGCAAGGCCGGGCAGACGTCCATCAACTACACAGGCGAATTTACCTTGCGCATGCGTCCCAACTACAGCAACTTCAACATCATGAACTCGCAGGACCAGATGGGCGTGTACAGGGAAATGGAGAAAAAGGGATGGCTGGAGCTTTCGACACTGACCAAGGCACCCAGTTCCGGCGTATACGGCAAGATGTACCAGTTGATCAACACCTACGACCCAGCCACAGGACAGTTCGGCCTGGCCAACACTACCGCTGCCAAGAACAAGTACCTGCAGAGGGCCGAATTCCGCAACACGGACTGGTTCGATGAGTTGTTCAACACCAACGTCATGCACAACCATGCCTTGAGCATCTCCGGCGGCACCGACCGCGGACGTTTCTATTCTTCCATCTCCGTAATGGAGGATCCTGGATGGACCATGTCAAGCGATGTACAGCGTTTTACATACAACGGTAATGCGGCCTTCGACCTGTCCGACCACCTGCGTTTCACCTTGTTGACCAGCGACTCTTACCGCAAGCAAAAGGCGCCCGGTACCTTGTCACAGGAAATAGATGTCGTTTCCGGACAGGTCAAACGAGGATTCGACATCAATCCCTACAGCTATGCACTCAACACCTCACGCACCTTGGATGCGAATGAGATATACACGCGCAACTACTCTGAGTTCAACATCAAGAAGGAATTGGACAACAACTACATCGAGTTAGGCGTCACCGACCTGAAGTTCCAGGGCGAATTGAACTGGCGTCCGACCAGCTATCTTGACTTCACCGTATTGGGAGCCTACCGCTACCAGCGCTCTACCAACGAGCACTTCGTGAAGGACGAGTCCAACCAAGCCAAGGCCTACAGGGCCGGTATCGAACCTGAGGACGCTACCATCCGCGATGCCAACCCATATTTGTACACCGACCCCGAAAATCCCAACGCTCTGCCTCAGACCGTGTTGCCCAAAGGCGGTATCTACTACCACAACTCTTATTCTGTGTCACAGTTTGACTTCCGTGCCATCGGCCAATTCAACAAGGCATTCGCCCGCAACCATATCGTCAACGCCATGGCCGGTGTGGAGATAGGCTCTGTGGACCGTAATGCCGTCAACTTCCAGGGATGGGGCTTCTGCTACGAGAATGGCAACACTCCGTTCGTGGACTTCAACCTGTTCAAGCAACAAGGCGAGGAAAATGCCGCATATTATAGCAATCAATGGACATATCGCCGCAACGCGGCCTTCTTCGGTACTGCCACGTATTCATACGCCGGCCGCTACACACTGAACGGGACACTGCGCTACGAAGGCACAAACAAACTTGGAAAGGCCCGCAGTTCACGCTGGCTGCCAACATGGAACATAGCTACGGCATGGAACGCCCACGAGGAGAAGTGGTTCCAGAACCCAGTCCTCTCCCACGCCACATTACGACTTTCCTATTCACTGACGGCCGATGCTGGTCCAGACTATGTGTCCAATGCCACTGCCATCATCAACCCTTCCAAGCCTTGGCGCCCCTTGACCAGCGTAAGCGAACTGGGTCTGGCCTTGGAGGAGATTGCCAACTCCGAGTTGACATACGAGAAGAAACATGAGTTCAACGTCGGCGTGGACCTCGGTTTCCTGAGGAACCGCATCAACCTGACCGCAGACTACTACACACGCAACAACTACGACCTCATAGGCCCCATCTACACTCAGGGCATCGGCGGACAGAACCTCAAAATGGCCAATGTCGCCTCAATGAAGTCACACGGTGTCGAATTCATGCTGTCCACAAAGAATATCGAAAATCGCAACTTCTCATGGACCACTGACTGGACATTCTCATACGCCAAGAACGAAATCACCGACCTGGACTCCCGTGCACAGGTAATGGACCTCATCAGCGGCCAAGGCTACGCCAAGAAGGGCTATCCCGTACGTGCATTGTTCTCCATTCCATTCATGGGCCTGAACGAGAAGGGGCTTCCCACCTTCATCAACGAAAAGGGCGAACTGACCGTCAGCGACCACAACTTCCAAGACTTCGAACACACTGACTATCTGAAATACGAAGGGCCTACGGATCCCGTCTACACCGGTGGCTTCGGCAACCAATTCCACTGGAAGAACTGGCATGCCAACATCTTCCTGACCTACTCGTTCGGTAACGTAGTGCGCCTCGACCCTGTTTTCGCAGCGTCGTACTCCGACCTCTCCGCCATGCCCAAGGAATTCAAGAACCGCTGGACCGTGCCAGGAGATGAGAACATAACGGACATCCCCGTCATAGCTTCCAAGCGCCAGTACGAGGACGACCCGCAATTGAGCTATGCCTACAATGCATATAACTACTCTACTGCACGAATCGCCTCAGGTTCCTTCATCCGCCTGAAAGAGATTTCACTCACGTATGACGTGCCCCGTTCATTCGTCAGCAAACTAAAGCTCCGCACGGCATCATTGAAGCTCCAGGCTGTCAACTGCTTCCTGCTTCATGCCGACAAGAAACTGAACGGACAGGATCCTGAATTCTTCAATTCCGGAGGTGTTGCCACGCCATCCCCCCGCCAGTTCACTTTCACTCTCCGCCTCGGACTGTAATACCTACCAATAACATAACCCTATATACAATATCAGAACAAGGACATGAAACTTACGAAGTATTATATAGCCGCCCTCGCCCTTTTCGCTTCATCCTGTGATGACTTCTTGGATCAGGTACCTGACAACAGAGTGGATATAGAGACGCCAGAACAGGTAAGGCAATTGCTGGTGGATGCTTATTTGAGCTATAACTATGCTACCGTCTGCGAGTTTTCTTCCGACAATGTGGAGGACAACAATTCCCCGGACGAGAATGGCAACCGCTACAACCTCACATACACGGATCCTTCCGATGTGGAGGCTTTTGCTTGGGATGACATTGTCAGCAATATCGAAGAGGATTCCCCTTCCAAGATATGGGCCGGTTGCTACCACGCCATTGCCGTGTGCAACACAGCACTGCAGGCCATCGAGAAGTTGGAGGCCAAGGGGCGCTGTGATGAGGTGAAGGCACAAAAGGGTGAAGCCTTGGTATCACGTGCATACCACCACTTTATCTTGGCCAATGTCTTCTCCATGGCATACGCCGGTGAAGAGCGCTCAAAGGAAATCCCATCCATTCCATACATGGACAAGTTGGAGACCGAAGTGCTGGTGAAGTACAACCGTGAACCCCTGTCAAGCGTATATGACAAGATTGAGGCCGACATCCTGGAGGGTCTGCCCCTGATAGACGATGCTTCATACAGTGTGCCTAAGTATCATTTCAACAGAAAGGCGGCCAATGCATTCGCCGCTCGTTTCTATCTGTACAAGCGCGATTACGTGAATGCCGAGAAGTATGCCACGGCCGCTTTGGGTGGAGAAGGTGCCGACCCGTCGGCATTGATGCGCCAATTCTGGGCCAAATCCTTTACATCGTACGATGCGTTGGTATCTGCTTATGCCAGCGCCGAGGAGCAGTGCAACTTCATGCTGATGTCCACATACTCCATATTCAACAGGCGCAGAGGCAGCAGGTTTGCCTTGAACCGCGATGCACAGGAGGCTACCATCATGTCGGCCGGTCCCACGTGGCCCAACTACAATTTCCATCCTTGCTATTCCGGAAAGATATACATCAGGGGCAGTCAGGAATACGGCTCATTCTTCCCCAAGGCAGGCGAATTCTTTGAATACACTGACAAGGTTGCCGGCATAGGCTTCGCACACATAGTACGTTGCGAATTTACTGCCGAGGAAACACTCTTGGTACGTGCCGAAGCACGTCTGTACATGGGTAAAAAGGATGATGCGATAGCAGACCTCAAGATTTGGGACGCGGCACGCAGGAATGTTTCCATATCTGCCACGTTCCGCGACTTCACGGAGGCCAACGTCATATCATTCTACAAGACCAAGAACCCCGGCTACGGCATTGTCAAGCCTCTGCATATCGACGAAGTATGCCCAAGCGATGAATACTCGCTCACGGACGACATAGAACCACTAATG
Organism: Prevotellaceae bacterium UBA711; assembly: GCA_002297545.1. Classification (GTDB taxonomy): domain Bacteria; phylum Bacteroidota; class Bacteroidia; order Bacteroidales; family Bacteroidaceae; genus Physcousia. The sequence continues at coordinate 38,474 of DBLZ01000008.1, read as the reverse complement.
CAATGCCTGCTCCATTTCCGCCGCATAGAGACCATCGACGATGGTTACCGCTGGTTCGACATCAAACGCTATGGCATAGAAATAACGCACAAGATAGGACTTGACCGCGTGGAGACACTTAAGACAAACGATCCGCGCACCGCCATCCAGATTCCGGCCGAAGTCATAGCGGCAGGCTTCACGCCCAATGTCCGCACCTTCGTCAAGAAGGACGACAAGGTGATGAAATACACCGGCTCTTTCAAATAACACATAACAAACCAGAAACACGATACCCCTATGGTCATTATGAATACGAAGAAATATCTATTGCGCTCCGCTTGCGCACTGGGCCTGCTCTGCGGGACGGCTTCCTGTTCGGAGGATGAACTGGGAGACAGCATTTTCGACACCACCGAGGAGGAACTCGACCCCACGTCCCATACATACCAGTTCGACCGCTGGATCAAGGAAAACTTCACCGATGTGTATAATCTGCAGTTCATCTACAAAATGCAGGACGCCGGCACGGACATGGATTACAACCTCGTGCCTGCCCAATATGACAAGGCCGTGGACCTGGCCGTGCTGACCAAACACCTCTGGTTTGACGTGTACGCCAAATTGGTGGGAGTGGACTTCCTGAAACAATATGGCCCTCGCATCATCCACCTGATTGGCTCCACGGCGGTCAACCCTGTCAACGGTACGGAAATACTGGGTCTGGCCGAAGGAGGCCTGAAAGTGTCACTGTTCCGCGTCAACCTTTTTGACCCGGAGGACTACGAACAGCTGAACGAGAAGTACTTCAAGACGATGCACCACGAGTTCGCCCACATCCTGCACCAGACGAAGACATACCCTAAGGAGTTCGACCTGATTTCCGCATCACACTATGAACCTACCAGCTGGCAGGACCGCAACGGCGCGGAGATGGCTTCCATAGGTTGTACCACATGTTATGCCAGTTCCCAGGCACGTGAGGATTTTGCCGAGACCATCGCAAACTACATCACACGTACCGACGACCAATGGAATCTTACTCTTTGGATAGCCGGCAAAGGATGGAAAGTTGTTGAGGATAGCGGTATCACTTCATACCTGAGCGGCAAGAAAATGCCATCCATGAAGAGCTATGCCTTCTCCTATTACTATTATGCCAATGCACGGGACCGTGAAGCGGATTTGAGGACATACGTGGGAGCCTTCATGGAGATCGACCAGGTCTACTACATGTCCGACCTCTCGGCCAAGATAGCCAACGGCACGGACGACTCCAGTGCAAGCGGCATGAAAGGAGGCACCAAACTGTTCAAGACCGTGGAAGAAACTGAGGCATATATACAAAGCCTGCGCGGCAGTTACGACCTGATGCCGGTGGACGACAACGACCGGGTGGACGGACGTACCACTATTCTGCAGAAAACGGACATAGCACGCAACTGGCTGTCATCGGCATGGAATCTCAATCTCGACGACCTGCGCGAGGAGGTACAGATACGCCAGACCACCTTCAACATGGAGGCATTGCGCAATGAGGTCTACAACCCCACGGACACAGAGGACTGAAGACCGAGATAAACAACCACACCGATATACTTAACCGATTTTGAATGATAACGATGAAGAAGTTTGTTATATATGCCATTGCCGCTTTGGCCCTCGGCAATTCCCTCGCGTCTTGTACACCTGAGGAAAAAGACCTGTTCGACCAGTCTTCGGCTGAACGTCTCAATGCTGCGGTAGACCGCTATAGGAAATTGCTGTGCAGTGCCCCCAACGGCTGGTGCATGGAGTATTTCGTCAACAACGACTGGGAGCCCGGATATGTCTACCTGATGAAGTTTGACAAGAGTACGGCGGTCAAGATAGCTGCGGACAATGTATGGATAGGCAACAAGTACACCGAATCCACGTCCGTATTTGACGTGATAGCCGACGACGGACCTGTATTGACGTTCAATACCTTCAACCCCATATTCCATCTCTTTGCCACTCCCGACAACGTTGTGGGCAATGGTGCGCCCACAGACCCGAACGATCCTTCCAGCGACCTGGACGAATCCGGCTACGGCCATCGTGGAGATTACGAGTTCGTGATAGAAAAAGGCACTGACGACATGATGGTACTCCGCGGGAAGAAGTGGGGACTGAAAATCATCATGCGCCGGATGGCCGACGATGCGGATTGGAAAGAATACATGGCCGCATTCAAGGAGAGGCAGGCTTCCATGTTCTCAAAGAATACACCTGACATGCGCATGGTTGTAGGGGGCAAGGCTTATGTCATTGCCAATATGGCGAGCGGCGTAGCCAACATCTATCCCGAGGGCGGGGACGCCATGACGGAGACCATCAAATTCCCGTACATCATGACCGAGAATGGCTTCCGCATGGTAAGGCCATTCCGGGGAATGGACTCCAATGAGAAATATGCCGTGCAGTCCTTTGTCATCAACGAAGGGCACACTGCCTTTGTGTGCAGCGATGAAGGCCAGGAAGCCACGATAAGCAACTACGAACCTACCAAATGGCTCTTTGATACCAAGTACACATGGGCAAGCGATGCCGATGGTGTCGGCGGCCGGATTGCCGAGGCATACGCCGAACTTGCCAATGGCATCACACGGTACGGTACCTTGCGCAAGGTGGGGCTACGCTATGATTCCAGAAAGCACAGCCATGCCATATATATCGAGACGAGCAGAATAAACAACGACAACAACTATTATATCGACATTGACCAAGACGAGAACGGGACATTCTCCATGTTATTCACCGGAGAGACAAGCGACAATGCCAATATACTCTTGACAAGAGTCCCCGCAGTGGGAAGCTTTATTGAAGTGCTCACGTCCGCTACATATACCGCCGCATATCCCGATGGACTGAACGCCGCCGTAATAAAGCTTACGGCCGCAGATGCCCCGGACGACCACATAACAGTCTCCATCCAATAAGGCCACAGGCCAGCGGACTGCATAAAGTAGGATATACCATATATCAATTTCATTTATTCATTTCTAAAACCTATGCTTATGAAAAGAATTGTACTTCTGACAGCATGCGTCATGACGCTCTCTGCCTCCTTTGCGCAGAAGGCTCTCAACAAACAGCCGGTCAACATGCCTCTGCCTGCAATGACCAAATCCGCAAGAAACCTGCATGCACCCTCCAAGATTGCCCGGAGCCTTGTGATGCAGAACAATGTAAACAAGAATTTGGTCTCCAGAGCCGAAGAAGAAGCTTCCGAACTGCGCTACCTTACACCCGGTTGCACATTTTACGCTGATGGCTATGCCTACATGTATCAGCCGGCATACGCCGACATAGCATGGCAGAACGTGTCTTCCGAGAACTACACCTCATTCTCCTGGCTCTATGAGAACATCCTTGGCGAGATGGCCGAGTCCAACGAGACACATCTCGTGGCTGCACATGCTCCCGGCATTGCCACAGTACCAGAACTTGTATCAGGTGATGTCTCATACCAGTTCACATTCAGTCCCGACGCAGGCCCCCAGCCCTACAATATCATGTACGGTTGGAACCCCAAGATGTATAATGGTCTGGAGGACAGGGACCTGACTTTCTACGATGCTTGGGAAGAGGGTCTGACAGCCACTTGGACCGACACCTATTGCGCCGGGTCCGCATCGGATGCCGACTTGACAGGCGGCAATACCTTTGACGAGAACGCATCTGCAGACTGGAGCGACTACCTCCAGAGACGCTATGGCATGAACATGACCAAGGTGCAGAACGAAGGCTATTGCCTCAACTTCCCGGCTCCGGCAGCTCCTTACGTGTTGCGTAGCATAACATTCTATACGTTCATGGTGAGCGAGCCCGAAGCCGAACTGAAGTTGAACCTCTATGCCAACATAAACAACACCTTGTACAAGGTGGGAGAGGCAAGCACCATAGTGGAAGAGGCATGCGACTTCTCCGGCGCAGCAATCACGTTCAAGACCACATCCAAGGATGAGCTTGGCCTCATCCGGAACTATATGGTTGTGGACTATCCCCTGGTCGCCGAACTCACCGGCTTCAGGGACAACGAGAAAATCACCGGCATCATCCCCAGGCTCATATTCGAGACCACAGACATCTATCCCTATGTAGGCAACCATAGCGCCACACACATAACCACGGAGGGCGACCAGCAGCTGAACACATTCATCAACCTGCCGCAGTGGACCTACACTTTCCAGGACGGCACCAAGAAAGTTGCCACGACATATCTGTCAAGCTTCGATGCCTACTATCCTTTCCTGGCCTTGTTCGACGAGAACGGCGAGAACATGATTGAAGGCGACACACTCACCATCCGTGCCAAGGGCGAGGGCGAGACCATAGTCTATGCCGCACAGGCATACGAGGAAGACACCAGCAACTGGCTCATAACCGACGAAAACGGAGAAAACCTGCCCTCATGGCTCAGCGTGAAGACAGAGGACGAGAACGTTGTCGAGGGTGAGAACCAGTACACCATCACCAGACTCTACATCAACGTAGATCCCATAGAAGAGGGTACACGCAGTGCCACAGTCGTAGTAGATGCCGGCGGCGAGGGAGTAGCAACCCGCACCTTCATCGTGTCACAGGACAAGAACGACACCACCGGCATCACCGAAGTGGACGGTGCCAACAATGGCATTGAAGCAGTTTACTCCCTGGACGGCAGAAAGCTCTCTTCCGGCAACATGGGCAAAGGTGTATACATCGTCAAGAAGACCGACGGCACCACAGAGAAGGTCATTAGGAAGTAACTGCTGACAGTTCCCGTTCGGTGGGACGGTGCTATTCCCCCACTCCACCCCGAAATAACCGTCCGGGAGGCAAGACGCCATACTACATGGCTCTTGCCTCCCGCTCTCGTATAAAAGGGCAAGCCTAAAGCACAGGTGTGTCCTATGAAGAACATCCCCCGGGGTGCCGCAAGGCCCACCGGGGGATATGCTTGGATTTCGTTTCATCCTCACGCAGAACTCGTATGTCCGCTTTCCGTCAATGACGTACTTCCACATGGAGCCTGGAGCCGCAGGAGATGGCAGCCAGGTCCCGGAGGCGTTTATTGCAACTTCACTTCCTTCAGTATCAGGCCGCTGTGGTCGTAGAGGAGGTTCTCTATGCTCACGTTGCTGACGTTGTGCAGCAGGAAGTTGTTCTTGTTCCAGTGGAAGCGTGGATAGTCGTGATTGGTGATCACCTTGTTCCTACGATACAGCAGGCCGTCCACACTCTTGGCGTAGAGGATGGGGAAATCGAATGTCTCGAAGACATTGTCCTCAATACGTACGGCCGACTTGCTGCCACCACCGTGGAAAAGCCTGACCTGACCGTCGAGGTTAGGTATCTCAGGATAGATGGAAATGACAGCGTTGGTGAACTGAAACTGGCTGGTGAGCGCATTGATGAAGTGGTTGCGACGTATGGTGACATCGCGGCAGGCCCCTGTCTCGTACCAGCCGTTGCAGTCGCCACATAGCAGTATGGCGCAACCCGAAGTATGGTCGAAGAGGTTGTCCTCCACCACCACACGGCGCGGTGTGCTGAAAAGGGCGCCACGGGCACGGTTGTTGCGGACAATGTTGCCGGCAAAGCGGACAGAGGGTGTCCATTCGAGGTTCTCTATGCCATAACCCTCCTGGTCGCTGATCTCGACAGGAACGGGCTTCTTGAAACGCAGGCGGAAGGTATGCACGCCATCCATGCCACGTGAAGAGGCCGTGGGCGATGGATCCAGCGCGGTAATCTCGGCTATCTCGTTCTTCCCGTCGAGCAGTTCCATGGTAGAGGAACGCACGAACTGTACCTTGTCTCCCACGTAGCCCCAGTCGAAGCCCCAGGACTGGCCGTGCATGTAGCGGGCCTCCAGGGTGTGGTCGTCCACGCGCTTAGTGACCTTCAGATAGGTGCCATGTACGTTGATGGCATCGTCCATCATACCCTCGTACAGACCGTTGATGGAGGTTATCTTGCCGCGGCAACCGGAGAAGTGTGTGGCATCGGCCTGGGTGGTGAAGTAGCGGGGATCGTCTTTCCCCTTCAGGCAAACGCCGAAACCATCCAAGATGATGTCCTCGCACATCTGTGCCAGCAGTCCCATGCCCTCGGCATAGTGCACCTTGACATTGAGCAACTTGGTATCAGTGCAGTGGGTCATGAATATGCCCGGTGCGGGACGTCCCCACCCTCGCAAGGCTATGACGGTGCCAGGTTTCAGACGTCTGTCGTGCCATCCCGATACACACAGACCGCCGTCCTCGGTCTGCACCACATTGGATATCGGGCAATACAGGTCGCTGGTTCCGTAGACAATGTGACGGGTATCGCCTTCAAAAGCTATGCCATACTGAGGGCGTCTGGCCCAGTCGTCACCCGTGGCCCAGAAGTTGCCATCGGGCTTGATGTGCCACTTGACCCACGATGCGGGGCGGAAGGTGATGCCCCGCTCGGAAGAATTGTCCGTGACGGTAACCTGAGTGATGTGAGGATTGTCGAAGTCTATGCTGAAGTTGCGTAGCGTGCACGATGTGGAGCGCACCAGCGAGAGCGGCATCATGCTGCCATGGAATACCAGTTCGGCACCCTGTCCGTCCAGCACGAAGTCGTGCAGATCCTCCAGAGGCACTCCCACGCACTTGGGATTCGTCTGGTCGTGGTTGGATACATAGTACTCGCGCCGCACGGCATCATCGGGATGAAAGTCATAGCGTCCCTCGCCCAGGATAAGCGTGGCCTTGTCACCTTTCTCCATCTCGGAGCGTATGGTCTCTATGGCCTTGGCCATGACAGCAGACTGGCTTTTGGCAGTATTCGGTACTATGCCGAACGATGCGGCATGATAAACTCTGTCGCGCGCCACAACGGGCAATGCAGCCATCACGAGAGACAGGAACCAAAGACGTTGTGTATGTGTGCGCATGTGGGAAATGTACATATATATATTATCTAAGGTATGGGGATACTATCACTTGCCGTATGCACGGATGACCAGCTCACCGAAGAGGCCGTTGGCCCAGGCGAACCACGAGCGTGTGAAATTGGCGGGGTTGTTGGGATCGAAACTCTCGTGCATATAGCCTGTGCCCGCGTCGGTCTTGGTCAGCAGACGCACGCATTCGCGCTGTTCGGCACGGTCGTTGGAGGTCAGTCCCTTCATGATGATGCTCATGGGCCACACGTTGCCCAGCCCAGTGTGGGGAGAGCCTATGCCCCCTACCCTCTCGCCATCGACCATACCGGTGAAGAAATAGGGATTGGCCTCACTCCATATCATGCGTCGGGTGTTGACGTAGGTGGGATCGTTCATGGGCACCAGTTCAGGGCAGAGGTAAGGCAGGGACAGGAGTGAAGGCGCATTGCCATCGTCCATGAGCAGGTGCGAACCGTATCCGTCCGTCTCAAAAGCATAGACGCGGCCAAAGACGGGATGCTCCACCGTGGCATGCTCCTGCAGGCCCTGATGTATCTCGTCGGCGATGGCCAGACATTCACGGGCACGTGCCTCATCCTTGTTCACCTTGGTCAGGATGACGGCCGCCTTGCGTAGCACACTCTCGGCAAAGAAATTGCTGGGGATGAGGTAAGGGAACAGCTGGGTGTCGTCCGAGGGGCGGAAGAAACTGGCCACCATGCCGCAAGGACGGGCGGGATGGCCATAGCCGTAGTTGGCCGTAGTATCGTGGGCCGAGATTGACTTGCGGCCGAAGTGGTACGAGGTCTTGTTGCCGGCGCGGCGCTGCTGTTCGCGCATGAGGGAGAGAATGGCATCCATGGCCCGGTTCCAGGTGTCGCCGAAGATGGTGGTGTCGCCAGTCTGGAGCCAGTATTGGTAGGCCAGGCGCAGGGGGTAGCAGAGCGAATCAAGCTCGTACTTGCGCTCATGCACGCCTTTCTTCATCGTGGTGTTATCGCTCACCCACTCGCTCACCTTGGTGGTGTCGTTGTAGAAAGCATTGGCGTAGGGGTCCAGACAGATGAACTCCAGCTGCTGCATGATGACGCCCCGGATGAGCCGGGCCAACTCCTTGTCTTCCTTGACATAAGGCATGTAGGTCCACACCTGTGCGCCGGAGTCGCGCAACCACATGGCATCTATGTCGCCTGTGATGACATAGGTGCGATCGCCGGAGGGGAATACGGTGGTATCCAGCGTGTTGGGGAAACTGTTTTGGAACATCTGCCACAACTTGGGCGACACCCGTACGAGGGCATCGTGCATCTGGTGTATCTGCTTCTCCACGGCTTTGCTGGTGAAACAGCGCTTCTCTATCGGCGGACGGTGGAGGAACGTGTCGGGCACCTGTATGGACACAGGCACCTGTACAGGAATATCGGATGCCATGGCACCCGTTGAGAGGGTCATGGCCAGGAAAAGGAACGGTATCTTCATTGTGAAATAAGGTTAGGTTGTTTATTACTCTGATTGATATCACATTGCGGAGCAGTGAGCGGCAACATACGGGGCTCTGACGCAGTTATCGTGGCAACAAGGTCAACGTCCCGTGGGGCGAGGGCCGAAAGAACCGGTTCATCGGGCTCTACAAACCGGTTTATACGTGCCGATAAACCGGTTGTTGCCACATGGTCTCCACGGTGTGGCGCCCCGCAACCCGGGAAGCGTTGCGGGGCACGCCATGGTGTGTCATTTCTTAAGCTCTGCCTCCAGAACGCCGCCCGCCATTATCTCGGCGTGGCTTATCCAGGTGCGGCCAAGGGGAGTGCCGTTCAGCTTCCAGCGGCGTACTGCCCTGCCCCGGCCCTTGGTGCGGATGGTGAAGGTCTTGCCTTCGGCCACATCGAAAGATGCTTCGCGCACCAGCGGAGCAGACAATTGGTAGATGCCTCCGCAAGGCTCCACCTGGTACAGACCCATGGCGGCCATCACGTACCAGGCCGACATCTGCCCCACGTCCTCGTTGCCGCAGACGCCGTCCGGACGGTCGGTATATAGTGTGGAGAGCACCTCGTGCACGCGGCGGCTGGCCTTGTCGGGCTGACCAAGATAGTTGTAGAGATAGATGGTGTGGTGCGAAGGCTCGTTGCCGTGGGCATACTGGCCTATGAGGCCGGAAATGTCGGGATTGGCATTGGCATTGAGGCGGCTGTCGGCCAGAAACAGGCTGTCCAGACGGGCAAGAGCCTTGTCCCGTCCACCCATTAGTTCGGCCAGTCCCTGCACATCGTGCGGCACCAGCCATGCGTACTGCCAGGGCGTGCCCTCAGTGTAATCCTGGGTGTGGTGGGAAGGATTGAAGCCCTCGGTGGTGCGGAACTGCCCGGCCTTGTCCTTGGCGCGGAAGCAAAGGGTGCGTGGGTCGAATATCTTCTTGTAACCCATGCTGAGGTTGTGGAAGCGGACACTGTCTTCCTTATGGCCCAGACGTCCGGCCACCTGCGCCACACTCCATGCGGCCAGGTAGTACTCCAGGTTCTTGGACACGGTCTCGTTCTCGCCCACGTCGTAGGGCAGATAGCCGTAGTGCCACAGGGCAGACTTGCCACGGTCCGGAACGCTACGATACTGGAAACGGCGTGTCTCGGGAGCGGTCTCGGGGTCGCCCATGCTTTGCTTCAGGTACTGGAAGGCCTGCTCGTAGTCTATGCCTTCCACTCCCTTCAGTATCATGTCTGCCAGAACGGGCACACCGGGTTCGCCAACCATGCAATAAGTATCGGTACTGTGGAGGTGCCACATGGGCAGTTCGCCATGTTCGTGGCAGATGGCCATCATGGTCTTGGCCCAGTCGGTGAGTTTGTCCCGCATGATGAGGGTGGCCAGCGGGTGCAGGGTACGGTAGGTATCCCACAGGCTCCATGTTGTGTAGTTCTGGAAGTCAGGCGAACGGTGTATCATGCCGTCGGCTCCCTTGTAGTCGCCGGTAACATCGTTCCATTTCTGGGGAGCGAAGAGGACGTGATACAAGGAGGTATAGAAGATAGTGCTGTCGCGCGGCGAGTCGAAAGTGGCGCGGATGCGTCCCAACTCCTTGTTCCAAAGTTCCTTGGCATCGGCGCGTATAGCATCGAAATCCTTATGGTACTGCTCCACCTGCAGATTGGCCAGGGCACCGGCCTCACTCACGGGAGAGATACCCACACGTGCCTCAATGACCGTGCCGGGGTCCACCTCAAAGATGGCTTGTGCATAGCGGGCATCATGTGCGAGGCTGTCCAGGGCAAGCTGGGAGAAGGGCTGGCTGAAACGTATGGCATAGTAGACCACGTGGTTGGTCCATCCCCAGCTGGCGCGATAGCCCACCAGCGTGTACATGTCCTGTGCCCAGATGCGTGTGTCCAGGACGCGGTCGCCTATGCCTCCCTCCAGGTCCAGAACGATATTGGCATAGCGATTGCCCTTGGGGAAGGTGAAACGGTGAAGTGCCGTGCGGTCGGTAGCCGTCATCTCGGCCCGTATGCCCCACTTGTGCAGGAGCACGCTGTAGTAGCCCGGCTCCACGTTCTCCTGTTCGTGCGTATAGCGGGAGGCGATGTCGTCGATGAACTCTTCGCGCGTACCGCCGACATTCACCAGACCATAGACGGGCATCAGGGTGATGTCGCCCAGGTCGCTGCATCCTGTACCACTGAGATGCGTGTGGGCAAACCCCACAATGCTGTCGCCCGTAACATGGTAGCCACTGCACCAGTCCCAGCCGTGATAGGGTTGCACGGGGCCGACGTTGACCATGCCCCAAGGGACATTGGCTCCTACAAACACATGACCGTGGTCGCCGCTGCCGATGCGAGGGTCGACACGCTCCGCATACTGAGCCTGCACGGGCTGCAATGCACAGACCGCAGCGACCGCAAAAGAGAAGATAAGCTGCTTCATAACTCTGTCTAAGTATGGTAAAACGTTAATTCCAAAGCCAAAGATACACATTTCTGCCGACATCTGCCTCGTTTACACACCTTTTTTATAATTTTGTGGCGTTTAAGCGGGCCAAGGCACACTGAGACACGTGCACACGCCCGTAGCCTCATACCCCGCAACATATCGGAACTATCGTATAATAACCAAATACAAACAATCATGAAGAAGTTATTTCTGCTCCTGATGGCCACTGCACTCATAGGCATGCCCGCAGAGGCAAAGAAGAAAGAGAAACAACCCAAGGGAAAGGACAAGACGGAAGTTTCGGCCGCCCCCAAAAAGAAAGGCAAGAAGCAGAAGGGCAAGGGCCAGGCTCCGGCTCCCGCAGCACCCAAGAAGAAGGAGGCAAAGCCCAGCATCTCACGCAAAGGCATGCTGAACGTGGAGAAGGTGGGCAAGGACTGGTTCCTGGAGGTGCCCGACAGCCTGCTGGGCAAGGACATCCTGTCAGTAACACGCTACACGTCCACACCGTCCAACTCCGGCCAGTTCGGCGGTGAGGAGTGCAACGAGCAGGTGGTGTTCTTCCAGATGAACCCCGACAGCACCCTGCTGCTCCGCTCACGTATGACCGTGAACGTTGCCGACAGCACCGATGCCATATCCAAGGCCATCAACGTCAGCAACGAGCACCCCATCATAGCTGCCTTCCCCCTGGAGAAGCACAAGGACGGCCTCATGCGCATCAAGGTCACAGGCTTTCTCAACTCAGATCACGCCCTGGGCATGATGTCCTATGCGAAGAAGTCCTTCAACCTCGGTCCCCAGGATCAGTCGCTTTCATATATCGAGGACATAAAGACTTTCCCCACCAACACAGAAATACGTCTGGTGAAGACCTACAACAGCCCCGCCGGCTACCTGATGGCCTCGGCCATGACGGGCAAGGTGACTTTCGGTCTGAACATCAGCCTGGTGCTGCTTCCCGAGGAGCCCATGCAGCCCCGACTGTTCGACCAGCGCGTGGGTTACTTCACGCACAGCTTCAACACCTTCAGCGATGAACAGCAACGTGTGGGGCGCCAGAAGATGATTTCCCGCTACCGCCTGGAACCCAAGAACGCTGAGGATGCCGAGAAGATGCGCCGGGGCGAACTCATCGAGCCCAAGAAGCCCATCATATACTACATCGACCCCGCCACCCCCAAGCAGTGGCGCAAGTACCTGATCATGGGTGTCAACGACTGGCAGGCCGCCTTTGAACAGGCCGGATGGAAGAACGCCATCCGCGGCGAGGAGTGGCCCGAAAACGACACCACCATGAGCATGGAGGACGCCCGCTTCTCCATGATACGCTACCTGGCCAGCCCCATACCCAACGCCTACGGCCCCCACATCTCCGACCCTCGCACGGGTGAGATAATGGAGGCACACGTTTGCTGGTACCACAACGTGATGTCGCTCGTCCACGACTGGTACATGGTGCAGGCCTCCAGCATAGACGAGGCTGCACGCAAGATGCACTACGACGAGGAACTCATGGGACAGCTCATACGCTTCGTCTCAAGCCACGAGGTGGGACACTCCCTGGGTCTGCGCCACAACTTCGGATCCTCCGCCATGGTGCCCACCGACAGCCTGCGCAACAAGGCATGGGTGGAGAAAAACGGCCACACACCTTCCATAATGGATTATGCACGTTTCAACTATGTGGCTCAGCCCGAAGACGGCATAGACCGCAAGGGTATCTTCCCACGCATCGGTGACTATGACATGTGGGCCATAGAATGGGGTTACCGTCCGATGCTCGACGCCAAGACTCCCATGGAGGACCACAAGGCATTGGAGGCAATGACACAGAAGGCCCAGCAGAACCCACGCCTGTGGTGGGGCGACGGCGAAGGCCTGCGCAGTGTGGACCCACGTCGTCAGACCGAGGACCTGGGCGACGATGCTGTGAAGTCCAGCACCTACGGCGTGATGAACCTGAAACGCGAGATGGCACAACTGGAGAAGTGGACCGCCGACGAAGAGGACATACATGACCAGAACCTGGAGGAGATGTACGGCCAGATGCAGAACCAACTCATACGTTATGCCGGGCACGTGGCAGGCAACATCGGCGGTACCTACCAGACCTACCGGACACGCGCACAGGGCGGCACCACATTCGAGCCCACACCGCTTGCCAAGCAAAAGGCTTCGCTGAAGTGGCTGGACGAGAACATCCTGAACGAACCCGTCTGGATACGTGAGTTCGACTACTGCAAGAGCCTGAACCGCGACACACGCCGCCTCACCCTGTCTTTAGCACGCTACGGTGGCATGCTCCTGTTCAACCGCATGAACTACCTCAACGACCTATACCCCTGCGACAAGTACATGGACGATGTCATCCGCCTGTGCTTTGCCGAGACCCAGAACGGCAAGAGCGTCAGCCTCTATCGCCAAACCCTGCAGAACAGCATGGTAACCATGCTAATCAGCAGCTTCCAGAGTTCACCCTATGCCTCTGTAGACCGCGCCAACTACCTGCGCGCCCTCAAGAGCATACAGTCCAAAGTGAAGAATGCCGGCATCGATGCACAAAGCCGTGCACACTTCCAGAGCCTGGCCGACCTGATCAACCGCGCACTGGTAATCAAGTAGGCCACGGCCGAGGCCACAGGCCTTGACGGTAATCCATATACCAACAAGCAAGCGCCCCCGCGCCATTCCCCCACCAACCGGGAACAGCACGGGGGTGCATCGTATATCATCGCCACCCCAAAAAAGGGTCTGCGGATATATGTAAAGTTGATACAGGCCGTCCAAGAGGGCGTTGCCTGGCCTCACCAACCGGAAATACCCGCTGACCCCATAGTCCCTCCAGACACAGGTGCGTCCTATGAAAAAACATCCCCCGGGTGCCGCAGGGCCTCCCGGGGGATATACTTTAGATTCTCTTCATCCTCACACGGAACTCATACGTCTGCTTTCCGTCGATGACGTACTTCTGCATGGGGCCGGGACCGCAGGAAGCGTTACCCAAACCTCGAATGTCCATATCCAGTTGCAAGAGGATATAGGGACGGGGCTCCAGTTGCCATGTGTGCTGGGCGTTCATCAGATCGGCATCAGTATAACGGTTAGCACTGAAGTAGACTCCCTCGGGGCACTCCATCTGCCAGCCGTGCCCCTTGGCATCGGTCAAGGTGACGCTGTAGACGAGACGATCGCCCGTGCTTTGAGGCTTGATGTAAGGTTCCATCAGGCTGCCTGCGGGCAGGGTGCCATCTGCATTATAGGGCAGGACTTTGCCCTCGTAGTTGCCCACGAGCACACCGGCGCGACGGTCGGGATAGTTCTCATAGGGACCGTAGCCATAATAGCGGACATTGCACAGGGCGGTGTCCAGTTCGGTTGCCACACCCACGCGACGCAGGCCGTCGTTCTTGGGCGTAATCTTAACTATCATGTCCACACTTCCGTCCTTCAGGTACTCGTAGGAGATATGGCAGTCGGCCTTGTCTTCGCTGCGGGTGTCACCGTAGCGATCGTTCTCTATCCAGCGGTGGTTCTGGAACTCGAACTCGGGATGGAAGACCTGCTCTCCCTTGGCCAACGTTGGCAGCGGAGCGGCCTTGGTCAGTTCTTGGCCGTAGTGTGCCACGATGTGACCTGCCGGAGTGGCAGCCGAAGCCTGGGTGTCGGAGACTACGACATTGAGCACGGCACGCATTCCCTTAGCGGCAGCCTTGGCAATGTACTTATCAACAGCAGGCAGAGGGATGGTGGTGCCGGCACCGGGCTTCACGTCGGGCAGCATCATGGAGACGGTCTTCTTCACCTTGCCGTCCAGGAGGACCTGCACCTCAGCCTTCATGCCCTTGAGGGAGCGGAAGGCGTAGTTGTTGGTGACGGTCAGGACAGAAGCGTTGTAGGAGAAGGCAATGTATTGGTAGGCAAACTTCACCTCGGCCAGTTTGGACGTGTACTCGCGCTCGGCGGTGACTATGCCGTTGGAACAGAAGTTGCCCTGATGGGGGCCCGGGAAGTCATAGCCGGTATGCAGGCGACGTATGCCCTGCTTCAACTCGCGAGGCTCGTAAATGGCCTGATCCACCCAGTCCCAGATACAGCCGCCAATGGTAGCGTTGCTCTCGGCCATACTCTGCATATACTCGGGCAGGTTGCCTATGGCGTTGCCCATGGCGTGGGCGTACTCGCAGAGGAACATGGGCTTGTCCAGATTGCTGGTATTGCGGTTCATCCAGTCCATGCTGGGATACATCTTGGAATAGAAGTCGGAATAGAGGCTGCCGCCATACTCCTTATCCACACGTGTGCCTTCGTAGTGTATGGGGCGCGTGGGGTCCATCTTATGGGCGGCCTCGTAACAGTCCTTGAAGTTGGTGCCCGCACCGGCCTCGTTGCCCATGGACCACATGATGACAGAGGGATGGTTGATGTCGCGGCTGACCATACGCTCTATGCGGTCCACGAAGGAAGGTATCCACGAGGCCATGTAGGATATGGACTGGTTGGCATGGTCCTCAAGATCGGCCTCGTCGCAACAGTACAGGCCATAGTGGTCGAACATGGCATACATGCGCGCATCGTTGGGATAGTGACTGGTGCGTATGGTATTGATGTTGTTACGCTTCATCAGCAACACGTCGTTCTCCATGCTCCGGGTGCTGACAGTGCGGCCTGTGACGGGGTCGGAATCATGACGGTTGACACCCTTCAGCAACACGCGGCGGCCGTTGACATAGAGCAGGGAGCCGATGATGCGCACATCGCGGATGCCAACCTTGGTGGAGAATGCCATGCAGTCGCGGCCGTTGGCATCGCGCTGTATGATGTCCATGGTGTAGAGCGAGGGAGTCTCGGCAGACCACAGGCTGGCGTCGGGCACAAGAAACTCGGTCTTGCCAGCCACAAGTTTCTGCTCGCCCAAGAACTTACCCTCGGGGCTGTAGAGCTTGGCCACGGAGGGAACGTCGGCGTCCACACTGACCTTCACCACACCGTCGTTGCCATTGACGATGGTCTGCACCACATGATTGCGTATGCTCTTCTTGGGTACATTATATATATATACGCTGCGGAAGAGGCCACTCATGCGGAACATGTCCTGGCACTCCAGATAGGAGCCGTCGCTCCAGCGATGCACCTGCACCACCAGGTCGTTCTGTCCTGTACGGAGCAGACTGGTGAGATCGAACTCAGCCACACAGTTGGCTCCCTGAGTGTAGCCCACGAACTTGCCATTGAGCCACACCTGGGCACAGGAGTATATGCCGCCGAAGTGTATGATGGTACGTTGGCGGTCCCATCCTTCCGGCAATTGAAAGCTGCGGTGGTAGGTGCCTACTGGATTGATGGCGTAGTTCTTGCCACCGTCATTAAAGCCCGGACGTGCCTTGATGAAAGGAGGCGTGTTGCCGTGAGGATACTCCACGTTACAGTATATGGGGCGGTCGTAGCCCAGCATCTCCCAGCACGAGGGTACGGGGATGACATCGGGCTTAGGTCCGTCGTTGCCGGCAATGTGGTTGGCAGCCGCGCTGAAGGCAGGCAGGTCCATAACTTCCACATCGCCAGTGGCAGCAGACTTGCCCTTCTGGGGCTCGGCCGTGAACCAGAAGTTCCATTCGCCATCTAACGAGGCGTAGAGCGAACTCTTAGGCTCGGTCCACGGTGTGGCATAGTAGGCCTTGTCCGCCTGCATCTCGGTCTCACTGGCGTATGGCATGTAGGTGGCTATACCGGGAAGGCGGTTGATGCCGAAGACAGCCTCGTCCTCCCATACGGGGGAAGCTATCTTGGGCTTCTCCACCTGCTCTATGGTGAACCACGACGCGCGGTCGGCCTCGTCGATGGGGACTATCTTCATCATGTTGCCGTCGATGCGGAACATCTTCTGTTTGTTGGCAGAGACGATACGATAGACGCCCTTCTGCCCCTTGACCTGCTCCAGAGCCATCAGCGCATTGCCGGGCTTGGAGGGATTGGCTTTCCACTGCAGCAGCCACGTGATGGAGGCATTGTCACCACCGTCGTCGAAGTGGCTGTCATAGAAAGCTCCACCTATGAGGTAGCGCCCCAGGGAAAGCGTCTTGATGCTCCAGTACTGGCCACGATTGAGGGTGTCCAATTCCTCGGCACGGATGCGTGCATTGTTACCTCCGTCATCGGCATTGCCCAGCACCATGGCAGGAGACTGTACGCTACGGAAACGATAAGTACAATTGTCATCGCTACCAAAGATGGCAGATTCGCGGATGCCGACGCCCTTGGCCAAAGTGCGGAAGGAGGTCTTGTTGGTAGGCACGGCACCATACTTGCCAGGTGCGATCTCGGTGAGTGTCCACTTCTGCAACTCGTCGCTGCCGTTGACCTCGCCGTACTCCAGACCCTTGTCGCCAACACGCAGGGCACGCTGCTTAAATGGGTCGATGAAACGCCATGAGCCGGAAAGCTCGTCCATCACAAACAGTTGTCCCTCGTACTCCACAGGGATGCCGGTGACTTCGTACAGGGCACCCTTGCGGAACTGCTGGGCATAGGCTCCTGCAAAGGCCAGTGCGGCACTCAATAAAAACAGTAGTCTTTTCATAAGATTATTAAGTTTGTTTATCGTTCAGACGTAAGGATATTGCTACGCGAAGCACATGGTGGAGGCACGCGGAACAGAGGGATGACATCATGCAACAGCAGAGGCCAATGGAGTAGTACCTGCCTCAGCCCTTCTGCACATGGGTGCCCAGTGACGGTATGTACTCACCGTCGGGCGTATTCTCCATGCTGTCCACCTTGGCGGAGATGTTGTCCAGATACGTGACGATGGCCGCCTCCTGAGTGCAAGGCAATACGGGACTGCCAAACTCGCGCTGCCCATGGTGGGCCAGGACACAATGTATGATACGCTTGACCTCCGCTGGATCCACACCGTGCTGCTCCAGAACGTTCTGCAACTTGTGCGCCCCCAGGTAGATATGCCCCAACAGGTACATGTCGGCTTGCGTATCGCCCTGACGGTTATACTCGTAGACCTTGCCATAGTCATGGAAAAGAATGGCCAGGATGCAGCGCTCCACCTTGATCTGATACGGCAGGCACGGATATAGTCCCTCCAGCATGTGCAGCATCTGGTGGGTATGGTTCAGCAGGCCGCCTTGATAGGCATGGTGCATGGTGGCGGCGGCGGGGTACTCGCTATAAGGCCGGAACAGCTTCTCGGCGAAGGAGCGGATGATGGGCATCAGCTTCTCGTCCGTGCAGAAACTCAGCAAGCGTTCCACCGTATCGTCCCACACGCTACGGGCTATGGGGCGCGGCAGCAGACCGTAGAGAGGGTGCTTCTCGTCGGCCATCAATCCAAGGATCATTTCCGTGAACGAGCACGACTTCTTGCCTCCGAAGTCCTTCAACTGAGTAAACTGCACCAGTTGTCCGGGGAATGGCGGCATCTCGGGAGCCACATCCCACACCGACACGGTAAAGGCCTGCTCGGCATCGGAAACCTTGAGCATGACATAATGGCTACCCTGGCGTGTGGTGGCATTGGCTCTGCCTATGACCATAAATTCTTTCATAACTTGTACCATATATCGTGCCACGCCGGGACAACTGCGAACGCCCCCGACACGACACTATGCGTGAACAAAGATAGGAAGATTTTTTGCAATAATGTCACCATCGCGGCCGCAAATAGCCGAGAATACTGACATTTTGTCCGTGCCTCAGCTCTTTGGCATGCTTTTGGCGTCATGACGGATGGATTATCCGACATAACACATAAACTAATACAGATACAATCATGAACATCAAACCATTGGCAGACCGCGTGCTCATTGAGCCGGCTGCAGCAGAGACTAAGACTATCGGTGGCATAATCATACCCGACACCGCCAAGGAGAAACCCCTCCAGGGCACCATCATGGCTGTAGGCAATGGTACCAAGGACGAGGAGATGGTACTGAAGGAGGGCGACCGTGTACTCTACGGCAAGTATGCCGGCACCGAAATAGAGCACGAGGGCAAAAAGTACCTCATCATGCGTCAGAGCGACGTGGTGGCCATCTTGGGCTAACGTCACATACGGATGCGACCGCGCCTATACCTTTATAATATAACGCGCGAGGCGCCATGCCGCACCAACACAAACAACAACACACAAACACACTTAATAGGAGACTACAAAAATGGCAAAAGACATTAAATTCAACATAGAGGCTCGCGACCTGATGAAGCAGGGCGTAGACAGCCTGGCAGACGCAGTAAAGGTGACTCTCGGCCCCAAGGGTCGCAACGTCATCATCGAGAAGAAGTTCGGTGCTCCCCATATCACCAAGGACGGTGTGACCGTAGCGAAGGAGGTTGAGCTTGCCGACCCCTTCCAGAATGCAGGCGCACAGTTGGTAAAGAGCGTGGCTTCAAAGACCGGTGACGATGCCGGTGATGGTACAACCACTGCTACTGTCCTGGCCCAGGCCATCGTCCGCGAGGGCTTGAAGAACGTAGCCGCAGGTGCCAACCCCATGGACCTGAAGCGCGGTATAGACAAGGCCGTGGCTGCCGTGGTCAAGGAAATCAAGGATATGGCCGAAGTCGTAGGCACCGACTATCAGAAGATAGAGCAGGTGGCAACCGTGAGCGCCAACAACGACCCCGAGATCGGCCAGCTCCTGGCCGAAGCCATGCAGAAGGTGAGCAAGGACGGTGTAATCACCATTGAGGAGGCCAAGGGCCGCGACACCACTATCGGTGTGGTAGAGGGCATGCAGTTCGACCGCGGCTACCTCTCTCCCTACTTCGTCACCAACACCGAGAAGATGGAGTGTGAGATGGAGAACCCCTACATCCTCATATACGACAAGAAAATCAGCAACCTCAAGGACTTCCTCCCCATCCTGGAACCGGCCGTACAGACCGGCCGTCCCCTGCTGGTAATTGCCGAGGACGTGGACTCAGAGGCACTGACTACCTTGGTAGTGAACCGTCTGCGCGGCCAGTTGAAGATTTGCGCTGTTAAGGCTCCCGGTTTCGGCGACCGCAGAAAGGCTATGCTCCAAGACATCGCTACCCTCACCGGCGGTCTGGTAATCAGCGAGGACACAGGCCTCAAGCTGGAACAGGCTACCATAGAGATGCTTGGCAGCGCCGACAAGGTTACCATCAGCAAGGATAACACCACCATCGTCAACGGTCGCGGCGACAAGCAGTTGATTGCCGACCGTGTGGCCCAGATCAAGAACGAGATTGCAAACTCTACCAGCGACTACGACAAGGAGAAGTTGCAGGAGCGTCTGGCCAAGTTGGCAGGCGGTGTGGCAGTACTCTACGTGGGCGCACCCTCCGAGGTAGAAATGAAGGAAAAGAAAGATCGCGTTGACGATGCACTGTGCGCAACACGTGCTGCCATAGAAGAGGGTATCATCCCCGGTGGCGGTGTGGCCTACATCCGTGCCAAGAAAGCTCTGGACAACCTCACCGGCGCAAACGCCGACGAACAGACGGGTATCCGCATCGTCCGCCGCGCCATCGAGGAACCCCTGCGCCAGATTGTGGAGAACGCAGGCCTGGAGGGTAGCGTGGTAGTAAACGAGGTTCGCTCCGGCGAAGGCGACTATGGTTACAATGCACGCGAGGACAAGTACGAGAACATGAAAGCAGCCGGCATCATAGACCCCGCCAAGGTTACCCGTGTGGCTTTGGAGAACGCTGCTTCCATAGCAGGCATGTTCCTCACCACCGAGTGCGTCATCTGCGACGCCAAGGAGGACAAGCCCGAAATGCCCATGGGCGGTGCTCCCGGAATGGGTGGCATGATGTAATCTGCCAGACATAAAATACATATACCAAACGTGGGCTGTGCCAGTTCGACACAGCCCACGTCTTTTGTATCTGCTCCGGAAGCACCGGATACTTCGGCGATAGCCCAGACATCATCCACCGACATCTACCGGCATCCGTCTGCCCTATTCCTCCACAGCCTCGTAGCCCACGTACTCCGGGAACCACTCATCCAACTGCTTGTCCGCACGTGCCTCCATCTCCGGCGTGATGTATTTCGACATCTTCTGCACAAGGAGGGCAAGCGACATCACCTCATCCAGCCATCCTATGATGGGCAGGCGCTTGGCATCAAGGAGGTCGATGGGCAGGACAAGGTATGCCAGAGAAGTAAAGATTGCCAATTTGTCGGCACGCGGTGTCTTGTCGCTACGCAGTACATACCACATGAGCAGAGCAGGGCGCGTAGCGACACGACCGGCCTTGCGGCTCCAGGAACAGACGCTTTCCCACAGGGCGTTGTAGTTAAGATTGAGAATTGCCATGGTCTTGTGTTTTTGATAACTGTTGTCTATATGGCAAAGGTAAGCTTTTTTCCCATTTCACGAAGGCATTTCAAACACAATAACTTTTTTTTACACGTCCAGCGCCCCCTATCCTTACCGTTTTGCCATCATTATGGAGCATAAGCAAGAAGATAACGACAGCTCCATGCAATTTCCTGCACTTTTATTTTTACTTTTGCCGGCATCTTGCGACCTGTAATATAGAAACGCCAAGACATGACCACCGAGGAATACGAGTTATTAGCACGAAAGATACGTCCCAAGCTACTGGCCATTGGCAGGGACTTTGCACAGATATCGGCAACAGACGCCGAGGATGTGGTGCAGGAAACGCTGATGAGGCTATGGGAAATGGTCCGACAGGACTACCCCGTCAGGGATGCCGAGGCTCTGGCCGTCAGGATAGCCAAGAACATTTGCATATCGCACTACAGGAAAACGCAACCGAAAACACAGACCCTGCCACACGACAATTACACAGGTGGCACCGAGGCAACCGACCTTACAGATGCCTGCGACCTGGAGAAAATAAAGGACATAGCCTACGGGACACTCACAAGCACACAAAGAAAATACCTGCACCTGCGCAACGAAGAAGAAATGACCTTGGACGAGATTGCCCAATTGACGGGCAGACCAAAGACAAGCATAAAGTCAACCATCTCCGCGGCACGCAGGCAATTGATGGGCATCATAAAGGAACAACTATGACAAACATATCCGACAAGAACATACGCAAGGAGCTAATCGACAGGTACCTCAACGCCGACACCACTCCCACCGAAGAAAAGGCTCTCGCAAAATACTACCTCGGAAACAACGATGTTGACAGCGACGAGCGTGCCTTTGCCGCGCTCGTCAGAATGGAGCATGCCAATGCTTCCCTACTCTCCAACGAAGGTGCGGAAGAATATGACCGGCTGGTCAACAAAACCAAGGGCAATACCACGGCACAGGGCGGCACCCGGACCAACTCCTCCATGCAGGCATTCCCCTGGCGATGGGTAACATGGGCCGGAGGCATCGCGGCCTCCATAGCATTGCTGCTTGCCTTGCACACACAGCCACAGGAGTCCGACATGATGGACCTGACACACAGCCTGCAACAACTCATCAACCTCTCCCAGGACGAAGACGCCACCATCACCGCCACCCCCATAGGCGAGAACGTATGGGTGGAAGCCACCTTTGCAAACGGCACAAAGAAGACGTTCATCATGAGCCGCGACAAGGCTATGAAGACGACATCCTTCATGGCAATAAACTAAGATCACACCAAACACACACAACAACATTATGAAAGCACTATTCACATTCGCGCTCTGCGCATTCGTGCTGGGCATCCAAGCATCAGCGCTCCCCAAGGACACCGTAGACAGCTACGTGATTGACAATGTAGCCATTGCCAAGTTCGACGGCACACAACTGGTGGGCAAAACCATCGACAAGTACACCATCGCCTACAAGGGCAACGGGAAGAGCGTGGAGAAATGCCACGTCATCACCACCAGGAAGTCAGACAAAGTGATAGACATCAAGGGCAAAGTAATAAACATCAAGGGCATGTCCGAATGCAAAGACGTCAACAAGGCCCTCATCCTCCTCAACGGCAAAGAGGTGACGTTCTCCGAAACCACGAGCCTGAAGCCCGAAGACATAAGCAACGTCACGATACTCAAAGCCGGTTCAAAAGCCGCAAAAGCCATACTGAAGCAACGGGGTCGTACAGGCAATGGCGAAGTGATGATCATCACAAGCAAAGTGAATGAAGAAGCCCCGGAACAGGTAATATACATCAACGGCAAAAAGTCAAACGTAAGCGAGATGAAGAAGTTGCAGAAGGACGGAATACTCTCCATGACCATCAAGCAAAACAACGGGACACCCGAGGTGTACATCGTAACCAAATAGACGAAACAGGACGAGATACGAAATAAAGTCGTAACTTTGCAGCCGTGAGCACCGCGAGGCCATGCCCCGCCGATGCCCACGGCATTTGTTATGACCCCATCGCTATGGTAAAAGGAAGATTCGCCCCCTCGCCCACGGGGCGCATGCATCTGGGCAACGTGTTTTGTGCCCTGCTCTCGTGGCTCTCGGCCAAGAGCAAGGGCGGGGAATGGCTCTTGCGTATCGAAGATCTCGACCCGCAACGCAGCCGCAGGGAGTATGCCCTGCAATTGATGGACGACCTCGAATGGCTGGGGCTTACATGGGACAACGAGCCAATATGGCAAAGCCGGCGTGGCGAGGTCTACGAGCACTATCTGCACAGACTGGACAACATGGGGCTGACCTATCCATGCTACTGCACCCGCGCCGACATCATGGCCACACAGGCCCCGCACGAGAGCGACGGACGTGTGGTTTACAAAGGCACATGCCGACCAAAACAGTCAAAACAGTCAGACGTGTCCGACAAGTCCCTCCCTCCAGCCACCACCCGCCTGATGGTCCCCGACACCGTCATTCCCTTCCTCGACGGCCACTATGGCCGGCACGACATCAACCTTACGGAACACTGCGGAGACTACATCGTCCGGCGCAAGGACGGAGCATGGGCATACCAACTTGCCGTGGTTGTGGACGATGCCCTTATGGGAGTTACGGAAATCGTACGCGGCCGCGACCTGCTACTGTCCTCGCCCCAGCAAATCCACCTCAGACAGGTACTTTTCCGGGACGACCACAACATGCCTCCCCTGCTATTCTTCCACCATCCCCTCCTATGCAACGCACAAGGTCAACGCCTGTGCAAGCGAGACAAGTCCATGGACTTGGGATACCTGCGCGACCACGGCACCTTGCCAAAAGAGATAATCGGCCACATGGCGCACCTGGCCGGACTGCTGTCCGAACCCACCCACATGTCTCCACAGGAACTGCTGAAGGATTTTGACTGGACAAAGGTGCCGACACACGACATCATAGTACCTCCAAAGGGAAGCAATTGTCTTTCATGACAATGCCAGTGGGAGCACGCTTCAGCACCTTGAACTCTTTAGGGTAATTTGCCGTGGGATGGCACTCTGCCGTGTTGAAAGTATCACTGTCCCCTACTGCCTCGATGCTGCCTGTTGAGTCATCCACACCGAGTCCGTAGATCTGCTGCAGGTCCTCCACGGCTTTGGGTGACTTTTCGCATAATTGTGTGCTCGCAGTTGTAGCAAGAGTGCTACGGTGCGACTTCTGATATCCCTGCCTATATACTATCTGCTTATTATAACCAGTGACTTGCCATCCTCCAGGGCAGACTTTATCTCATTGCCTCCACGGGTGACCTTGCACAGACTTATCTCGTCACCCTCCACCTCGGAGATCTTCAGCTGGCCTATCTGTGTGCGCGCTTCCTTGCCGGCCACGGTGCGGGAGAGAAATACGTCGAAGTGCATGCCCCGACAAACGCCATGGAGTTCACCCAGGTCTATGTAAACCTCCTTCTGCTTCTGTTTCTTGACGTTGCCGCCTTCCACTACAGAGGCATACAGGGGGAATAGTTTATTGTAATGCTTGGTGATGCGCGTGCTCAGGTACTCAATGGCGTTGGTCATGGCCTTGTCGCGGGAGGAAAGCCAGTTGGCATCGCCACCGGCAGCGTCAAATGTATGGCTGTCCACCACGGTTCCTGTGGTGACATCCTTCAGATTGACGATCACGTTGACCTGTCCACGGTAGTACGTATCATTGTGCGATATGCCCTTGCTGTCCTTCGTGGTGACCACCTTGGATATGGTGCTCATGTTGCTTATCAGACCCTCAGCATGTAGTACAGGCTCGTTCCCGGCGCTCTCCTGCACTGCTGTGGCACAGTCGAAAGTTCGAAAGAGATACACATGACTGAGCCCCGAAAGGATACTGGCCCTCACAGCATCGGCATACTGAGGTTCGTGCCTGGCCGTCTGTCCCGTCAGCAGCGTCTCGGCAACACCCTTGAGCACCTTCCCGGCAGTGCTCGCATTATCCTCCGCCGCCGGCTTGTAGGTAAACTCTCCCACTCCCACGCGGTACACTACGTTTCTTTCCCTCTGACCATACACAGGCAGGATGGTCAGGATGGCCATGATGGCCAGCAATGATGATAGTCTTCTCATTGGTTGTATTCAAAATGTTGATAATCTTTCAACGAATTCCAGTCGCCTCCCCACTCGAAGCCTTCTTCCTTGAATAGCTTGTAGGCCAGGTCCTCGTGGCTGATCTTGCAGGGGATGTCCTCTCTCCGGTCGCGATCGAAAGCGTAGGGCTTGGCCGTGGATGGTTCTATGTGCCACATGCCGTTTGCCTTGCGTTTGACGTAGGGGTTGTACAGCGGATTGATATCTATGGCCAGTCCCAGGCCATGCTTGGACACCTTGATGGTGCTCCCAGTCATGAAGCGGAAGTTGAAGGCCGAGGAGTTGTTGGCGCGCATCGCCGTCTCGTCGTCAGCCATGTAGTTGTCTATCAACTCCATTCTCTCTATCCTGTAGCCGGCCTCATATAACCGGCGGAAGATCCTCAGCACTTTCTCCGCTATGGAAACACTTACCACCATCTCACCCCTCTGCGGCTTGCCATCGGCATTGCAATAAAGCATCTTCAGGTACCTCAGGTCCGAACGTCGGAGAGGGCACTCCCTTTTCCACGACCTGAGCCACATCCTGGCAAACACCTCATCACTTATTTCCTCTGCACGAAACCACATTTCGGCCGGGGTGCCCTTCAACTCAGCCTCGCTCACTACGGTTCCTACCACCCACTCCACGGACAGAGGAGCGGCCGGTTCCTGCTCTACGCACGCAGCAGAGACAAGTGTGGGCATTGTAGCCAAACATATTACGGCGGCAATGATATTCTTTACACTCATTCTTCTTATGTCGTATGCCATTGGCATGCAGCAATTCATCTTCTCGCCAACAAAGGTACGATAAAATAGTGAGCCCCCATGCCTTACCTGCAAAAACATCACTTCCACACAAACAAAGTCTCCTGTTAGCGTATGGTGTGGGCAGTAATATATGAGAGATGGGCAGTCTATCGTGAGTACACAAAACATCCCCTCGGACCATATCTCATGGAGAAACGGTCACGAGGGGATGATCTATGTGGTCCTAATTATTCTACGGTCTCTTCGGATGTATTCTCCGACTCTGCCTGAGGACGGGGACGACGATCGCCACGCTCACCCCTTTCACCACGCATGGGACGCTCGCTGCGGTCGCCACGTTCGGGGCGCTCACCACGCTCACCACGCACCGGGCGTTCGGGGCGTGCAGGACGTGGGCGGCGCTCACGCTCCACATAACCCTCGGGCTTCTCTATGAGCACGCGGCGTGAGAGCTTGTACTTGCCTGTCTTGGGATCAATCTCCAGGAGCTTCACCTTCAGCTTGTCGCCCTCCTTTATACCTGCTTCCTCTACAGTTTCCAGGCGTTTCCAGTCTATCTCGCTGATGTGCAGCAGTCCGTCTCTGCCGGGCATGAACTCCACGAAGCAACCATAGGGCATCACAGAACGCACGGTACCCTCGTACACCTCGCCAATCTCAGGCACAGCCACGATAGCCTTGATCTTGCTCATGGCAGCATCTATGACAGCCTTGCTGGAGCCAGAAACCTGCACCTTGCCAACGCCATCCTCTTCATCGATGGTTATGACGGCACCGGTATCCTCCTGCATGCCCTGAATGATCTTGCCACCGGGGCCAATGACTGCACCTATGAACTCTTTGGGAATGATGAGCTGCTCAATGCGGGGAACATGGGGCTTCAGCTCGGGACGCGGTGCAGGCAGCGTCTTCAGCATCTCGCCGAGGATGTGCTCGCGACCGGCCTTGGCCTGCATCAGTGCCTGTTCCAGAATTTCGTATGAGAGACCGTCGCACTTGATATCCATCTGTGTAGCGGTCAGGCCCTTGGGAGTACCTGTAGTCTTGAAGTCCATGTCGCCCAGATGATCCTCGTCGCCAAGGATGTCAGACAGTATGGCAAACTTGTCCTCGCCGGGGTTCTTGATCAGACCCATTGCGATGCCGCTGACAGGAGATTTCAGGGGCACACCTGCGTCCATCAGCGACAGGCAGCCGGCACATACGGTGGCCATAGAGCTGGATCCGTTGCTCTCCAGAATGTCACTCACTACGCGGATCGTGTAGGGATAGTCCTCGGGGATCTGACCCTTCAGACCACGCCATGCCAAGTGACCGTGGCCTATCTCGCGACGTCCTATGCCGCGCTGAGCCTTAGCCTCGCCGGTGGAGAAGGGAGGAAAGTTGTAGTGCAGGAGGAAGCGCATGTAGCTCTTGTCCAGAACGTTGTCCACCATCTTCTCGTCCATCTTGGTGCCCAGGGTGGTGGTGCTCAACGACTGAGTCTCGCCACGGGTGAAGATGGCACTGCCGTGAGGCATGGGCAGGGGGCTGACCTCGCACCAGATGGGGCGTATGTCCGTGGTCTTGCGACCGTCCAGACGTATGCCCTCGTCCAGGATGCAACGGCGCATGGCGTCGCGCTCCACGTCATGATAATAACGGTCCACCAAGGCGTTCTTCTCTGCCAGTTCGTCATCGGTCAGATCAGTGTGTGCGGCGGCATACTCCAGCTTGAAGTCCTCGCGGATCTTCTCGAACGCCTCGGCACGTGCATGCTTCTCCAGTGCCTGCTTGGTCACGTCGTATGCGGGCTGGTAGCAGACCTTCTTCACCTGTTCGCGCAACTCCTCGTCGTTCACCTCGTGGCAGTATTCGCGTTTCACGTCGGTACCAAGCTCCTTGGCCAGTTCTTTCTGCAGGCGGCACATGGGCTTGATGGCCTCGTGGGCTGCTTTCAGTGCGCCCAGCAAGTCCTGTTCGCTCACCTCTTTCATCTCGCCTTCCACCATCATGATGTTCTCCTCGGTGGCACCTACCATCAGGTCCATATCGGCCTTCTCGAGTTGTGCAAAGGTGGGGTTGATGACATATTCGCCGTCGACACGTGCCACACGCACCTCGCTGATGGGACCATCGAATGGGATGTCGCTACAGCTCAGTGCCGCACTTGCGGCAAAGCCTGCCAATGCATCGGGCATGTCCACGCCATCGGCAGAGAAAAGGATAACATTGACATAGACCTCGGCATGATAGTTGTCGGGGAAGAGGGGACGCAGGGCGCGATCCACCAGACGGCAGACCAGGATCTCGTCGTCGTTGGCCTTACCCTCGCGTTTGGTGAAGCCGCCGGGGAAACGGCCGGCTGCGCTGTACTTCTCGCGATACTCTACCTGCAAAGGCATAAAATCCGTGCCGGGGACTGCATCCTTGGCACCACAAACAGTGGCCAGGAGCACGGTGTTGTTCATACGCAACATCACGGCACCATCGGCTTGTTTGGCTAACTTGCCGGTCTCAATGCTGATGGTGCGTCCATCAGGCAGTGAGACGGTTTTGGTAATTACATTCATCTTGCTTGTTTTCGTATTGTTGTATTAAACACGTGTATTTCCATGCAAAGATACGAAAAATTACCTTATACCTTGTTATATATAAGCCACGATGAGGCAAAAAACATCAGATTGCCACAATTTAACCTTTTTATGGCCGTTTATTCGTTTTATTGTTATACCTTTGCACTGTGTCTCGGGAAACATACCCCGGGCAACAGGTGGACATAGAGAAGGGTTCTGACCGTAAAGGTCGGAATTCTTTTGTTTTTACCTTTGCAAAAGGCATGCCTCTTATATGGCACTCACCGGACACACGCGACTGTTACACATAAACTAACCTTAAACCAAGAGAAATGGCATACATGTCACAAAAGGGCTACGACGAACTCGTGGCCAAGTTGCAGCGCATGGAGAGCGTGGACCGACCCGCCGCCAGTGCTGCCATCGCCGAGGCACGCGACAAGGGCGACCTCAGCGAGAATGCGGAGTACGATGCTGCAAAGGAATGGCAGAGCAAGCTGGAGACCCAGATTGCAATGCTGAAGCAAACCATATTGGACGCCAAGATAATCGACACCCGCAATATGGACACGGGCACGGTTCAGATTATGGCCACGGTGGGTTTGAAGAATGTCAGAAACGGCATGTCCATGAAGTACACCATCGTCAGTGCCACAGAGGCCGATCACCGTGCAGGCAAAATCAGCGTGGAGACCCCCATCGCACAGGGATTGCTGGGCAAGAAGGTGGGCGACATCGCCACCATCCGCGTGCCTCAGGGCGAGATCCAGCTGGAAATAACAGAAATCTGCTACGAAGCCTGATACCGTCATGAGCATCTTTTCACGCATAGTAGCCGGCGAGATACCTTGCTACAAGATAGCAGAGGACGAACATTACTTCGCATTCCTGGACATCAGCCCCTTGCAGAAAGGGCACACCCTGGTTATCCCCAAGCGCGAGGTTGACTATATCTTCGACCTCGACGACGAGGAGCTGGCCGGCCTGCAGGTATTCGCCAAGAAGGTGGCCATCGCCATCCGCAAGGTCATACCCTGCGTCAAGGTGGGCCAGTGCGTGCTGGGACTGGAAGTTCCTCATGCCCACATCCATCTGGTGCCCATGCAGAGCGAGGCCGACATGAGGTTCACCAACCCTCATCTCAACCTTACGCCCGAGGAGTTCCAACAGATTGCTGCCGACATCAGGGCACAGTTCTGAACACAGATTGACAGGCGGATGATGCGCGTGTGAATCATGGCATCGGTCTGCCAACGACAAGGAAGCCGCGCCAAGAGCACAGACTCTTGGCGCGGCTTCCTTGCATGGAGGATGTCCTCACATGAACTTGGTGTCGGTGTGCATCTTGCGCATAGCCGCCACGTCTTCGCGCGGACATATCATCAATATCTCGCCCTCCTGTGCTATGACGTAGTCCTTTAGCCCCTTGACCACGGCTATCCTCCCATGGGGCAGGCGGATGACATTGTCGCGGCAGTCATAGAGATATGCCTTGGTGTCCATCAGCACGTTGCCTTCGGCATCCGCGGGGCAGTCATCGTGTAGGGCAGTCCATGTACCTATGTCGGCCCATCCGAATGAGCATTCCTTGACATAGACGTTGTCGGCATGCTCCAGCAGCCCAACTGCCATGCTCAGGTTTGGCAGCATTTGAAACACTTCGGGCACCAGTCTGGCGTCGTCGCATTCGGCATCGGCCATCAGACGTGGAATGGCCACTTGGTACTCTGGCATCAGGTGGCATACGGTGTCCAGGAGCACGTCAGCGCGGAAGACATGCAGGCCGGTGTTCCACAGAAAGCCGCCGTCGCGGACAAAGGTTTCGGCAAATTCCATGGCGGGTTTTTCGGTGAATGTTTTCACCTTGCTTATGCCCGGCTTGTCCGTTTTCTCGCCCTTTTGTATGTAACCGTAGTTGACCTCCGGGCGTGTGGCCTTCTCGCCCACGACCATCAGACAGTCGTGCGAGGCCACGAACTCCAGACCGTCCAGCACGTCCTTCGTGTAGATGTCCTGTTGCAAGACCAGTTGGTCCGAGGGTGTCACCAATACGCTGGCCTTGGGGTTACGCTTGGTAATCACGGCCATGCCCCACACCACCGAGGCCAGCGTGCCGCGACGTAGCGGTTCCTCCAATATGTGCATGTCGTCCACCTGCGGCAACTGCTCGTAGATGAGGGGCAGATACTGCACGTTGGTGCTGATATATATGTTGTCCGGGGCCACCACCTGCGACACACGGTCGTAGGTCTGTTGCAGCAGGGTGCGCCCCGTGCCAAAGAAATCCAAAAACTGTTTCGGCTTCATGCTGCGGCTCACCGGCCACAACCTCTGCCCTATGCCTCCCGCCAAAATAAGACAAAAATTCTGACTTTCCATGACGCTTTATACTTGATAAGGTACGCAAACACGTGGTGCCTGCGCATGGTTTGCACAACAAATATAGCTAAAACCCTCCGGTTTTGCAATAAAGTTCGACACTTTTACGAAATCTAAACATATTTTGGCATTGAACCCGTGCCACGGACACCCGGATGCACGATGGGAACTCTCTTGCCGGCATGCTGTGGCCCGGATTGTATGTGGGTGCGACGTGCAGGCCGCCACTGCGTGTGGTTACAGGTCGTGCCGGGCGTGGACGTAGCAAGGCTCCATGATACGTTGGCCTCAACAACCGATTTATTGGAGAGAAAGAACCGGTTTGTGCATACGGAAGAATCGGTTCTTTCGTACGCACAAACCGGTTGTCGGCCCTATGTTGTGCCGGTGCCCGACGACACACCCCGAGGGAACAGGCAGCGTGTGCCGTGGAGACAACTATTGCGCCATGCTTCCGAGGATGCACCCTATCACCGTCCCCACTGCTATGCCGGCTGCCACTTCTCCTGCATTGCCGTGATGGACGTGTACCACCGGGACAGGGTGCATGGGGCGGGGCGGAATGGGCTCGCAGAAGAAATCATAAGGATTGTAGTAGCAGTCGTAGTAGACCCATCTTCCACCTACGTAGTAGCCCCATCGGCCATCGTGATGGTATCGTACACGGCCCTCCCAACCGGGAACAAAGCAGCCACGGCGCACACGTGGCGGAGTGCAGCGTACCATCCTGCCCCTGTGGGAGCGAACCTGCGGACGATACTCGGGACGGGGAGCGTGGCCCAACTTGTCGTGTCCACGGCGCCCATCGCGGTCGTAGCGGTGATCGCCGCCGGGATTGTGGCGGTCATGGTGGCGCCCACCGCGGAGCTCGGTACGTTCGTGCTCCCTGTTGCGTCGCTGTGCATTGGCATTCACACTTGTCAAGAGCATTGACATTATCATCACCGTCGTCAGTAGCATGGTACGTTTCATGGTTGTAGATTGTTTTGTGTTGTTTAGTGTTCCGTTATCTTCACATCGCAAAGATACGCAATAAGAGGATGCTCCGCAGGTGGATTTAGCATAAATGACGAGAGGAGTTTTACTACGCCCGGAAGGGAAAACCTGTAGCCCAAGGCAATTAGGCAAACTGACCCTTGAGCCCATTTGAGTGCAAAAAGCGCAGTGGATGCTTTGCCCATACGCGCGGTTTTCGTACCTTTGTGTGTGAAGTGGTGCATGGCGGCCCATATTATTATAATGTATGCGCGCGAGAACGAGACTCAGGCTGCCACCACAGACAAAACCGATGCAGATATGGCCATAACGCTATCTCCCCGATGCACGGCATGCCGTTGCATCATTATATGCGACCGCGACATGGTGTTGCGGCGCGACGCTTTACCACTTACGTTTGCCGACCTTACGCAGGTACAGGCCTGCGCGTGTGCTTCACAGACCAGTGGCGAAGCACCTTTGCTCTTCGAGGAAAAGGACACGAATATCTGCGTCCTCGGACTGAGCGGTGCGATAGATCCCGGTGACGGATACGAACGCCGGACGCTGCGCGGTTTCTTTGCCGAAAGGGGCGAAGAGGAGTCTTTGCCGTACTTCCGCGCCAAAGCCCTGACGGAGTGGCTCAGGCGGACACGCTTCTGTCCACGGTGTGGAGCGCGCCTGCAGCCTGGAGACAGGGCGACCGCAATGTTCTGTCCGGAGTGTGCCAACATGATCTTTCCCCGCATAGAACCATGTGTGATAATGTTGGTGAGCCGAGGCAACGACATCCTTCTGGCCCTCCACCGCAATCGCAACATACGTTTCCACTCCTGCCTGGCAGGATTCATCGAGGCCGGCGAATCGGCAGAACACGCCGTGCAGCGCGAGATAATGGAGGAAACGGGCATCCGTGTGCGCAATATCCGCTACTTCGGCAGCCAAGGCTGGCCTTTTCCATCCCAGCTTATGCTGGGCTTCACTGCCGAGTACGAGAGCGGCGAGATACGTGTGCAGGAGGAAGAACTGCAGTCCGCCGCATGGTTTCCACGCAATGCCTGCCCGGCCACCCCGCCGCCCGGATCACTGGCCTACAGGCTGATACATGAGAGAGAGAAACGCGACGAACCTGGCAGATAGAAGGCAATCGAGGCAGGTTCCACACCACCCCGCCTCCCGGAACAGACCCAAACCACGGAAACCACACAGAGCCTCTCCAGGGCCTTTATCGAAGCTCAAGTGTAAAGGAAAGCCAAAAAACTTGTAATTTGGTAAAAAAAGATGTATCTTTGCGGATGATCCACTGATGAGCATACAATGACACAAAGTTCTCGGCCCACAGACATCAGACCGAGAACACACCATCTATCGAATAGATATCATACCACTCAGGAAGAATAATTACATGGAGCGTAGTGCCAACGCACGCGGTTCCGCGCTTCAAATACCATAACAGGCATCCATCGTGGAACCGGATGGATAATAAAAACACTATACGGATATGAAGAATTTCTTCAAGACAATCGGCAAGAGCACAATGTTCCTTGCCATGATGGCAGTAGTATGCCTCACCGGTTTCACCTCATGCAGCGATGATGAAACCATCGGCGACAATGCACCCTACACCGGACTGTACAAGTTCTATCAGGCAGAGTTCAAGGTAGATGGCAAGAGCATGGTGCTCAGCAGCCAGGAGTTCGGCATGGAGTCAGAACTGAACTTCAAGGAAGACGGCACCTACACCGCATTAACAAAGGCAACGAGCCTTGGCACTGAGCAGACGCAGACTGAGGAAGGAACTTGGAACTATAACAAGAACAACAAGCAGGTTACCTTCGTCAGCACCCTTATCAATGGCATACCATACGAGCAAACATTGAGTGCCAAGGTCACAACATGGACGGAAAACGCCTATACTGTGAGCCAGACATTAAATGGTCAAAGCGTGAAGATGTTCTACAAAAAGTAATAACCCCACCCTTGTCACAAGACAAAGAGCCACGATGTCCGCTGTCATGGAGCATCGTGGCTCTTACTTTATAAACGTCCCATCTCATTGCTATATTAACAAAGCACAAAGACTGCCAAGGCTGATGCGCGGCACAGCCGCTAAAAACAATTGCTTGGAATCCCATGTGGATTCCAAGCAATTGTGGTATGTCGGGTCAGAACTCAGCGTTCTTCGGCGTACGGGGGAAGGGGATGACATCGCGGATGTTCTGCATGCCCGTGACGAAGAGGATGAGACGCTCGAAGCCGAGGCCAAAGCCTGCATGTGGGCAGGAACCGTACTTGCGGGTATCCAGATACCAGGTCATGTCCTTCATGGGTATATGCCGGGCGTTGATCTCTGCCACCAGCTTGTCGTAGCTCTCCTCGCGCACGCTGCCTCCGATAATCTCTCCTATGGAGGGGAACAGCACGTCGGTGCCCTGCACAGTCTCTTCCATCTCCTGTCCGTCCAAAACGGGGCGCTCGGCATCCACCTTCATGTAGAAGGCCTTTATCTTCTTGGGATAGTTGGTCATTATGACGGGCTTACGGAAGTACTCCTCCACGAGGTAACGTTCGTGCTCGCTGGCCAGGTCGTCGCCCCAGTTGCAAGGAAACTCGAACTTGTGCCCGTCGCGGATAGCCTGCTGCAATATCTTGATACCCTCGGTGTAGGGCAGGCGCACGAAGCTATCCTTCAGCACGCCCTCCAAACGCTCTATCAACCCTTTGTCCACCATCTTGTTGAGAAACTCCAAGTCGTCCTTGCAGTTCTCCAAGGCCCACCGCACACAGTACTTTATGAAGTCTTCCTCTAGGTCCATAAGCTCCTCCAGGTCCATGAAGGCTACCTCCGGCTCTATCATCCAGAACTCTGCCAAATGGCGCGGCGTGTTGGAGTTCTCGGCCCGGAACGTGGGGCCAAACGTATATATGGCTCCCAGGGCCGTGGCTCCCAACTCGCCCTCCAGCTGACCGCTGACGGTCAGCGACGTCTGTTTGCCAAAGAAATCATCGTCATAGATGATGCTGCCGTTCTCGTCCTTCTTCAGATCGTAGAGGTTCTTGGTCGTCACCTGGAACATCTGCCCAGCACCCTCGCAATCACTGGCTGTGATCAGCGGTGTATGGAAGTAGAAGTAGCCATGCTCATGGAAGTATGTGTGGATGGCCATGGCCATGTTGTGACGTATGCGCAGGATGGCACCGAAAGTGTTGGTACGTGGACGCAGATGGGCCACACTGCGCAGGTATTCCCACGATGCGCCCTTCTTCTGCAGGGGATAGGTATTGTCGGCCGGTCCCAGTATCTCTATCTCCTTGGCCTGCACCTCACTGGCCTGTCCGGCCGCCGGGCTCTCGACCAAGATGCCGCGGACGCTGATACAGGCGCCGGTGGTAATCTGCTTGACAATCTCTTCGTCGAAGTTGGCGTCATCGCCCACTATCTGTATGTTCTTGATGGTAGAGCCATCGTTGAGGGCTACGAAGAAGATGCCCTTGCTGCCACGCTTGGAGCGTACCCAGCCCTTTACGATGATGTCCGAGCCGAAGTCAGTGCGACTCAGGGCGTCTATTACTTTTGTTCTTTTCATAGTGTGTCTATGGTAATTGGTCTATTCGAATGCACCCATCTTGAGCATGTTCACCTCCTCCTGAGTGAGAAAACGCCAGTCGCCTCGCTTGACGTTCTTCTTGGTGAGGCCGGCAAAGTAGACACGGTCCAACTTGATGACCTTGTAGCCAAGATGCTCGAAGATGCGGCGTACTATGCGGTTGCGTCCGCTGTGTATCTCTATGCCTACCTGCTTCTTGTCTGTATCTGACGCATAGTCTATGGCGTCGGCATGTATCTCTCCATCGTCCAGTACTATGCCGTCGGCTATCTGTCGCATGTCGGCTGCGGTGACATTGCGATCGCAATAGACATGGTAGATCTTCTTCTTCATGTACTGTGGATGTGTCAATTTACTTGCCAGGTCGCCGTCATTGGTCAGCAGGAGCACACCCGTGGTGTTGCGGTCCAGTCGGCCTACGGGGTAGATGCGCTCGCGACAGGCATTCTTTACCAGATCCATCACCGTCTTGCGGTTCTGGGGATCGTCGCTGGTGGTGACATAGTCCTTGGGCTTGTTGAGCAGCACGTAGACCTTCTTCTCCATGTTTATGGTCTGGTCGTGGAACATCACTTCGTCGCTGCGCTTCACCTTGGTGCCCAACTCGGTAACCACCACTCCGTTGACCTTCACCACTCCTGCCTGTATGAAGGTATCTGCCTCACGTCGGCTGCATACTCCTGCATTGGACAGGTAACGGTTCAAGCGCACGGGTTCGTCGGGGTCGTAGTTCTTCTCCTTGTACTCTATCTGCTTCTTCATGCTGTACTTGGCATGAGGATTGTAGCCCGGGGTGCGCTTGCGGTACCCGCCCTCGGAAGAACGCTGGCCATAGCCATTGCCGCCGCCATGCTGGCGGTAACCTCCATCGCGGTTGTAGGGACGTGACTGCGCACCATCCTCGCGCCGTTGGTAGCCACCCTCGCCGTACTGACGTCCACGGAAATCACCTTCGCGACGCTGATAGCCTTCGGAACGGTTGTATCCGCCTTCACGACGGTAACCGCCCTCGCGCTGCTGATAGCCACCCTCGCGACGATAGTCACCGCCTTCACGGCGTGGTGTGTAGCCGGAGTTCTCGCGACGTGTGTATGTACCCTCGCTACGCGGATAACCACCGCCCGCGCGGTGTTGATAGCCACCCTCACGGCGACCTGCATTATTGTATGCTCCATCATTGGAGCGGAAATCTCTTCTCTGATAGCCGCGCTCCTGCCCGTTGAAAGCAGTGCGGCGGGGGCGCTGCTCGCCTCCATCGTTTCCTTCTGCGGCAAAGTGCTGGCGCCAGCTCTCGTCTTCTGTACTCATAGTCTGTGTTTCTTGAATTGATGTGTTTTTCTGTCTAATACCTAAGTCTCGATGGTATGCCACCGGTACTCCTTCCCCCGATGGGCCGACGGACCGGGAAGCCGTGCCAT
Source organism: Prevotellaceae bacterium UBA711 (assembly GCA_002297545.1). Classification (GTDB taxonomy): domain Bacteria; phylum Bacteroidota; class Bacteroidia; order Bacteroidales; family Bacteroidaceae; genus Physcousia. The sequence goes on along the minus strand of DBLZ01000008.1, from coordinate 1,522 downwards.
GCCTTATTTATATATACATATCGGGGCATGCCCGTCTGCGGGTGTGCCGAGCTGTTTATATGCCGGTATAGGTGTGAGGAGTGATCCGGCGAAGCTCTGCCTTCACGGCCTCGCCGACGTCCAGTCCCTCGATAAACTCTTTGATGGTGGCCTCGTTGATGCCTGCACCGGTACGGGTCAGGGCCTTCAGAGCCTCGTAGGGATGAGGGTATGCCTCACGACGCAGTATGGTCTGTATGGCCTCGGCGCATACGGCCCAGCATCCGTCCAGGTCGCGATTGATGGCCTGCTGGTTCAGCACCAGCTTGCCCAGTCCCTTCAGAGTGCTCTGTACGCTGATGAGCATGTGTCCCATAGGCACACCCACGTTGCGCAACACGGTGGAGTCAGTCAGATCGCGCTGCAGGCGGCTGATGGGCAACTTCTGTGCCAAGTGCGTCAGTATGGCGTTGGCCATCCCCAGATTGCCTTCCGAATTCTCGAAATCGATGGGATTCACCTTGTGTGGCATGGCGCTGGAACCCACCTCACCGGCCTTCACCTTCTGGCGGAAGTACTCCATGGAAACGTATTGCCAGAAGTCGCGGTCCAGATCTATGATGATGGTATTGATGCGCTTCATGGCATCGAAGACACCGGCCAGGCAGTCGTAGTTGGATATCTGTGTGGTCCACTCCTCACGCACCAGACCCAGCTTCTCGCTTACGAAGCGGTTGCCGAAAGCGCGCCAGTCATACTGGGGATAAGCCACATGATGGGCATTGTAGTTGCCGGTGGCTCCACCGAACTTAGCTGTCAGGGGCTGAGCCTTGAGCATGGCCAGCTGACGTTCCAGACGATAGACGAAGACCATCACCTCCTTGCCCATGCGGGTGGGCGATGCAGGCTGGCCATGGGTCTTGGCCAGCATGGGCACGTCCTTCCACTCCTCGGCATAACCGCGCAGACACTCTATCAACTGCTCTATCTGGGGATAGTAAACCTCCTGCAGGGCTTCCTTGATGCTGAGGGGCACACTGGTGTTGTTGATGTCCTGGCTGGTGAGGCCAAAGTGAATGAATTCCTTGTAGGCCTCCAGTCCGCCTATACGGTCGAACTGCTCCTTAATGAAGTATTCCACGGCCTTCACGTCATGGTTGGTGACAGCCTCTATGTCCTTCACACGCTGGGCATCGGCCTCGGAAAAGTTGCGATATATGTCGCGCAGGGTCTCGGCCGAGGCGGGAAAGCCCTCCAACTGCGGCAGGGGCAACTCGCACAGGGCGATGAAGTACTCTATCTCCACTCGCACACGATACTTGATCAAGGCATACTCAGAAAAATAACCTGCCAGGGGCTCGGTCTTGGCACGATAGCGTCCATCAATTGGGCTGATGGCTGAAAGGAGGCTTAGTTCCATGTCTCAAATGTTATTATAAAGAAAAAAGACCGACATACTCCGAAGAGTAGCTGTCAGTCTCTTTCCACCACTTCTGTGGGCAATGACGGATTCGAACCGCCGACCCTCTGCTTGTAAGGCAGA
>DBLZ01000109.1:17593-61033 GCA_002297545.1 Prevotellaceae bacterium UBA711 | reverse complement strand
GCGCATGTAGAGCTGGCAGGTGGTGGCTCCACGCTCGGTCTTACCGTGAGGCGTACCGTTGATATACAGTGAGCACATGCCACAGATGCCTTCGCGGCAGTCGTGGTCAAAGACGAAAGGCTCCTTGCCCTCTTCGATGAGTTCCTCGTTCATCATGTCGAGCATCTCCAGGAAAGAGGTGTCGTCGGGAACGTTGTTCATCTTCTTCTCTTCAAAACGACCCTGTGCCTTAGGACCATTCTGTTTCCAATACTTTACGGTTACTGATATATTCTTTGCCATAATAATCGTCTGGATTAGGGATTAGTTCTTATAGTTACGCTGCTGTACCTTGATGTCCTCGTAGTGGAGAGGTTCCTTGATGAGTTCGGGAGTGGCATCGTCATTGCCCTTGTACTCCCAGCAACCTACGTAGAAGAAGTTCTCGTCATCACGCTTGGCCTCGCCTTCCTCTGTCTGGTGCTCCTCGCGGAAGTGACCGCCACAGCTCTCCTCGCGATGCAGGGCGTCATTGGCCACCAGTTCACCCATGAGGATGAAGTCGCGCAGGTGGATAGCCTTGTCCAGCTCTACGTTAAGACCTTCCTTGGTGCCTGGGATAAAGAGGTTCTCGTTGAACTCCTTGCGGATGCCCTTCAGAAGCTTCAGACCTTCCTCCAGACCAGCCTTGGTACGGCCCATGCCCACGTGTTCCCACATGATATGGCCCAATTCCTTGTGGATGGAGTCTACAGAGCGCTTGCCCTTAATGTTCATGAGACGGTCGATCTCGGCATTGACGGCCTTCTCGGCAGCAGCGAACTCGGGCAACTCGGTAGAGAGGCGCGGCCACAGCTTTTGGTCGGCCAGGTAGTTCTGTATAGTATAAGGAAGCACAAAGTAACCGTCGGCCAGACCCTGCATCAGTGCGGATGCACCCAGACGGTTGGCACCATGGTCGGAGAAGTTACACTCACCGATGGCGAACAGGCCGGGGATGGTGGTCTGCAGTTCGTAGTCCACCCACACACCGCCCATGGTGTAGTGGATGGCGGGGAAGATCATCATGGGATAGTAGTAATCCACACCGTTTACGGTCTTGGCCAACTTGCCGGGGTTGACATCGGTAATCTCCTCGTACATATCGAAGAGGTTGCCATAACGCTGCAGAATCTCGTTGATGCCCAAACGCTGGATGGACTCGGAGAAGTCCAAGAACACAGCCAGGCCGGTGTTGTTCACGCCGAAACCCTTATCGCAACGTTCCTTGGCAGCACGTGAAGCCACGTCGCGTGGAACAAGATTACCGAATGCAGGATAGCGGCGCTCCAGATAGTAGTCGCGGTCCTCCTCGGGAATCTCATAACCCTGCTTGGTACCAGCCTGCAATGCCTTGGCATCCTCCAACTTCTTGGGAACCCAGATACGGCCGTCGTTACGCAGAGACTCTGACATCAGGGTCAGTTTGGACTGCTTGTCGCCGTGTACGGGGATACAGGTGGGGTGAATTTGGACATAAGAGGGATTGGCCATGAGGGCACCCTTGCGGTAACACTGGATGGCAGCTGTACAGTTACAGCCCATAGCATTGGTGCTGAGGAAGTATGCGTTGCCATAACCACCGGTAGCGATAACCACGGCATTGGCGCTGAAGCGCTCCAACTTGCCACTCACCAGATTCTTGGCGATGATACCGCGCGCATGACCGTCAATGATAACCACGTCCTCCATCTCATAACGTGTATAGAGCTTAACCTTGCCGGCATTGACCATGCGGCTGAGTGAAGAGTATGCACCCAAGAGGAGCTGCTGGCCCGTCTGGCCCTTGGCATAGAATGTACGGCTTACCTGTGCGCCACCGAAAGAACGGTTGGCCAGCATGCCGCCGTATTCACGTGCGAAAGGCACACCCTGAGCCACACACTGGTCGATGATGGCGTTGCTCACCTCTGCCAGACGGTATACGTTGGCCTCACGGGCACGGTAGTCACCACCCTTCACGGTATCGTAGAAAAGGCGGTAAACAGAGTCACCATCGTTCTGATAGTTCTTGGCTGCATTGATACCGCCCTGTGCAGCGATAGAGTGAGCACGACGAGGAGAGTCCTGGATGCAGAAGTTATATACATTGAAGCCCATCTCGGCCAGAGAAGCGGCAGCACTGGCACCTGCCAGACCTGTACCTACGACGATGACGTCGAGCTTGAGCTTATTCTTGGGGTTGACCAGACGCTGGTGAGCCTTGTAGTTAGTCCATTTCTCAGCAATAGGTCCCTCAGGGATTCTTGAATCTATAGTCTTTGCCATAATGTTGCTATAATATAATGATGTGATTGGAGATACGTTTAATTAACAGATGACAATAGTACTGCAAGAGGAAACAGCCGCAGCAAAGGTATCAAAGTCACAAGGACGATAGCCGAAGCAGAACAATACAGCCACAGCAGCAAACATCAGGACAACGATGGTGGAAACGATGCAGCCGATTGTGCGCCAACGGTTGAACCAAATCTTGCCACTCCATCCCAAGGTCTGCATGGCACTCCACATACCGTGGTTCAGATGCATCCACAGGGCAGCCAACCACACGAGATATATAACGGTGTACACAGGGCAAGAGAAGGTCTCTGCAATCCAGTACACGCCGTTGGTGGCCAAATGGTGGTCACCGGCACAGGGAACCAAGTCCACGAGCATCATCTTTGCCCAAAAGTTGTACAAGTGCAGGCAAATACCCAGGATTACAACGATGCCAAGGACCAGCATGTTCTGGCTGCTCCACTCTACCTTGTCGGGAGTGCAGGTAACCTCATAACGATCCTTGCCGCGTGCCCTGCGGTTCTGGATTGTCAGCCAGAAGGCATACACGAAGTGCAGCAGAACCAGGCCCGCCAAACCGATGGTAGCCACCACAGCATACCAGTTGGCACCAAGAAACTCACAAATCATGTTGTACCCCTTGGCACTGATGAGAGCCACCACGTTCATGGACGCATGGAACAAGAGGAAGAGGATGAGCGCGATGCCGGTTACCGACATCACTACTTTCCTACCGATTGATGAATTGATTAACCACATAGGATTTTGTAATTAAGTTAATGAATTATAGATTGTGTTTCGTATCGGGCTGTCATCGTGTGCACGAGTCCGAGGGACAGAGACACCGCCCCCAGTTTACAATGCACGCCACAAATTTAGGCTTTTTTATTTATTTGTGCAACGCTTTTAAGAAAAAGTCGGAAGAAAAGCCGTACTTTTGCGAACAGATTACCTTGATACATAATAGATGGAACTCAATTACGATGTAGTGGTCATCGGTGCCGGGCATGCAGGCTGCGAGGCCGCGGCAGCCAGCGCACGGCTGGGAGCCAGAACGTGTCTGGTGACTATGGACATGAACAAAATTGCACAGATGTCGTGCAATCCCGCCATCGGCGGCATAGCCAAAGGGCAGATAGTCAGAGAGATCGATGCCTTGGGCGGACACACAGGCGAAGTCACCGACCGCACAGCCATACAATTCCGCATGCTCAATCAGAGCAAGGGGCCTGCCATGTGGAGTCCAAGGGCACAGTGCGACCGAGCAAAGTTCATAGCCGAATGGAGGCACATACTGGAAAATTGCGAAAACCTTAATATATGGCAGGACCAGGTACGCGAGCTACTCGTGGACAATGACACAAAGCGAGTGACCGGAGTGCTCACCTATATGGACGTCACCATACATGCCGGATGCGTGATCCTAACCGCAGGAACATTCCTGAATGGGCTCATGCACATAGGACATACAAAACTGGAGGGAGGCCGATGCGCCGAACCGGCATCAAAGGAACTGACCGAGAGCATTACCCGCCACGGCATCCGCAGCGGACGCATGAAGACGGGAACACCGGTACGCATAGACGGCCGGTCGGTGCATTTCGAGGACATGATGGAGCAGCCTGGAGATACCTGCATCAGACATTTTTCCTTCATGGGTGAGATTCGTGCCCTACCCCAACTGCCCTGCTGGATCACCTACACCAACCCAGAAGTGCACGAACGTCTGCGCCAGGGCCTGCCGGACTCGCCACTCTACAACGGACAGATCCAAAGCATAGGCCCCCGCTACTGCCCAAGCATAGAGACCAAACTGGTAACCTTTGCCGACAAGGAACAGCACCAGCTCTTTCTGGAACCGGAAGGCGTGGATACACAGGAGTACTACCTGAATGGCTTCTCTTCTTCCCTGCCCATAGACGTGCAGCTGGAGGCGCTCCGGCGCATTCCCTGCTTCCGCGACGTGCAAGTATATCGTCCGGGCTATGCCATAGAATATGACTTTTTCGACCCCACACAACTATACCATTCCCTGGAGTCCAAGATGGTGTCCGGCCTGTTCCTGGCAGGGCAGGTCAACGGCACTACAGGTTATGAGGAAGCTGCCGGGCAGGGACTTATTGCCGGCATCAATGCCGCACTTAAATTACAAGGCAAGAAACCCTTCATCCTGCACCGCGACGAGGCCTACATCGGTGTACTCATCGACGACCTGGTAACCAAAGGTGTGGACGAGCCATATCGCATGTTCACCTCCCGCGCCGAGTACCGCATACTGTTGCGTCAGGACGATGCCGACGCCCGACTGACAGAACGCAGTTACCATATAGGCCTTGCCACGGAAGAACGCTATGCGCACTGGATGGAAAAAAAGATGTGGATAGAACGACTCTCGGACTTTTGTCGCAACTTCTCCGTTAAAGCAACCTACATCAACCAGTCCCTGGAGCAAATGGGTAGCACACCTCTGCAGAAGGGTTGCAAGCTTATCGACCTCATCACGCGGCCCCAGCTAACCATTCTCGGGCTGGCAGAACACATCTCCGCCCTAAGACAATTTCTGGACACCATCCCCAACCGACGCCGGGAGATAGTGGAATGCACGGAAATCCTCATCAAGTACAACGGCTACATCCAGCGCGAACGTGAGCTGGCCGATAAGATGCTTCGCCTGGAGAACATCAAGATTCGCGGGCGCTTCGACTACACCTCTTTGCAATCCCTCTCTACGGAAGCCCGTCAGAAACTCGTAAAGATAGATCCCGAAACACTGGCACAAGCATCCCGCATCCCTGGCGTATCGCCCTCGGACATACAGGTGCTGCTGGTGCTGCTCGGCAGATAAGAACGCGTCGGGCTTGTCAGAATGGTCCGACAGCCCCACTCCCCAAGAATCGCCGAGAAAGAGACGAACGATCATGTTTCACGTGAAACAAATACTACATTCCAAACAATACAAACAACTGGCAATGAACAACGAAACACTGAAGAAAAACCTGCGTGTCGTCCTCGACTTCCCCATCAAAGGCATACAATTCCAGGACGTATCAACCCTGTTCCGCAATCCCGAATGCCTCCGTATCATGGAGGAAGAGACCCTGGACCTATATAGGGGAAAAGGCATCACCAAGGTGGTTGGCCTCGAAAGCCGTGGATTCATGCTCGGCACCCTACTGGCACGTGGCCTGGATGCCGGCTTTGTAATGGCCCGCAAACCCGGGAAACTACCCGGCGAGGTAGTGGAACAGAGCTACAACAAGGAATATGGAACGGACAAGATCTGTATCACATCCGATGCCATCACCTCCGAAGACATAGTCCTTCTCCACGATGATCTGCTGGCCACCGGCGGCAGTATGAAGGCTGCATACGATCTGGTGAAGAAGTTCAATCCCCGCAAGATTTACATCAACTTCATCATAGAGCTGACCATCGAAGGTCTGCATGGCAGGGATGTCTTCGACCGCGAAACGGAGATTACCTCTCTGATGACCGTGTAGCAGAAGTGTCCAGGTCCGACGAACCACTCGCCTATGGTACATCAGGCAACAGACACCGGCCTTCAGGTCACCCCTCAAACACAACCGCAAACACCATAACCCGAGAGGACATTTCAGACATTAGTAGGAACGGGGGCGAGACACTAATAGAGTCGCGACCCCGTTCCTACTGGAGTCTCGAACGAACCTCTGTCGAGGTCAAAAAACTCCAATGAAAGCAGAAGAAGCAAAGCACATACACTCGCCGATGAATGTATCATACTACTGGCCCGCTCTCACACTAATCCGGCAAACACTACGCCAGATATACACACCCACAGCCGACACAAGACCAAACTACATTACATAATATATTACATCGTGAAGAAGGAAGAAGTAAACGCACATCTGAAGGCCATTGTAGGCAGCCTGCCCGAATGTCCCGGTTGTTACCAATACCTGGACAAAGACGGTGTAATCATATATGTCGGCAAGGCAAAAAACCTGAAACGACGTGTCAGCAGCTATTTCAACCGCGATCACGACAACTTCAAGACCGCCATCCTTGTCTCCAAGATATGTGACATAAAATACATTGTGGTGAATACTGAAGAGGATGCCCTGCTTCTCGAGAACAACCTCATCAAGCAATGGAACCCGCGATACAACATACTACTGAAAGACGGCAAGACTTACCCGAGCATCTGCATCACCAACGAATACCTTCCACGCATCGTCTACACACGCAAAATAGATAAACGGGCAGGCATGTACTTTGGTCCATACAGTCACATCCCTACCCTGCAAGCATTACTGGAGTTAATCAAGAACCTCTATCCCTTGCGCCGTTGCCGCGATAAAATCAATGCGGAAAGCATAAGTGCAGGCAAGCACAAGCTGTGCCTGGAGTACTACATAAAGAACTGCAAGGGACCATGCTGTAACCTGCAAAGCCGCGCAGAATACCTCGGCTATATCAACGAAGCACGCGAGATCCTAAAAGGCAATACAGCAGAGATAGAACGCAAGATGCTGGCAGAAATGCAACAGATGGCCGATGAAATGCGCTTTGAGGAAGCCGAGGTCATCAAGAAAAAATACTTGCTCCTGGACAACTACCGCAGCAAGAGCGAGGTTGTAAGCAATACACTGCACAATATAGACGTCTTCAATATAGAAAACGATGAAACGTGCGCCTATATCAACTACCTGCATGTCGTTAACGGCTGTATAAATCAAGCATTCACCTTCGAGTATGCCAAACGTCTCAACGAGACAGAGGAGGAGCTTCTTATAGCAGGCATAGGCGAAATGCGGTCACGCTACGGCAGTACCAGCCGAGAGATAATAGTACCGTTCCACGTGGAACTATCATTGGAAAATGTGGTTTTCACCGTACCGCAACGCGGGGACAAGAAGAAGCTGCTGTCACTCTCCAAGCTGAACACCATCCAGTACAAGAAAGACAGGCTGAGCCAAAAGGACAAGCTTAATCCGGAGCAAAAGCAGGTACGATGCCTTAAGGAATTGCAGGAAGCATTGGGCATGGAGACACTTCCCATGCACATCGAGTGCTTTGACAACAGTAACATCAGTGGTGAAGACGCCGTGGCCGGATGCGTTGTCTTCCGCAAAGCCAAGCCAAGCAAACAGGAGTATCGCAAATACAACATCAAGACAGTGCAGGGACCAGATGACTATGCATCCATGAAAGAGGTGGTCTTACGTCGCTACAGCCGCATGATAGAGGAGAACACTCCCCTACCCGACCTCATCGTCACCGACGGTGGAAAGGGACAAATGGAGGTGGTTCGCGAGGTGATAGAGGACACACTGCACTTGAACATTCCCATTGCCGGCCTTGCAAAAGACGACAAACACCGTACCAACGAACTGTTGTTTGGTTTCCCGCCACGCACAATAGGGTTACGTCTGGATAGCGCCGTCTTCCACATGCTCACACGATTACAAGATGAGGTTCACCGCTTTGCCATAACTTTCCATCGCGACAAGCGTAGCAAACGTCAGATAGCCAGCGAGTTGGATACCATACCTGGCATCGGAGCAAAGAGCAGGGATACGCTGTTGAAGCACTTCCACAGCATGACACGCATCCGCAAAGCCTCTGCCGAAGAACTGGTCCGGTGTATAGGCGAAGCCCGTGGCAATTCACTCTATCAATATCTGCACCATTCAGAGGAGAGCAAGCAAAACATCAGCAATACGCAATAATACTTTATATATCAACGTTATACACATACAGACATAAGCACATGACGGCACGCCTTATACGACATGAGCCCGCACATGTGCCCAAGAATACAACACACCAACATAAAATATAATATGGAAGCAAGTAAGTACGACACCATGTTGTCACAGTACAACACCAACATCAAGGACGAGGACGTTACCCGTGCCGTAAAGAAAATCATCGACGAGAAAGTGCCTGAGAACGACACCAAGGAGGTGAAGAAGTTCCTCATGGGCAGCGTGGAGCTAACTACTCTCAAGACCACAGACAGCGATGAAAGCGTGCTGAAGTTCACAGAACGTGTCAATGCATTTGAGGATGCTTATCCCGAACTCCCCCATGTCGCCACCATCTGTGTGTACCCGTGTTTTGCACAGATCGTAAGCCAAAGTCTGGAGATAGAAGGAGTGGAAGTGGCCTGCGTCAGCGGTTCCTTCCCCAGTTCCCAAGCACTTCTCGAAGTGAAAGTCGCCGAGACAGCTTTAGCCATCAAGGACGGTGCCACCGAGATAGACATGGTCATGAGCGTGGGCAAGTTCCTCAGCGGCGACTATGAGACCGTGTGCGATGAAATCAGCGAAATGAAAGCCGTTTGCGGCGAACACAAGCTGAAGGTAATCCTGGAGACCGGCCTCCTACCCTCTGCGGCCGACATCAAGACGGCAAGCCTCCTGGCCATGTATGCCGGCGCCGACTACATCAAGACCAGTACGGGCAAGGAGAAGCCGGCTGCCACACCAGAAGCCGCATACGTTATGTGTCAGGCCATCAAGGAATACTACGACAAGACCGGCATCCGCATCGGCTTCAAACCTGCCGGCGGCCTGAACACCGTACACGATGCCTTGATCTACTACACCATCGTCAAGGAGATTTTGGGTAAAGAGTGGCTCACCAACCAATACCTGCGCCTCGGCACCAGCCGCTTGGCCAATATGCTCCTCAGCGAAGTTGTCGACGAAGAGGTGCACTTCTACTAAACCATCTGCCTACTCCCCTTCAGCTCCTCCCCTACCCTCACTTCCAAAGGCTGCATTTCACCCCTCTGAGAATTGAAAATTCACGTGCAGACGGTCGGAAGGCGGCGTTTGAGCTATTCTCACGAAGCAGATTGTGCCCTTAATGGATAGTTATCAGTCCATTAAGGGCATTTTACGTTGACACGCATTGTGGCGCAAACAGAAAAACACAGTTCGACCCATCCGCCATTACCGGCTCCGGCAACATTACTTTTGCATCTACTACCATGAACAGCAATACCATGCCCGCATACAGAAAAGACAGGACTATACCACAAACGATTTGAAGCACTGACACCATCGGCATATACTGCCGTCTCCTACCATCCTTCATGCACATGCGACACATCATGTATGCTATGTTGCATACGGTAGCGATACCTATTATCTATATAGGGCAACATCAGATGTCGCGTGCAGCAAAATGATATAAAATTCGTGGTTAAGGTAAAATAGTGGAGCCTTACATTATATTATTAGAACTTTATTCGTACCTTTGCATCGTCCCTACGCCGATGATACGTATGTATCGAGGGAAGCAGACCTGGAACGCCAGGCTGCCGATGGGGACACCATATATGGAAAAGGCGTTTATCTGACGCTTTGTTCTTGACCACTGAAAGCCTAGGAAACTCTAAGATTCGTCAAGGAACAGATGCAACGATAGATGCCCATGGGTATGAAGTATGGACAGACTGTACTCCACCCCATCTCTGCCGCATATACCGGTGCGTAGGCTCCACTTGAGTCTGTGCGCCGAGGTGGAGATGATGTGTTGCGTACGCTCTAACGGCTTTATATCGGCGTGGGGTCTTAGTTGCTCGTTCTGACGAATTGGGCAATTCCTAGGGCCTCAGTGGTGGAGCGAGCAACGGGTACGGTCTCCACGCTTTTTTGTTGTGGTTCACATATTTAACATTATCATTTACAGCCGAAAAAAGGAGACTGCCAGGCACGCTAAATTCACATCAAAATGAAGACATTCAGAATGATTGGCAGCATCCTGGCAACCGTGTGTCTCAGTTTCTGCGTAGGCACTAACTCAGCCAAGTTAGGCAACAAGACATTCAAGGTCCCCTACGGCTTCTGGCACATGGGCTTCGAGGACAGCGAGGGAGGCGAAGAAAACGTGGTGATGATGGAATTTTATTCCTATAACGTCCTGTCCAATAAGTTCCCAGACAAGATATCCGCCGTATGAGTCAAAATGAGTGACGGCAACCAGAGCTATGACTTCTCATTCAACTTCTCCGGCCAACTGACACACCGTCAGATAGCAGATTAAGGTGCCTATACCCCGGGTACATGTCATCCAGGCCCGTACCCGGCATGCGCGAGTTCTGGAACTGTCTCTCCCGGAACTCGCGCTTCTTTTTCCATCTACTCCAATCATAGTTAGTCATGCATTTTCAGTCTTTTACACGTCTGCGCACTGCTCTCTCCGGGGGAGCCGTTCTCCTTGCATTGTTCAGTACCTCAGCCCTGTCCGCACAGACCACCATCGCCATGCCGGACCGCAACCAAAAGACGCACATAGCTCCGGCATACTTTGGTCCCAACGCCTTTCCCGTGCCGGAGATGTCGGACGATGCCGTAAGCGGAAATCTGCAACTTTCGCTGCGCGGAGACTACTTCATGGGTGACTATGGCGACCACACGGGCAGCCTGATGGCCACCCTGCGCATTCCCCTGTTCTCCTCCAGGGTCAACCTGGTGGCCTGGATGCCCGTGGTGGAACGTTACAGCCTTTCAGAGTCATGGATACGACATGCTCCCATCACCCCCGACACACCACGGCGCGGATGGACCACAGGCACGGTCTTCCTCAGCACGGACATACTGCTATGGCGCGAGGGGAAATACCGTCCGGCCATAACGGTCAGGGCATGCCTCAGAACAGCTGCTGAAAAAGACATGAAAGCGGCACGCAACTACGACTGTGCAGGATATTTCTTCGATGCCGCCATGGGCAAGGAGTTTTTCCTTGATAAAGGCATGCTCCGGAGCCTGCGCATAGCGGCCAGCGGCGGTTTCCTGTGCTGGCAGACCGGCAACGGCAGGCAAAACGATGCCACTATGTATGCCGTGAAACTGACAGCGCGCTTCGAGCACATCACCGTGTCGCAGGACCTGCGGGGCTATGCCGGTTGGGAGCACGACGGCGACTGCCCCATGGTCACTAAAACAGCCGTTAATGCAAGATTCGGCCGCTATACTCCCTACCTCGAATATCAGAAAGGCCTCAAGGATTACCCTTACCAGCAGTTCTCCATGGGGCTGACAGTCGCCTTCGACATCCTGCCAAAGAAGGCAAATACAAAACAGGACAAGAAGGTGGTAGACATGTGACACATGTAACTCCATATCGGCTGTAAATCCCGTCGCGTGAGCACATCTGTCTTTATGGTGTCCAAGCTCATTCCATTATAGAGAAACACCATCTGCAAGACGTGGAGATTGTAAAAATGCACTGCCATAGTGCAAAAATGGCCAAATTGTGCACTATAACAGTGCAAAAGTGCTAACTTTGTGGCATAAACCAATACTCCCGAAGCCATGGAACGACTAATCCGTTCCATGGGCAAGGTAAATAAGATGTATCTGATAGGAGAACGAACATTCGAAGTGGGTGGACAAGGCAAGAAGCAGAAACAGATAAAGGATGTCGAGAATGCCTTTGTAGTGAAAGACGATATTGAGTATGGCGCACTCAATGTGGTTCCCTTGTGGCAGTTTGGGTTGCTGTACTAAAACGCCGAACAGCGTGTTAACGATAGGCCTGCGGCATCATTTGAATCTCTGGTCTGTGCCCGGTGCTTACTCATCCCATGCCACGATATGGACGTCAGTTAGGCACAGTGGAGACACGGGTGTATGAACCGGTTTACTCTATTGCATGAACCGGTTCATTAGGACGAATAAACGCGTTGTCAGAGACGAAAAAACCGGTTTATGGACATGAGTGTCCACATGGTCGAAGCTCGGACTCCAAGCAGAGCCGGACACAACATCACACAGACATCAGCCCAGCCTTGGGGGCGGGATTTACCGTGTCATCGATAAGATACTCCCTGTCTGCACCGAGGGGTCCGAACAGTTCATCAATAGTAACGCTTGGAGACAAAATCGAGATAGTGCTGCAGGGCTGTGGCAACTGCTCGGTCGGGAACGTCGTCCAGCAAGCCGCTGGCCAACAGCGAGAAGTCGCGCATGGCAGCATTGGCATAAACTATGCCGCCCGTCTCCTCAGTGAGGCTCACCAGACTGGAAATCTCCTGCTCCGTGGCCTCCAGACGGCGCACCTTCATGGCCAGCGTAGCTGCCTCGGTGCTCTTGTTCGCGGCATAAATGACAGGCAGCGTGAGCTTGCCTTCCTTCATATCGTTACCAACGGGTTTGCCGGTGTCGTGCGTGCGGTCTATGTCAAAGATGTCGTCGCGCAACTGAAAACAGATGCCCAAAAGCATGCCGAAGCGCTTCATCGTGTAGACGTATCCGGCATTGTCGGGAGCAACGAGCAATGCACCCGTCTCTGCACAGGCGGAGAAGAGCGAGGCCGTCTTCTTGCGTACCACCTCGTAGTAGGCACTTTCATCAATGTCGGGACTGTCCATGCACGAGAGCTGCAGCAATTCGCCGTCGGCCAGCATGACTCCCACGTTGGCAACCAGCTGCACCACACGCAGGTCTCCGCACGCCACGGCATGCTCTATGGCCTTGCTCAGCAGGAAGTCTCCCACCAGTACAGCGGCCTTGTTGTCCATCAGGCTGTTGACGCTCTGCTGTCCACGGCGGCGGTCGCTCTCGTCCACTATATCATCGTGTACCAGCGATGCCGTGTGCAGCAACTCCATGACCATGGCGGCATGTATCACCGTCTCCGGAACGGACGCACCCTCAGGCTCTGCACCACGGGCTGCCAGCAACACCAGTATGGGACGCATCTGCTTGCCGCGGCGGCGCAGGATATGTTCCAAGGCCATATTCAACATACTGTTGTCGGTATGCAACGATGCCGTCAGCATCTCGTTGAATCTCAGAAGGTCCTCGCCTATGGGACGCTTTATCTCCTCTAATAAATCCACTGTAATAAAGTATAGCCGGCATGTGGCTACGAGGACACTTTCATGCCGCTACCACAGCCAATTCTCGCGCAAATTTACACAAAAAGCCCGAGTATTCTCGTTTTTTTCCGTACTTTTGTATGCATTAACGCCCCAAGACCATGAAATTATTCCTCCTGGACGCCTATGCCCTCATCTACAGGGCTTATTATGCGTTCATCAAAAATCCACGATACAACTCGCGCGGCGAGAACACCAGCGCCATACTTGGCTTTGTCAACACTTTGGAGGATGTGCTCCGCAACATGCAGCCCACACACATGGGGGTGGCCTTTGACCCACATGGGGGTACGTTCCGGCACGAGGCATATCCCCTGTACAAAGCCCAGCGCGAAGAGACGCCGGAGGCCATACGCTTTGCCGTGCCCAAGATAAAGGAGATCCTGGCTGCCTACCACATCCCTGTGCTGGAAGTGGCAGGTTATGAGGCCGATGATGTCATTGGCACACTGGCACACCAGGCCGACATGCAGGGCATAGATACCTACATGATGACACCGGACAAGGACTACGGACAGCTGGTGACCCCCAACGTACGCATGTATCGTCCTCCCATGGGAAAGACGGAGGCTCAGATCATGGGACCCGAGGAAATCTGCCACAAATGGGGCATAGACTCCCCCACGCAGGTCATAGACATACTGGGACTGATGGGGGACGCAAGCGACAACATCCCGGGCTGCCCGGGCATTGGCGAGAAGACGGCATGCACTCTGGTGCAGCAGTGGGGCTGCATAGACAACCTGCTACAGAACACCTACAAGCTGAAGGGTGCTTTGCAAAAGAAGGTTATGGAGAATGCCGAACAGATACGCCAAAGCCGTTGGCTGGCCACCATCGTGACTGATGCACCCATCTCGCTGGACATGGACGCAATGGAGGTAACACCTCCGGACATGGACACGCTGCGCGGGATATATGAAGACCTGGAGTTCCGCCAGTTGCTCCGGCGCAAGAAGGACGACACACAGGGAGCCGTGCTCCAGCAAGATGACCTAACGACAGACACAAAACCGGCTCCAGCCAAGCGTGCCAAGGCTTCTGCCAAGCATAGCGACGGCAGCATACAGGGTGACCTCTTTGCCGCCATGGACTTTGCTCAGCAAACGCAAGAACAACCGGTCGCAGGCAGTTCCCCGACAACATCCACCCCTACCCTTTTCGACCTAACTACAGGCGAACCCAATCCCGCTTTTATGCTATCCGACGAACCGCCATACATCATGGCGGACGGCATCATCGTGGGCCACGACCTGAAGTCACATTGGCCACAGCTGACAAAGGACTATCCTCAGCTACTGGACTACCCTTTGGACACACAGCACGACAGCGCGCCCCTGCTCTTTGACACGGCCATAGCACACTATCTACTGCATCCTGAGATGCGACACGGCCTGGACCACCTCAAGGAGGTGTACCGTTGTCCCACACTGCCCGCACTGCGGGATATGCTTACACCGCAACTTCATGAAACGGGCCTGTGGGAGATTTTCCGCAACATGGAGATGCCACTCATGTGCGTGCTGGCACGCATGGAGCGGAACGGTGTGCGCATAGACGAGGAGGGACTGGCCGAAACCAGCCGTCTCTACACACTCGAAATGACGGACATAGAAGAAGAGATCTACACTTTGGCAGACCGGCGCTTCAACATCGCCTCACCACGACAGGTGGGCGAAATTCTCTTCGATATACTGCAACTGGACAGCAAGGCCAAGAAGACCAAGAAGGGACAATACGTCACCAGCGAGGAGGTTTTGGACTCACTGCGCGGCAAGCATCCCATAGTGAACAAAATACTGGAGCATCGCGGACTAAAAAAACTCCTTGGTACATACATAGATGCACTTCCGCGCCTTGTAAATCCCGCCACGGGGCACATCCACACGACATTCAACCAGACGGTGACAACCACCGGGCGTCTCTCCTCCTCCAATCCCAATCTGCAGAACATCCCCGTACGCGACGCCATGGGCAAGGAGGTGCGCAAGGCCTTTATCCCAGACAATGGACAGCTCTTCTTCTCGGCCGACTATAGTCAGATAGAGCTGCGCATCATGGCTCATCTAAGCCAGGACGAGAACCTCATCCATGCCTTTATGCTGGGCGAGGACATACATGCTGCCACAGCAGCCAAGATATTCCATAAGGACATCTCAGAGGTGACTCCCGACGAACGACGCCGTGCAAAGACGGCCAACTTCGGCATCATCTACGGCATCAGTGCCTTTGGCCTGGCCGAACGCCTGGGATGCAGCCGCAGCGAGGCCAAGGAGCTGATAGACGGATACTTCCGCACCTATCCGGCCATCAAGGCATATATGGACAAGAGCATAGCCACGGCACGTGAACATGGCTACACCGAGACCATCTTCCACCGCCGTTGTCCTCTGCCCGACATCAATAGTCACAACGCCGTGGTGCGTGGTTATGCCGAGCGCAATGCCATCAACTCGCCCATCCAGGGTAGTGCGGCCGACATCATGAAGATGGCCATGGTCAACGTGGATCGCCGCATGCGTCGCGAGGGATTGCAAAGCCGCATGATACTGCAGGTGCACGACGAACTGAACTTCAGTGTACTACACGAGGAGCGCGAACGACTCGAACAACTCGTCATAGAAGAAATGCAGGGAGCCGCCACTCTGTCCGTTCCTCTGACAGCCGATGCGGGATGGGGCACAAACTGGCTGGAGGCACATTAACCGCCTCCGCAACCCACCCGCCTCCAACCCGAGAACCCGCTCACTATGGCATGCGGATACCCCAAAAACATCACACGACACGACTGTTAAATTCCCAGCCATAAACGCCGTTCACCTCAAAAACACAAAGTAAATTACCTCAAAAACACAAAGTGAATTGCCCCAAAAACACAAAACAAGCCTCACTAAAAGCGTCTAAATTCTTGGCTGTATCAAAATAAACAACTACCTTTGCACTTAGCTATGAATGATATAAAGTACTTAAACAGAATTGCAGACAAGACACTTGACCTGAGGCTGGAAGCATTCGGGGCAGTACAGATTACCGGGCCTAAATGGTGTGGCAAAACGACAACAGCAGAACGCAGGGCTGCAAGTGTCATCAAGATGCAGGATCCGGACAGACGCGATGGATATATAGCAACGTCACGCACCAAACCCTCACTCCTGCTCAAAGGAAACACTCCGCGCCTTATAGACGAATGGCAGGTGGCACCGGTAATATGGGATGCAGTGCGCCATGCTGTTGACGAAAGAAGAGAAAAAGGGCAGTTTATATTGACGGGCTCTACTGTGATAGACGACGAGCAGATAATGCATACTGGCACAGGGCGCATATCCAAGATGGCCATGTACCCTATGAGCCTGTACGAGTCACTCGAATCCAACGGTACCATCTCGCTGCGCCGCCTTTTCGATGAGCCGGACTACGACATTGACGGTGAAACGTCACACCTTTCCGTAGAACAACTGATATTCGCCGCATGCCGTGGCGGGTGGCCCGCTTCTTTGGACGAAATGAGCAGGGAAGCACAACTGCTGATAGCCAAAGACTATGTCAACGTGATTTGCAACGAGGATATATCCAGGATAGACAAAACCCGGCGCAATCCTGCCTTGGCTCGTCTGATACTACGCTCATACGCAAGAAATATATGTAGCTTGGCGAAGAAGACATCCATACATGCCGATGTCTCGGAAGAAATGGAGGGTACTTCTATGCCTACTTTCGACGACTATGTAAGCGCATTGGAAAAATTGTTTGTAATAGACGACATAGAGGCATGGTCCCCGGCAATCCGCTCCAAGAGCACTATACGGACTGGCAAGAAACGTTGCTTTGTCGACCCATCCATTGCGGTAGCTACGCTTGGGGCATCTCCGGAAAGTCTGGAAGTGGACCTGAACACCTTTGGCTTCATTTTCGAATGTCTTTGCTTCCGCGACCTACGGGTGTATTCACAGTCTATGGGCGGACACCTTTCTTATTATCGTGACCGTTACGGATTAGAGGCAGATGCCGTGCTACACCTCAACAACGGACAATATGCCTTGATCGAATGCAAACTTGGCAGCAGTGAAATAGAGGAAGGAGCAAAACATCTGTTGGAAATCAAACGACTCATTATCGAGAAGAACAAGTCAGAACGGCAGACAAAGTTACGCGAACCCGACCTACTGATAGTCCTTACCGGTGGCGAAATGGCTTACACCCGAGAAGATGGAGTGAAAATAATACCCATAGGATGCATGAAGGACTGAACGGCAAAAGAATAACTGCTGAATATAAAGGCGCAACGCCTTTGGGAAATCTAATGAACGGTTGGGTTAAAGAATGCAAATTGCTTGTATCTTAGAATGCTTCTTCGTACCTTTGAAACGGAAAAAGCGTGCGAAATGAAGAGAACCCTTATTATGCCTTTGCTGGTATTGGCCATACCTATGCTCATGTCCCATACAGGTATGGAGCATACGTCAGCCTACGTACCTACAGACACCACAAAGACCGTCCAAGATAGCGCCGTGAGCGTAAATGATACACTGCGTGAAGTGGAGGTGAAAGCAAAGAAAGAGCTGTCCGTGGTAGATGCCATAAACAACACCTTGAAGAACAGGCCTGTACAACCCGGAACCAAGAGCATATCGGACATCATAGGCAAAAAGGCCACAGATCGCATCCTGTATCCATTCGCATGGCGCGAACGCCGAAAGGAAAAGAACCTGAAGAAGACGCAGGACAACCTAAAACGCATGGAGGCAGCCAAGACATACGAGGACGAGTTGACCGAGGCCATCAACCGCCAGTTGAGGGAGGACTCCATTGCTGAGGCACAGAAGAAACAGCAGCAGGAGAAGCAACACAGATGAAGTCCGCCCATGATGCCTTTCACTTGTTTGTGTCGCACGACATAAGCCGCTCCTCAAAAGACAGGCATTACTTGCCTTACACTCAGTCTTATATACCCTACCCTATTTGTTGTCGCGTGTCACATCATGCCGACCATTACATCATGTGCATATCTCTGATATGTCCACCAGGTTGTTGACTATGGCATAGATGGTGAGACCTGCCGGTGAATGTATGTGCAGTTTCCGTGCTATGTTGCGGCGGTGCGTCACCACGGTATTCAAGGAAATGAAAAGGTGTTCGGCTATCTCCTTGTTGGACATTCCCTGCACCACTCCCACTACTATGTCGCGTTCGCGCGCCGACAGTTCGCCGGCATCTCCATGCGAAATCATTTGCGACAACCGACGGTTTACGTCGCTGTGCCTCAGGCGATGCTCCACCATACGTATGGCCGGCGTCAGCAGAGCCTCCTCCACCCGGGCATGGTTGGCGAGCCACGTCTCATTGCGATACAGGCTGTAGAGTATGTGAGCCAGATGGTTGCCCGTACGCACGTCCGAGGGCAGATAGCGCGTCATGATATTCTTCAACTCACGCAGAGTGGTGTCGGCATTGTTGTGGGTGGACATGAAAGCGTCTATGGAGTTCTCGTTGTCGTGTCTGCCGGAGAGTAGACTGTCGACGTACGGAAAGACCTTATCCTCTTCCAATTGCATGTGGGTGTTCACCTCATTGGCATAGTCGTCATAGAGGCGCAGAATGAGGCGCGAGAGCGTGGTCTCATGGTCCAGACAGGCCATGAGTTGTTCGCGTATGAAGGGCAGCAAAAACTGCAGATAATATACGTGCGAGGCACGGAGATAGCGCATCAGCGTGGGCACATCCAGGCGCTGTATGTCCACATCGCCCACGTTGTTCAATATGTAGTTCACCACGCACAGGAACGTATAGCAGTCCACTTCCTGCGCCTGGCACAGTTCGGCCACGGTCTTTTCTCCAAAACCCAATGGAATTCCAAATCGCCCCAACATCTCCAGGACATCGGGACAATCCTCTATGAGCATAGCCATGCGGTCGGCCGGTTCATATATCTTGTTTGTAACCATCTTGCGGTGAATGTTGTGTCGCTCTGTTATGCGGTACAAAGGTAGATGTTTTTCGGGACACATGCAATACCTGCTTGTGGGTAGTAGCCTGATGCGCAGCCGATTTACCCACATTTAGGTATTGCACAGCCAGTACAATGGCCGTACCTTTGTGCCCCAAAACACTATAACATTCACACTCCGATGCAACTATCCATCTCCCTAATCACCCGCTCCTCCGCTCCCGTCTTGACAGGCATTTTGGCCACATGCACCATGCTGTCCGCCACACCGGTCCGGGCCTTGACCGACGACACTGCCGAAACA
The DNA here is from genome assembly GCA_002297545.1 of Prevotellaceae bacterium UBA711. Lineage (GTDB taxonomy): Bacteria > Bacteroidota > Bacteroidia > Bacteroidales > Bacteroidaceae > Physcousia. Next base: position 41,611 of record DBLZ01000109.1, on the reverse strand, counting down.
TACGACACAGACAGCACAGGCCTGATAACCAACACTCTGGAGAGCGTGGTGGTCTCGGCCAACCGCAATGAGACCACACGCCGCATGGCCCCCACCCTTGTGGGCATAATAGACGATAAGATGTTCGACATCACCAACTCCGTCTCCCTGTCACAGGGACTTAACTTCCAGTCTGGCATTCGCACCGAGAACAATTGCCAGAACTGTGGCTTCCAGCAGGTGCGCATCAACGGCCTGGACGGCCCTTACACACAGATTCTCATAGACTCGCGCCCCATATTCAGTGCCTTGGCCGGCGTGTACGGCCTGGAACAGATACCGGCCAACATGATAGAGCGTGTCGAGGTCTCACGCGGTGGAGGCTCGGCCCTGTTCGGCTCGTCTGCCATAGCCGGCACCATCAACATCATCACCAAGGAGCCACGGGAGAACTTTGCCTCCGTCTCGCATACCCTTTCCGGTCTGGGCGGTGCCGATGCCTTGGACAATGTCACCACCATGAACGCCTCGCTCGTCACCCGCGACAGCAAGGCAGGCATATACGTCTTCGGCCAAAACAGACAACGCGGCGGCTACGATGCCAGCGGAGACGGCTTCACGGAACTCTCGCAAATCCGAGGCCGTACCATGGGCATGCGTTCCTATATACGTCTGCCCCGTTACCATAGGCTCAGGGTGGAATATCATCATATCCAGGAGTATCGTCGCGGCGGGGACCACATCGATCGTCCTCCACACGAGGCCGCAGTAGCCGAGCAGACCGAGCACTCCATCAATACCGGCAGCCTGGCCTACGACTGGTATTCCTATGACGGGAAACACTCCGTCTCGGCATACGCCTCGGCACAGCACATACAGCGCCAAAGCTACTACGGAGGCGGCTATGACCCTAATGCCTATGGCACCACCAGCGACCTTACGTGGATGACAGGAGCACAGTACAACTACAACTTCCGTCGCTGCCTCTTCATGCCTGCACGTCTGACGGCCGGAGTGGAATACAATCACGATGCCCTGAACGACAACATGTTGGGATACAACCGCATCATAGCCCAAACCACAGGTATAGCCAGTGCATTCCTACAGAACGAATGGAAGACGGACACATGGGGCATTCTGGTGGGAGGACGCCTGGACAAGCACAATCTCATAAACCACGTCATATTCAGTCCGCGCGTCACCCTACGCTACAATCCCACACGCAACATCAACCTCCGTGCCTGCTGGTCCAAAGGATTCCGTGCACCGCAGGCCTTTGACGAAGACCTGCACGTAGCCAACGTGGGCGGTACCGTCTCCATGATACATTTGGCCGATGACCTGCGCGAAGAGAAGTCACATAGTTTCAACCTCTCGGCCGACATGTACGGACAATGGGGGCGATGGCAGGCCAATCTGATGGTAGAAGGCTTCTGCACTCTGCTATCCGACGCCTTTGCCCTGAGGCAGATAGGCCTGGTGGACGACATCCTGATGAACGAACGCTACAATGAGGACGGCGCTCGAGTCTATGGCCTCAATCTGGAGGCTCGTGCCTCATGGAGCAACAAAATTCAGCTCCAGCTTGGCATGACCGTGCAACGAGCCCTCTACACCCACGCCCGACAGTGGAGCGACGACCCTTCCGTAGCCCCCGAACGGCGCATCTTCCGCACCCCGGATACCTACGGCTTTTTCACCCTGCAATACACCCCTACTCACCACCTTTCACTCTCACTTTCAGGTGTCTACACAGGCAGCATGTTGGTGGAGCACAGGGCCGGCTACATAGAAAACGACCGCACAGAACGAACCCCGCACTATATGGACACAGGCTTCAAAGCCTCATACGATTTCCATCTCGTTGATGGGGTAGAACTGGAATTGAACGCCGGAGTACAGAACATCTTCAACGCCTACCAGAAGACCTTTGACCAAGGCCCCGACCGCGACTCAGGCTACATCTACGGCCCGGCCACCCCGCGCACATGGTTCACTGGATTGAAGGTGAAACTCTGAGGCATGGAGCCGCCACGTGGACACACACAGACGTTCAAGAATCATGAGCCGTCCACGGAGATTGGGCAAGACGCTGTCAGATTGGTGTCACAATATCTCGCAATAAGGGCCCGCTGCCACAAAGGTAGCGGGCCCTTATTGCGAGATGGTTCCAGTGACCATACGGGGTGCAGGCATACTACTGCTTATGCTTGGACTTGGCCAACAGACGTTTGATCCACAGGTAGTAACCGGTGAGAGGCAGGGTAGCGCCCAGAAGCACTGCCAGGAAGGTTATGATGCGGGTGAGCCATCCTCCCCAACTGCCGACATGGACAGTGTAGACGATGCTGCGCACACGGGCGGACTTGGGTTGCTCGGAATATGGAGTGACGGCGGTTACCTCGCCTGTTGCAGCGTCGAAGTCGTAGCGGTCGGCAGCACGAAGGCTGTTGCGGCCGGCAGGAACAAGTCCGGCATGACCATTGGAAAGCGTTATCTGGCGATAGCCGGGATGAGCCTGTGCCAGAGCGGCATACACCTTCTGCCACTGGGCAAATGGAGATGCGGGACGAGGCTCTACCATAACAATGGTGTCGGGAGCGGCCGTGTAGGTCTCGTCCTGCCTGACGTTGGCACTTTTGTGTCTGCCACCGTACTTGCCGTTTCTTCTGCCTCCGCCACCACGATGGGCTTTGCCATTACGTACATTATGTACATCGGCTGTAACTGTAAGGGCATCGGAGGGACGCTCATGATTGTCAGTATGGCCTTCGGCAGAAGACTTTTCCGGCATGCGACCATTGCCATGTTCGCCAACGGATGCTTCCGCACCGAAGAGGTTATAGAAGGCCGTACGATACCAGGTAAAAGACCATGTCAGGCCGGTCAGGGCTATGGTCAGGAGGAAAATGGTGGCATAGATGCCGCCGGCCACATGCAGGTCGTGCCAAAAGCGGGGCCATCCCTGAGTGAAAGAAATTTTCAGGCTTTTGGCCAACGGCTTCCGTCTGTTGGTGAGCCACATCAGTATGCCGGTAAGGAGAATAACCACGAGCATCAGCGTGCTGATGCCCACCAGCAGTTTGCCAAAGCCCGAAGAGGTGCCCATCATCCAGCGGTGCAGGTGGAACATGGTGTTGTAGAAAGGCAGGCGCTCGCTACGGCCGGTCACCTCTCCGGTATATGGGTCTACGTATATTGAGGCGCGGCGCGGCTTGGACAAGCCCACCTGCCATGTGCGGCAGGCATCGGCCGGCACCGTCAGCCCGGTCGCAGTCACATCATCCGGCAGCGTGGCACTCACCCGCTCCATCAGACTGTCAATGGATATCGGAGTCTCCCGCACCTCCTTCACGAAATAGATGTCGGGGCGGCACCATTCCGTTATCTCCTTCTCAAACACCAGCATGGCTCCGGAGAAGCATATCAACGTGATAAATATGCCGAACGGGACAGAGAGCCACAGATGTATCTTACGAAATATCTTTTTCATCGTCGTGCATGGTTTGTGTTACTGTTGTGCAATAAGTCTGCCTATGGCACCGGCCTCGTCCACACCCACCGACAGACCGGCCGTGGCCGTGGCCGTCTTCGGATTGATGACGTACACCTTGGGGGCCGAACCGTCCGTGGTGGCTACAGAGATGTAGCACAGACCATCCTCGCAGTATACATTCTTCACCGGGAAGGAGGCAATGACGCTCTCATCGGGCAGACCGTCTACAAAGCGGAACGTGCGGTCCTCTCCCTTGAATACGGCCATCTTCACGGTAGCCTGTCCCTGTGCATTGATGCCGTCGGCATACATCTGCAGCAGGAAGTAGTCTTCCGTGATGTGCCAGCAACGGTAGACCGCACGGCTCTTGTCCTTGACTTCATCGGTGCCGCCCTCGGGCCTTGCCTTGCTTGCTCCATTGTCCTTCATGGAATTACTTGCAGCAGCCTCTATGTCAAATGGCTCATAGGTGGGGTCGAACTCCGTGGCACCCTTCTTGATGCGCATCACGCTGGAGGGATGCACGGTTCGCTGACGCGGGTCGCTCTGCAGCTTGGCATAGGATGGAGAGAATACATAGACATCGCCGTTGTCGGCTGCCCACACGGTCTGATAGTAGGCCGAACGCATGCGACCTGCCGCCCAACTCATCTTGTCGGTCCTGACAATGGTGGGGTTGGTGAACGTGTCATCGTCAAAGATGGCCACATAGCAAGAGTCGGGATACTGCGTGCCGTCCAGCGTACCTGCCTTGTAGGTACCGCCGCCCGTGCCACCGTCCTCGGTCTTCACCAGGTCCTCGTTACCAGGCTTCACGGCCCCTGCCGCCACGCCGTAGGGCGAGCATCCCAAAGGCACCACACCGGCATAAATCTTGCCGTTCGCCTCCAGCATGCCAGACAACATCACATACTCGCCGTTGCCCAGGAAGTTCTCGCCAGAATGGTCTTCGTGCCGGTGGTCTGCTGCTCCACGTCCAACAGGGTGAAGTTGATGTTGTATGCCTTATTGCCATAAGCATCGGTCATATTGCCGGCCCCAGTGGCCGTGGTGATAATTTTGTTGCCGTAGGTGCCGTATGCCGTAAAATTCTGGATAGAGTACTCGCCGGAACGCTGGCGTATCCTGCCGTTGGCATCTAGATAGAACGCCACTGTGGTACCGTCGTTGCCCATGTTGTAGCTCAGGCGATAGAGATACTTTTGGCCGAAGAACAGCCATGTGGCCGCACGCGAATAGTCGGTCTCAAAACCATTTCCCACGGCCGTCACCTCCCCTTCGGTCAGCGATGGAGCGGTCAGCAGGTAGGCTGCCGTACTGTTGCCGCCAGTCACGGTTCCGGCCACCACGTAGGCCGATCCTGCGTCCGTCACCGGAGGATTGGGGACCACAGGCGGTTCGTCGTTGCCGCATGCCACGGCCATGGAACCGCACGCCATAAGGACAGCCAGGCGCATAGCCCGGTTCTTCTGTTTGATCATTCCGTTCATCATTGTTCAAATTCGTGTTTATCGTTAGTTGTATTCTGGTTTATATTGTTCGACATTCAGGTTTGTCAGGCATCATCACGGCCGGTGCATGCGTCCCGTCCCATGGAAACGGCCGCCACGACTGCCCGACATACTGCGTCCGCCCAATGCAATGCGCACCTTACCATAGAAGGCACGACCAGCTTTCTGCAGACTGAAATTGTCATAGAGCCTGGCATCCGTCAGGTTATGGCATTCGAAGGACACGTTGTAGCTACCGTGACGTATGCTGTAAGTCAGGCCAATGTTGTGCGAGAACTGATCGGGCACCACGTCCTTGCTGTCCTTGGAGCCGAGGCTCTCGGAATAGAGCGGGAACTCCTTCTGATAAAAGTTGTCGTAGGTGAGCGAGAGCACGTTGCCCTTCCATCCGCAGTCGTTCCAAGTCAATGAGATATCGGTGTTGGCAAAGAAGTAAGGTTGGTTGGGTATGCGGTCGCCGTAGGTCAGATTGGCCTGGTCCGATCCGTCGTTCAGTGTCTTCACATTGTCGCGCGCATCCATTCTGGTGACATTGCCGCCCAGACTCAGCCACTTGGAGTAGGAGTAGCGCACACCCAAGGTGAACCCTTTGGTGAGCACCTTTCCGTGGTTCTGGTACGAGGCATAGCTCTTGTTACCCGTATAAGAGCCGATGCGACGTTGGATATAGTCCGTAGTGTTGCGATAGACCAAGCTGCCCTCGGCGTAGAGTCCGTGCGCATTCCAGTGTTTTTGGTAGCTCAGGTTGAGATTGAGGTTGTCGCTCTTCTCGGGCCTAAGACCTATGGCCCCCAGTTCCAGATCCTCGTCGCCGAAGAGTTCATCCGTTGTTGGCAGGCGATAGGCACGCTCGTAGGAGAGCTTGACCTGCGTGCCTTTCAGCAAGAAGTATGTGCCTGCAGCTCCAAAGCCCCCGGCATTGGTGGTGCTTGTGAGCAGGACATAGTCGCTGGTGCCGCTTGTGGAGGTGGACACAGGGCCTGCGTTATACTGGCTGTAGAATTTGCCAAAGACGGAGACGTTCCACTTATCCGACGGTATCAGAGTGTAGGACAGGCCGGTAATGTTCTTTCGTGTCAACTTGGAGAAGCTATCGGCCTCGGACGTCACTGTGCCTGATGTGGGTGAGTTGTGGCGCGAGAATGAGCTGAATACATGATTCAGCATGAAACTGTGCGCCGACCCGACCCGATATTTCAGCGTGGCCGTGGCGTTCCAGTTGTCGTTGTCCATGCGGCGATCCTGATAGGACTGCTCGCCCAGTGTGCCGTTCATATATTTCTGCTCGCCCAACCAGTTGTAACGGTACGAGGCGGTGTCCACATTCTGCGTCACGTTGCTGTTGTAGTTGACAGTAAGCATCAGATCCAGACCCCGTGTCAACAGATCACGTTTGCCATACTCCAGCGATGGCATAAGCGAGTGACCACGCCTGTGCTTCTGTCCAAAGACAACTTTCTGTACCACGCCCGTCTGTATCTCCTTATACATATTGGAATACGTCAGCCCCAAGACCAGACGGTCGGCCCAACTCCTGTCCACCACGCCTACCTTGGCAATGACGGCTTCGTTGTGATACGTGTCGTTGAAGCGACGGACACGCTGTTTGACCGAAGTGTCCAGAATGGTCAGGCCATTGTCAAGAAACTGTTCCACAGGGGTCTCCACCCAATAATCGTTATCGGAATAGTTCTGAAAGGCGTTGATTTCGAACATCAGCCCTCGGGCGGTGGTATACGAGAAGTTGGCATAGGAGCGGTGCGTGTTGAACGAGCCGTAGGAGTACGACGCATCAAGCGACCAACCTTTGGGATGCTTGCCCGTGACGATATTGATGACGCCGCCCAAGGCATCCGTACCAAACCCTACGGGCACCACACCGCGATAGACCTCTATGCGTTCGGCAAAGTTCACTGGAATGTTGTTCAGACCGAAGGACTCGCCCACACCTTCCTGCGGCACACCGTCGATAAAGACCTTGATATGCTTGCCGCTGAAACCGTCCAGCATCATGGACATGTCAGAACCCACACCGCCGGACTCGCGCAACTTCAGTCCCGGGGTCTTGGCCAGGGCATCGCTCAGGTTCATGGTGGAGTTTTGCATGGCACGTGCATCCACGGCCACGGCATTGAAGGCCGAGCGGTTGACACGGCTGACACCGTTGCCCATCACCACCACCTCGCCGAGTAATATCTGCGAGTCGCGCAAACGGAAGTTCATCTTCTGCCTCTCCTGCGTCAGCGTCACGGCATGCTCCACAGTCTCGAAGCCCATGGCCGTTACCTGCAGTGTATAGTTCCCAGGGGGAGCGTAGAGGAAGTACATGCCTTTCTCATGTGTATTGCACCCGTACGATGTGCCCTTCAGGCGTACCGTGGCATAGGGGACCGGCTCTCTGTTATTGGCAGATATTACCTTGCCGGAAAGGGCAGGGTAGCGGTCCTGTGCCGTGGCCGTCATGGCAAGAAGCCATGACAGGCAAAGGGCCAAGATGACTATTCTCACATTGTTCATATCTTGCTACTGTTCTGTGTGTGTGTGGCAATATCGTTAAACAATAAGAGCAATGCCTGTGCACGCAATCCAACTGGACTTACGTGCATGCTGCACTGCTCGTTGTAAATTTTCCGGCTGCAAAGGTACGCAGTTCCGCCCAATGCCGCAATCCCTAAAAATAATGATTTATGGAGTGGGGGATGTCACATCCGGCAAGAGGCACTACCGTATATTAGCGATTTTGATGGTTGAACGATGAGGCATGACACCTGCCGAAGACATAATAATAAGCCCACGAAAGCAGGCAAGGCACAGTCATACACATAAACATGGCATCATAGTCCAGATACTTGATCAGCACTCCGGCCAGGAAGCCGCCCATGGCTATACCGAAATCAAAGGCCACGAAGAAAGTGGAGGCTGCCGCACCTCGGCGTTCGGGAGAGACGGTGTGCATGGCCATCGTCTGCAGGGAAGGCTGTATGGCCCCGAAACTATAGCCCAGCAGGACAGCCGACAACAAATAGCCCGGTACGTTGTGTGCATAGACCAATAGTACAATGCCGGCCATGATGGCAGCCACCCCGGGATAGACCAGACATGCCTCGCCGTGGCGGTCTATGGCACGCCCCAGCAGGAAGCGTGTGACAACCGTAGCCAATGCAATGAAAATGAAATATATGCCTCCGCTCGGCAGATGGTTGTCAGAGGCATAGATGGCCACATAGACCTCTATCACGCCATAGGCCATCATGAAGAAGAACTGAGTGACGGCAGCAGGAAGCGACATTGGCTCGAAGAGTCCGGATATGCGAAGCGGAGCATCGGATATGACATAGTTGCGCGAACGTATCCTCGTGGTAATCATCAGTGCCACAAGCGTCGCTATGGCGACTATGCCGAATAGCGGCAGAAAGCTCCAACGATTCATAACCGCCAGTCCAAGAGCCGGAGCCACCGCTGTGCTGATGGCCATGGACAGACCATACATACCCAGACCCTCGCCCATGCGGCTGTGAGGTATGATGTCGGTGACCCAGGTAGAAGAGGCATTGCTGGATGTGGCATGAAATACTCCATGTATCGTGCGCAACAGTACGGCCAAAGCTATGCCGCCGGAGACTGCATAGCCCATAGGAATAACGGTCATGCCAACAAGGCCAATGACCAGGATGGTACAACGTCCCCGTGTGTCGATGAGCCATCCCACGATGGGGCGCGATACGATGGAGGCTATGCTGAAGAGGGCAGTAGCCAGACCTATAGTCACCGCATCGCCGCCCAAATGGGTGACAAAGAATGGAAACGTTGGCAGGAGCGCATGGAAGTTAACGAAAATCAAGAGATTGACCAGGCAAATCCTCCAGAAGGAGCCGGTCCACAGTCTGGGTTGCGTTGACGTGTTGTTCATTGTGTGTGATACATTGTATGATTGATACTATGGCATAAGACAAGTAGTGCCCCATCAGGTAATCCAACTGGATTTACGTGATAAGACACTACTCGTTGTAATTGTTTTTTGCCGTGCAAAGGTACAAAACATTTGGACAACAGGTACCAGTCCGGCAGGAAAAAATGTGCTTTCTACCCGGTCATGCGGCAAACGAGACCAAGGAAGAAGCCTATGCAGAAGGTGGGAATCAACGTTCCTTCGTGTACACCCTCGATGGAGCCCTAAAGCAAGAGCGAACATACGCCCCTAAGGAGCAGCAGGGCGAGGTGGGGTAGGAGAGAGCTGATGTCGCGGCAGGTCTGAACTATGGGGGCAAAGTAACCATGGAGCCATATTACGTCAAATCATCAACTATTCTCCCGCAACATGGTGATTATATCACCCAAATACTTCTTGCCAATTGGCAGCGTCTTACCACCTTTGGACAGCATCACATCTGAGCGCGAAAAACCGGCTATGCGCTGACGCGCCACCAGGTAGGAACGGTGTATGCGTACGAACTTGTCCTGCGGCAACTGCTCTTCCACAGTCCGGAGTGGTATCTTGGAGAAGACCGACGTGCCATCGGCCAGATGTACCTTCACGTAATTGTCCACAGATTCTATATATAAAATGGTATCCACAGGAATGCTCACGTTCTTGTAGTCCGACTTCAGCGTAATGCGGTGCGTGGCCGACTCAGAGACGTGCAACAGATCGTACATGCGCAACCACTGCTCGGCTTTCTGCATGGCGCGATTGAAACGCTCATAGAAATAAGGCTTGTGAAGGAAGTCCACGGCGTTCACCTCAAAACCATCCAAAGCATAGTGAGCATATGCCGTAGTGAATATCAGACAACAGGATGGAGGAAGTTCCTTGGCCAGCTCTAAGCCTGAGGTTCCGTTCATCTCTATATCCAGAAACACGATGTCGGGCATCCATTCACGTATGCGTTGCATCCCGAGGCGCGGTGAGCTGTAGGTCTCCAGCACCACGCCACCACGCTGTTCGCAATATCGGCTGATGATGCTCAAAGCTATCGGTTCATCATCTATGGCTATACACTTCGTCATATAGTTTCCTCCTTTAGTTCGAGGCACACACGAAAGGTTCCTTCTGCCGTCTTGCCAAAGTCCAGATGGTGGTGGCCCGGATAGAGCAACGACAGACGCCGACGGCAGTTCTCTATTCCCATGCCCTTAGAATTGCCGGTCTCACGCTCGAAAACGGAGTTCTCCACGCCAAAGGTGAGCGTGCCCCGCTCTTGCATAAGGCTTATGTGGATAAAGCACTGTTCGTTGGACGAGATACCATACTTAAAGGCATTCTCCACAAACGTTATCAGCATCATCGGCGGAACAGGCATGGCCTCATTGTCCACACGGTGTGTGAAGGTGACATCGGCATAACCGTTTAACCTCAACTTCTGCAGGTCTATGTACTGGCCGATGTAATTCACCTCTTCTGCCACCGATATGAACTCGTGATTGGCGTTGTTATACATATACTTTGTCAGGTTGATGAAACGTTCCAATGTTGCCTCGGTCTTGTCGGAATGTGTTATGAGCAATCCATACAGCGTATTGAGGGTATTGAAAAGGAAATGCGGATTGATTTGTGCCTTGTATAAAGCAAGCTCGGCCTTGTTACGCTCGTATTCCACTTCCTCGCGTGCCAGACGTTGTCGGAAGGCCTCGTTCAGCATGCCAACAGCGAAGCAAAATATGACAACCACAATGTAATGCAGCCACACGGCCTGCTGATTCTGCCGCATACCCCAGATGATGTCGGCGTAAGCCTCGTACTGCCACTTATATACATGGTGCAGTGGCGACATTATGCGATATGACGAGAACATCCATGTGATACCCAACGACACAACAATGGCTACCACCGCAGCCATGCGCCACTTGCCCACCTGGAACAGCCTGGGAATAATAAAATACTTATACAGGAAGTAAGTGACATACAGCCACCCCACAAACGCAGCAAAGAACAACGGATCCATGCCCCACCACCATTCCACCGGAAAGGCATATATCATCAAAGGCAACAACAGGAAGCAGAAGGCCATATCTATGTAGCAGGCAACGTTCTTCATCACAGGTCATATTTGGTTTAGTATTCTATGTCGGGATGTGACATGCGGCCACAGCCACAGAATGCGTTGTTCACGAATTAATGGAACAACCCTGCATGGCAAACTTACTTGTGCTGCTCAAACAGCCAGTCCTGCACGCCCTCTATACCGTAAGCCACAAACCATGTGGCACGATGGTTGCCCCCGGTCAGATGAGTGAAGAGCAGATGATTACCCTCGGCACGCATCTTATCGGCCTCCTCTGAAAGCCGTGTCTGCGGCAGTGTCATGTCCCATGTGGCCTCAGTGACACAACTACCCTGACGGCGCCACATCTCCACAGCCCTACCTTGCAACGTGTTGGACGATACATCGCCCTCACAAGAGATTATCCACAGGTTCTGCTTGTCCAACGGCCCCATCAGCGAGGGATCCCACTTACCTGCGACCAGCAGTGCACCAGCAAACAGGTCAGGTTCCTTCAGCATCATCACGATGGACGACATGCATCCCATGGACTGGCCTGTAGTGTAGATACGCTTGGCGTCTATACTGTAACGCGTCTGTAGATCTCGGAGCAGGGCAATAGTGGCATCAAGGTGGTGGCTGTAGTTCCAGTTATCATCTACGGTTATGAACGGATACTCTGGAGCCACCACTATGCACTCATGCCGGGCCTGCGCCTGTGGTTCTGCCCACGAAGTAGCTCCGTTGCCCTGGTACAAGGTGTGCGTCACAGGGCCGCTTGCCACTCCGGCATCGTGTATGAAGAGCACCAACGGGTAGGACTTCAAAGGGTCATAGTTTTTGGGCAGATATATATTATAAGGTAACGCTTGCCCTGTATATGGGCTTATGAATTCTTCCTGTCGGAAATCGTCGGCCACGAGGCATCGCTCGTGCGTGCTCCCCATCGGCATGCCGCTTGCCTTGTAGGTTATGCCTTTGGCAGTCTTGATACTTGCGGTCTGCACCACCACGGCATTGCCGGGGTACTCATCACCGCCACCCGTGCTCCATCCGGCACGTAGCCCCGGACCTCCCTGCATACGGTCGCGCTCACGCTTCTTTTCCAATTCGGCCTCAGTGGGCTGCTTGGGTTGGGCATCAAGGTCAACCTCGGCCTTTACTTCGATGATGACATAGCGGCCATTGGTACCACGTTCCGCGCGTTCGGGAACCGTGTTGGCATAGACGCGCGTCACCTCCTTGCCCTCTACGCAGAAACTACCAGTGCCGAGGCTCTTGTTGCTGACAGGCACATCATATTCCAATACCACTGTTTCAACCTTGCGGCCGTCACCAAACACACGGCTCACGGCCGTTGACGACAACACATGTCCGTCGGCCACCCCCTGAGCCTTTGCCACACCGCAAAGTACCGCCAAGCCCATGGCTACAATTGTTCTTCTATTCATATCACCCTTAAGTCCATATCATTGTTTGACCTCTGCAAAGGTACTTCTTTTTCTCCGCATAACAGCATTTCAGCCCCATACGTTCGCCACCAAAAAACAACTGTTTACCCTCGTTTCAGCCAACAGCCATTTCCATATCGTCCCAGATGGCTACTTTTGTGATGCCAAAGGCGAAAAACAACCACATATACCATATACATAACATGTACCGTAAGATTCTGATAACAGCGCTTGCAGCCGCGACCATGGCCTCCTGCAAAAAGGAGACTCCGGCCGAAGCAGCCTCAAACTACAAGACCATGACCGTAAAGTTGGAAGACCGCACGCTGAGGCAGGAATACTCCGCCAGACTGGAAGGCCGGCAGGTAGTGGAGGTACGTCCGCAAGTAAGCGGCCTCATCACCAGCATCTGCATAGACGAAGGCCAAAAGGTGAAGAAAGGACAGACACTGTTCGTCATAGACCAAGTGCCCTACCGTGCAGCGTTGGCCGAGGCTGTGGCCAATGTGAAGAACACCGAAGCCAAGCTGGCTACGGCCAAGCTGAACATGGAGAGTACCCAGAAACTGCACGACAACAATGTGGTGCAAGACCACACCCTCAACACAGCCCGCAATGAACTGGCTGCGGCACAGGCTGCACTGGCTGCGGCACAGGCCCAGGAAGCCAATGCCCGCAACAATCTGTCCTACACCGAAGTGAAAAGCCCCGTGGACGGTGTGGCCGGCATGATAGCCTACCGTGTGGGATCACTCGTCAGCAGCAACATCAGCGAACCGTTGGTCACCGTATCCGATGATAGCCGCATGTATGCCTACTTCTCGCTGAACGAACAGCAGGTGGCAATGCTGATGGAGCAATACGGCTCGCCGGATGAATTCATGGAAAAGACCGCTGACGTACAGTTGCGCATGGCAGGCGGCAAAATGTATGCCGAGAGCGGGCGCATATCTGCCATAAGCGGCATTGTCACCTCCGGGACTGGTAGCGTAACCCTACGCGCTGACTTTCCCAACCCCAACGGACTGTTGCGAGGCGGAGGCAGTGCCACCGTCATCGTGCCCACCTCTCTGCCACAGGCCGTAGTCATTCCCCAAGGAGCCACATACGAACTGCAGGACAGAGCCTTCGTCTACAAAGTGGTGGACGGCAAGGCCCGCTCCGCAGCCGTCAGGCTGTACCGCCTCAACAATGGCACGGAATACATAGTGGAAGAAGGACTGCAACCTGGTGACGTGATCATAGCCGAGGGGGCAGGACTGGTGAAAGAAGGAGCTGCCGTGGATTCCAACAAACAGAGATGAACAGAGGCATGAGTACAAAGACATTCATAGACCGTCCCGTACTGTCGGGCGTCATCTCCGTAGCTATCGTCATTGTAGGGCTTATAGGACTGAGCCAACTGCCCTTGGAGCAATTCCCCGACATAGCCCCGCCCACGGTGCGCGTGAGCGCAACCTACACCGGAGCCAATGCCGAGACGGTGATGAAGAGCGTCATAACACCGTTGGAGGAACAGCTCAACGGTGTGGAGAACATGATGTACATGACCTCCACGGCCACCAACACGGGTTCGGCCTCCATCAGCGTATACTTCAAGCAGGGCACAGACCCAGACATGTCGGTGGTGAACGTGCAGAACCGCGTGGCATCGGCCCAGGGACTGCTTCCGGCCGAGGTGACCAAGTCGGGAATCACGGTGCGCAAGCGCCAGAGCAACTCGCTCAAGGCCATATCGCTCTATTCCCCAGACGACTCCTATGATGCCAATTTCCTGACAAACTACATGAAAATCAACATCGAACCGCGTCTGTCGCGCATAGCCGGCGTGGGCGATGTGAACATCTGGGGTGCCAGCTATTCCATGCGCATCTGGCTCGATCCACAAAGGATGGCACAGTACAGGCTGATGCCGTCGGACATATCAACGGTATTGGCAGAGCAGAATGTGGAATCACCCACAGGCACACTGGGAGCCGAGTCGCCCAACACCTTCCAGTATGTGCTTAAATACAGAGGCCGGTACGAGGAGGAGGCTGACTACGGCAACATGGTGATAAAATCCCTGCCCGACGGCAACGTGCTGCGCCTCAAGGACGTGGCACGCATAGAAATGGGAGCAGAGAACTATGCCATGCAAAGCGAGACGGGAGGCCATCCAGGCGCCAACTGCATGATGGCGCAGACTTCCGGCTCCAATGCCAACGAGATTATCGGGGAGATAGACAAGGTGACGGCCGACATATCCTCATCGCTGCCAAAGGGCATGGTACTTACCGACATTACCAGCACCAAGGACTTTCTCGATGCCTCCATAGCCAATGTGGTAGAGACCCTGTTCGTAGCCATCGTGCTGGTGGTGCTGGTGGTATACATGTTCCTGCACGACCTGCGCGCCACACTCATCCCGTCACTGGCTATCATAGTGTCGCTTATCGGCACATTCGCATTTCTCTGCATAGCGGGGTTCAGCCTGAACCTGCTGACGCTCTTTGCCCTTGTGCTGGTCATTGGCACCGTGGTGGACGACAGCATCGTTGTGGTGGAGGCTGTGCAGGCGCGCTTCGAGGAGGGATACACCTCGGCCTACCGTGCCACGGTGGATGCCATGGACGGACTTACCTCGGCGCTGATGACAACGACCGTGGTGTTCATGGCGGTGTTCATTCCCGTGAGTTTCATGGGCGGCACCACGGGTACGTTCTACACCCAGTTTGGCCTGACCATGGCAGTGGCGGTGGCCATATCGTTGCTCAACGCCCTGACACTCAGTCCGGCGCTCTGTGCGCTCATCATGCGCCCGCGTGCAGGCCAGGCAAACGGTGGACGGCCAGGATTCCAGGACCGCTTCCATTATGCCTTTGACCGTTCCTTCAGGCACATGCGGGACAAGTACATGGAAGGGGTCTCCTTCCTGTTCCGGCACAAGGGCATTGCCCCGGGCAGCATCGTGGCGGCTGTGGCCGGACTGGTCGTACTGATGAACACCACCAAGACGGGCCTGGTGCCCCAAGAGGACATGGGTACCATCAACGTGAACGTGCAGACGGCCCCGGGCAGCAACCTGGAGGAGACAGGACGCATAATGGAGGAGATTGAGGCGGCCATACGCGACATACCTCAGATAAAGATATATTCACGCATCACCGGCAAGGATGCCGTGCACAACCAGTCGGCTTCCGCAGGCTCGTTCACCATACGCCTGAAAAACTGGAGCGAGCGTAAGAAGAAAGGCGACGATGTGACATCGGTGATGAAGGAGATATACCGCCGCACCGACGGCATAAAGGCAGCCACCATACGCGTGTCCACCAGCCCCATGATTTCGGGCTACGGCATGAGCAACGGCTTCGACCTCTACGTGCAAGACAAGAAAGGCGGTAGCGTGGACGAACTGCTGGAGCACACCAACGAATTCATAGATGCCATGAACAAGCGTCCGGAAATATCACGTGCCTACACCACATTCGCCACCAGGTATCCACAATATCTGGTGGAGGTGGACGCCGCCCTGTGCAAGCGCAATGGCATATCGCCCTCCGATGTCCTCGGCACGTTGGCCGGATACGTGGGAGGCAGCTATTCCAGCAACCTCAACCGCTTCACGAAACTCTACCGGGTCATGGTGCAGGCTGCACCGGAGTACAGGCTCGATACCGGGGCATTGGACAACATCTTCGTGCGCAACAGCCAGGGGGAAATGTCGCCCGTGTCGCAGTATCTCACACTCACGCGTGTCTATGGTTCGGAAAGCCTCTCCCGCTTCAACCTCTTCCCGGCCATCAGCGTGTCCGGGGTGCCGGCAGAAGGCTATAGCTCGGGACAGGCACTGGAGGCCATTGAGGAGATGGCCGCTACAGTGCTGCCGGAGGGCTACGGCTATGAATTCGGAGGCATGTCGCGCGAGGAGGCTTCCACGGGCAACACCACCACGATGGTGTTCATCGTCTGCATAGTCTTCATATATCTGATATTGTGCGCCCTGTACGAGAGCCTGATGATACCCTTCGCCGTCATCCTGTCCGTGCCGTTCGGACTGACGGGAAGCTTCCTGTTCGCCAAGATATGGGGACTGGAGAACAACATCTACATGCAGACGGGGCTGATCATGCTCATCGGCCTGCTGGCCAAGACTGCCATCCTGCTGACGGAATATGCCTCGGAGCGACGGCGCCAGGGTATGAGCATCACCACAGCAGCCATGTCGGCAGCCAAAGCGCGCCTGCGCCCCATACTGATGACATCGCTGACAATGGTCTTCGGCATGCTGCCCTTGATGTTTGCACATGGCGTGGGTGCCAATGGCAACATCTCAGTGGGCGTGGGCACAGTGGGAGGCATGCTGCTGGGCACGGCAGGATTGCTCTTCGTAGTGCCGTCGCTGTTCATCATCTTCCAGTACCTGCAGGAACGCTTCCTGCCCGAAAGAAAAAAGGGCTGACACCATGTGCCGTAGCCTGGCAACAGCCACCATACACCAACTCCCTCTGCGAAGGGACACATAATAACCATTCATTAACATCCAACCAAAAACAAAAGTCATGAGAAAAATCACATCCGTACTCATGTGCATGCTTGCACTGTGTTGCACAGCCCTGCACGCCGACAACGAGAAACCCATCCAAGTGAGCCAACTGCCCGCAGCCGCACAGCAGTTCGTCAAGAAACACTTTGCCGACCGCAAGGTGGCACTGGCAAAAGTGGAAGACGAAGTGATAACGAAAAGTTACGAAATAGTCTTCAGCGACGGTGACCACATAGACTTCGACGGCAAGGGCAACTGGGAGGAAGTGGACTGCAAGTCTTCCTCTGTCCCCGACGCCATCATCCCATCCCAAATACTGAAGCACGTCCGTGCAAACTATCCCGACGCCACTGTCAAAAAGATAGAGAAAGACCATTGGGAATACGAGGTGAAGCTGTCCAACCACATGGAGTTGTCATTTGACAAGAAATTCAAGCTAAAGGACATTGACATGTAGACAACGGCACAGGCCGCAGAAAACTTCATCAACTCACATCGCCGCACCCCGTCAGAGGTGCGGCGATGTGAGTTTCCACCAACCGCGACACATGTATCCCTGCATGCCACGGTGCCTGCCGGCACACTATACATATAATATGTATGCCAGCGAGCCGACGCTGATCACTATCCACAGGAGCACACCCTGAAGCAGGGGTTTAAGCCCCACGGACTTCAGCACGTCCACCGACAGCGAGGCGCCTATGAAGAACATGGTGACGATGAGCGCCTTGCATGCCACGCCCGAGATGGCCTTGCCCACAGCTGGCACCGGCTCCAAGGCATAGGTGTTGAACACCACGGCCACAATGAACCACAGGATGAACCAAGGGATGCTTATGCGCTTGCCGCCATTGCGCCAGATGAGCGAAGTGACGAGGGCCAGGGGGATGATCCACAAGGCACGGGTCAGTTTGATGGTGGTGGCCACGCACAAGGCCTCATCGCCGTAGGCCGCACCGGCACCAACCACGGAACTGGTGTCGTGTATGGCTATGGCGGCCCATGTGCCGAACTGCTGCTGGTTCAGACCGAACTGATGGCCGAGTACGGGGAAAATGAACAGCGCGACGGCATTGAGCACAAAGATGGTGGCCAAGGCCACGGACATGTCCGTCTCGCGCGCCTTTATCACCGGACCCACGGCCGCTATGGCACTGCCACCGCAGATGGCCGTACCGGAACTGACCAGGTAGGACGTGTCACGGTTCAACTTCAACAGTTTGACGCCAATGAACATGCCCACCAGCATAGTCCCTACCACAGACACCACGGTGAAGGCCATGCCCTCGGCACCGGAGGCCAGGGAGGCGTGCAGGTTCATGCCAAAGCCCAAACCAACGACGGAGTACTGAAGCAAACTTTTGGAGACACGCTTGTTGAACTTGGGATAGGCCTGTCCGCAGCACAGGGCAAAGGCCAGACCCATGAACAGCGCAACAGGCGGAGTGATCCATGCCGACACGAATTCCATCCCGGGAATGTAGCCCACAACCATGCAGCCCACCAACACTGCCAACAGGGCGATGTATATCCCCTTGTTGGCCTCCTTCAGAACTTTCATCATAATAACTTCCGTTTTTTCCGACCACAAATATATACATAAATTACGACTCATACATCATTGACCTGCACATTTTTAATCCTTAAGACAGGAATAGGACGCAGACGTGCCACGGGACGGCTCTCGTGTCGGCACGCCGGCATACGCAACGCTCCATGTGGTAGCCATTTCATATTCCGGTTCTTTCAAACCAATATTCCGGTTCTTCCGTGACAACATTCCGGTTCATCCAGGCACACATTCCGGTTCATTCACTCCCCTTGCCACGAAGACCATGGATGAGCCTCACGGGCACAAACCGGACATGCCACCGGTGCTACATGCAAGTGGTCACGGGCATGCAATTCCTAAGAAATGTTATAGACCAAAAGAATTTGCGGCCTTTCTGCAGCAATCCCGCAAAAAGACATTATATTTGCGGCGGAGATGAGATGAACACCCCTATTACTAACAGTTAAAACTATTGAGACATGACAACGAAATTCTACAAGTGCGCCATCTGTGGCAATGTCATCACCAAGATGGTCGATTCGGGAGTTGCTGTAGTATGCTGTGGACAAAAGATGGATGAGCTGACGGCCAACACCGTGGAGGCCAGCCAGGAGAAGCACATCCCTGTGGTGACACCCCTGGAGGGGGGCCGCCTGCGCATAGAGGTGGGCAGCGTGCACCATCCCATGCTCCCCGAGCACCACATAGCTTTCATCTACGTGGAAACGGAAAACGGCGGCATACGCGTGGACCTCACTGACCAGCCCGTAGCCGAGGTGTACATAGGCGACGCACACGTCACAGCCGTATACGAATACTGCAATCTGCACGGGTTGTGGAAGCTCAACATGTGAGGAGCTACCACCACAAAAGATAAAAAAGGTTAAATATCTCGCCGCACATCGCACGTTTCCGGCAGTCGCGCGCGATATATTAACATTTTGTCATACCTTTGTATCCAGAACAGCACGAGAGAGTGAGGAGCCAGACAGGTTCCTCACTTTTCGTTAAGAAGCATAAACCATCATATAGCATTAAGCCTTATTCAAACTATGATTAGCAAGAGTGCCGTAGAACAAGCCGTGAACGAATGGCTGGAGGGGAAAGAGTATTTCCTGGTGGAAGTCAGCATAAGTGCCGACGACAGGATAGAGGTGCTGATAGACCATGCCGACGGTGTGTGGATAGAGGACTGTGCCGACCTGAGCCGACACATTGAGTCTCGCATCAGCCGCGACGACGAGGACTACGAGCTCGAGGTGGGCAGCGCCGGGCTGGGATACCCCTTCAAGGTGCGGCGCCAATGGGAGATACACCTGGGCAAACAGGTGGAGACACTACTGAAGGACGGGCACAAGTACCGTGGCACACTCACCGCCATAGACGAGGAAACGTTCACCGTCACCTGCGAGGAAAAGGTGCGGCACGAAGGTGAGAAGCGCCCCAAGATGGAGCAAGTGCCGCACACGTTCCGCTATGACGAGGCATCGTACACCAAATACCTGATCAAATAAATACACAAGCAACATACATGGCAACAACAAAGAACACCCAGAATCCTGTAGACCTCATAGAGTCTTTTGCAGAGTTCAAAGAGACCAAGAACATAGACCGTGCCACACTGGTAGGCGTGTTGGAGGAATGCTTCCGCAGCGTGATAGCCAAGATCCACGGTACGGACGAGAACTATGACGTGATAGTGAACCCCGACAAGGGCGACCTGGAGATATACCACACACGCACGGTAGTGGCCGACGGCGAAGTGAAGGACACCAACATGGAAATAAGCCTGAGCGAGGCACGCGCCATAGACGAAGACTACGAAGTGGGCGAGGAGGTTTCCCAGCCCGTGGAGTTCCAGGACTTTGGCCGCCGCGCCATCCTGACCCTGCGCCAGACCCTGGCCAGCCGCATCCTGGAGTTGGAACACGATACCGTATATAATAAGTTCAAGGATCGCGTGGGCGAGGTAGTACACGGCGAGGTGTACCAAAGCTGGAAACGCGAGACCATGGTGACCGACGACGAGGGCAACGAAATGATACTGCCCAAGACGGAACAGGTACCCGGCGACTTCTTCCGCAAGGGCGAGACGGTGCGCGCCGTAATCACCCGCGTGGACAATGCCAACGGCAACCCCAAGATCATCATCTCCCGTACAGATCCCATGTTCCTGCAGCGCCTGATGGAAGCCGAGGTGCCCGAGATTCACGATGGCCTCATAGCCATTCACAAAGTGGCCCGCATCCCCGGAGAACGTGCCAAGGTGGCCGTGGAGAGTTTTGACGAACACATCGATCCCGTGGGTGCATGTGTCGGCGTAAAGGGCAACCGTGTACACGGCATCGTGCGCGAGTTGCACGGCGAGAACATCGACGTTCTGCCCTGGACGGCCAACAACCAGCTTATGATAACACGTGCTCTGAGCCCGGCACGCGTGAACACTATCAATATGAACGAGGAGGAGAAGAAGGCTGAGGTGCTGCTCGACAGCGACCAGATTTCACTGGCCATAGGCAAGGGCGGTGCCAACATCAAGCTGGCAAGCATGCTCACGGGCTACACCATCGACGTGTACCGCGAACTGAACAACGAGGAGATGGACGACGACGACATCAGCCTGGATCAGTTCAGCGACGACATAGAGCCCTGGATCATAGACCTGCTGAAGAAGCATGGCTACACCACGGCCCGCCAGGTGCTGGGTACCAATCGCGACGAGCTGGCACAGAAGGCCGACCTGGAAGAGGAGACCATAGACGATATCATCCGCATACTGAGTACGGAATTCGAGAAGCAATAACACATACACCACAGGATTAAATATAACATCCCGGGAGGGAACTACATAATGAGTATAAGACTAAGCAAAGCTATCAAGGAGTGCAACGTAGGGTTGCAGACTGCCGTCGATTACCTTAACTCCAAGGGTAACGAGGAAGTGAATGCAGACCTCAACGCCAAGATCTCCGACGAACAGTATCAACTGCTGCTAAAGGAATTCAAGCCCGACAGTGCATTGAAGACCGCCGCCAATGTCATGCTCCAGCAGCAAAAGGAGGAAAAGGAGCGAAAGGAAAGGGAGAAAGCTGCCGCCAAGGCTAAAGCCAAGGCTGAAGCGGAAGCCAAGGCTGAAGCCGAGGCTAAGGCCAAGATTGAGGCAGAGAAGAGACAAGATACACTGAAGGTGGTGGGACATATAGACCTGAATGCACCGAAAAAGAAAAAGGAACCCGTGGCAACCACACCTGAAGCTCCTGTGCAACAGAAGCCCGAGGCAGAGCCACAGAAACCCGAGGACAACGCCCCACAGATCATCACCGACGGTAAGGTGACAGGCACTCTGGAGAACGGTGTGTTCCGTCTGAATGTCCCCCAGCAGCCCAACGCCGGACTGAAGGTGCAGGGCCACATAGACCTGGATGCACTGAACCAAAGCACACGTCCCAAGAAAAAGTCCAAGGACGAACGCAAGCGTGAACGCGAGGAGAAGCAGCAGGCACAGGCCGACCACAAAAAACAGCGCATGCGTGGCGCCAAGGAGAAGGTGGACGTCAACGCCGTTGTGTCACAGCAGAAGCAGCAAGGCAACAAGGGGCAGGGAGGCAAGAACGGCCAAGGCAGCAAGAACGCCTCCAATGCCAACGCCAATGCACAGCAGAATGCACAGGGAAAGAAAACCAAGAACAAGCGCAAGAACCAGCCCAAGCAACAGCCTGTGGCAGAAGTGAGCGAGGAGGATGTAGCAAAGCAGGTACGCGAAACCCTGGCACGCCTCACGTCCAAGAACAAGATGGGCAAGGGCGCCAAATATCGCCGTGAGAAGCGCGAAGCCTTCCGCGAGCAGATGGAGGAGGAGATGATGCACGAGATGGCAGAAAACAAGGTACTGAAGCTTACCGAGTTCGTTACTGCCAACGAGCTGGCCACCATGATGAACGTGCCGGTGACCAACATTATCGCCACCTGCATGAGCGTAGGCATCATGGTCAGCATCAACCAGCGCATGGATGCCGAGACCATCAACCTGGTGGCCGAGGAATACGGCTTCAAGACAGAATACGTCAGTGCCGAAGTCAGCGAAGCCGTGGTGGAGGTAGAGGACGACGAGTCGGACCTGGTTCCACGCGCCCCCATCGTTACCGTCATGGGGCATGTGGACCACGGTAAGACTTCTCTGCTGGACTACATCCGCAACGCCAACGTCATAGCCGGCGAGGCAGGAGGCATCACCCAGCACATCGGTGCCTACAACGTCACGCTCAAGGACGGCCGCCACGTCACCTTCCTGGATACTCCCGGTCACGAGGCCTTCACCGCCATGCGTGCCCGTGGTGCCCAGGTCACGGATATTGCCATCATCATCATTGCAGCAGACGATGACATCATGCCTCAGACCAAGGAAGCCATAGCACATGCCACAGCTGCCAACGTGCCCATCGTATTTGCCATAAACAAGATAGACAAACCGGCCGCCAACCCGGACAAGATAAAGGAGGGACTGGCTGCCATGAACTTCCTGGTGGAGGACTGGGGAGGCAAGTACCAGAGCCAGGACATCAGTGCCAAGAAGGGCCTGGGAGTGGAGGAACTGCTTGAGAAGGTGCTCCTCGAAGCCGAGATGCTTGACCTCAAGGCCAACCCCAACCGCAAGGCTACGGGATCCGTCATAGAGTCCTCACTGGACAAGGGCCGCGGCTACGTGGCCACCGTACTGGTGAGCAACGGCACCTTGCGTGTGGGCGACATGATGCTGGCAGGTACCAACTATGGACGCGTGAAGGCCATGTTCGACGAACGCGGACGCCGCATCGAAGAGATAGGTCCCTCACAGGCAGCTACCATACTGGGCCTGAACGGTGCACCCACAGCAGGCGACACCTTCCACATCATGGAGAGCGACCAGGAGGCAAGAGAAATAGCCACCAAGCGCGAACAGCTGGCACGCGAGCAGGGCTTGCGCACCATGAAGCGTGTGGACCTCAACGAGATTGGGCGCCGTATAGCCCTGGGCGACTTCCAGGAGCTCAACCTGCTGGTCAAGGGCGATGTGGACGGTTCTATCGAGGCATTGAAGGACTCCTTCGAACGTCTGTCCACCGAGAAAATAAAGGTCAACGTGATATACAAGGCCGTGGGTCAGATCAGCGAGAGCGATGTCACCCTGGCCGCCGCTTCGGATGCCATCATCATAGCCTTCCAGGTGCGTCCCAGTGCCCAGGCACGACGCCTGGCCGAACAGGAAGGCGTGGACATACGTCAGTACAGTGTCATCTACGACGCCATAGAGGAGGTGAAGGATGCCATGGAGGGCATGCTCTCTCCCGAGATAAAGGAAGAGATCACCGCTCAGGTGGAGGTACGCCAGGTTTACCACATCTCCAAGGTGGGTACCGTGGCAGGTGCCTACGTGATAGACGGCAAGGTGAGCCGTACCAACAAGGCTCGCGTCATACGCGACGGCATAGTCATCTTCACCGGCGCCATCAATGCCTTGAAGCGTTTCAAGGACGACGTGAAGGA
>DBLZ01000109.1:0-17291 GCA_002297545.1 Prevotellaceae bacterium UBA711 | reverse complement strand
TCAAGGACGACGTGAAGGAGGTTACCACCAACTTCGAGTGCGGTATCTCGCTGGTCAACTACAACGATCTGCGCGAGGGCGATATCATAGAGACCTTTGCCGAGGTGGAAGTAAAGGCCAAGTTGTAAACCCTGACACCCTTGACCACACTCATGCACAACGCACTTGGTGAGCTAAGCCGATACATAGAGTCCATTCCGCTGTCACTGCCCGAATGGATTGCCATGCTGTTGCTGCTGTACGGAGCACTCATGGGAGTGAAGAACGGCTTCTTGAAGGAACTGGCCAGCATGACCGGTTTCTTCATCGGCCTCTTCATAGCATGGAAGTACTACGAGCAGATCGGAGGCGGTGCCATGGCTTTCCTGGCACTGTGGGTCCTCACTCCCATAGCGTTGGGCATGTTGGCCTCGTTGTTGACCAAGCTGCTCGACTGGACAGTGGTTGGAGGCCTGCTGAACAGGACACTGGGGGGCGTTTTCGGCTTTGCCAAGTGGGCCGTGCTGATAATATGCCTGACAGTAGTTACCGGCAAGACAGAATACGTGGACAAATACGTCGACCACAAGGCACTGCCCGGAGTCGACTACATAGAGGAGAAATGGAAGACGTTACAAGAGAATTTGTAAACAAGGACTACGAGTATGGCTTTCACACGGATGTCCACACCGAAATAATAGCTAAGGGACTCGACGAGGACACCGTAAGGCTCATATCTGCCAAGAAGGGCGAGCCGGAGTGGCTGCTGGAGTTCAGGCTCCGTGCTTTCAGATACTGGCAGACGCTGGAGCAGCCCTCGTGGGCTCATCTGAACATGCCCGAGATAGATTATCAGGACATTTCCTACTATGCCGACCCCACGGCACAAGCCCGGAAGGATGGCCCCAAGGAGATAGACCCGGAACTGATGAAGACCTTTGACAAGTTGGGCATACCCTTGGAAGAGCGCATGGCATTGTCCGGAGTGGCCGTGGATGCGGTGATGGACAGCGTGTCCGTGAAGACCACGTTCCGCGAGAGGCTGAAAGAGAAGGGCATAATCTTCTGCAGCATCACCGAGGCCGTCAAGGAGCATCCCGACCTGGTGCGCGAGTACCTCGGCTCGGTGGTGCCGTATCGCGACAACTTCTTTGCGGCCCTGAACTCGGCAGTATTTTCCGACGGCAGCTTCGTCTACATACCCAAGGGCGTACGATGCCCGATGGAACTGAGCACATATTTCCGTATCAATGCCATGGGCACGGGACAGTTCGAGCGCACGCTCATCGTATGCGACGACGATGCCTATGTCTCCTATCTGGAAGGCTGCACCGCCCCCATGCGGGACGAGAACCAGTTGCACGCCGCCATAGTGGAGATAGTGGTGAAAGACCGTGCCGAGGTCAAGTACTCCACCGTCCAGAACTGGTACCCGGGCGACAAGGACGGCAAGGGTGGCGTGCTGAACCTCGTGACCAAGCGCGGACATCTGCGCGGTGTGGACAGCCGTCTGTCATGGACACAGGTGGAGACGGGCAGTGCCATCACCTGGAAATACCCGTCCTGCATATTGTCCGGCGACGGCTCGCAGGCCGAGTTCTATTCAGTGGCCGTCACCAACAACTACCAGCAGGCCGATACGGGTACCAAGATGATACATCTGGGGCGCAACACCAAGAGCACCATCATCAGCAAGGGCATCAGCGCTGGCCGCAGCCAGAACTCCTACCGCGGCCTGGTGAAGGTGTCGGAGAAGGCCGAAGGCGCACGCAACTACTCCTGCTGCGACTCCCTGCTGCTCGGCAGCACATGCGGCGCCCACACGTTCCCCTACATGGACATACACAACGACACCGCCATCGTGGAGCACGAGGCCACTACCAGCAAGATATCCGAGGAACAACTCTTCTATTGCCGCCAGCGCGGCATATCCACAGAGGATGCCGTCAGCCTGATAGTAAACGGCTATGCCAAGGATGTCATAAACAAACTGCCCATGGAGTTCGCCGTGGAAGCCCAGAAACTCCTGGGTGTCAGCCTGGAGGGCTCCGTAGGATAGACCATATCAGCATACCATACCTATGTTAGAAATACGCGATTTGCATGCCAGCATCAACGGCAAAGAGATATTGAAGGGCATAGACCTCACCATCAGGGACGGCGAGATACATGCCGTAATGGGTACCAACGGCGCCGGCAAGTCCACGCTGAGCAATGTCATCGTGGGCAACCCCTCATACGAGGTGACGCAGGGCGAAATCATCTTCAACGGCCAGAACCTCCTGGAGATGAGCACCGAGGAACGTGCCAATGCCGGCATATTCCTCTCCTTCCAACAGCCCGTGGAGATACCCGGCGTGTCCATGACCAACTTCATGCGTGCCGCCGTCAACGCACGCTACAAGGCACAGGGACGCGAACAGCTCTCCGCCGGCGACTTTCTGAAGCTCATGCGCGAGAAGCGCAAGATAGTGGAGCTGGACAACAAGCTCACCAGCCGCTCCGTGAACGAAGGCTTCTCCGGAGGCGAGAAGAAGCGCAACGAGATCTTCCAGATGGCCATGCTGGAGCCCACGTTCTGCATCCTGGACGAAACGGACTCCGGCCTGGATGTCGATGCCCTGCGCATCGTGGCCGAAGGGTTCAACAAGCTGCGCCGCCCGGAGACTTCGGCCATGGTCATAACCCACTACCGCCGCCTGCTGGACTACCTGAAGCCCAACATCGTGCACGTCCTCATCGACGGCAGGATCATAAAGACCGGTGGCCCCGAGCTGGCCAACGAGATAGACGAGAACGGCTTTGCCGACTACGTGGCCCGATAAGGCTGTCTTCGTAGCGTACCACAAAACGTCCCACGACGACGCACCTGCATATTCCGGAATATCGAGGCGCATATTTACGAATATCAAAGTGTATATTCACGAATTTAGGTCCGCATATTCACGAATATCTGTCTACCATGTCACATGACACTGATTGCAGCGTCAGCACGACAAGCCCATCATTACATTGACCGTTGCCCATAGAGTCCAATGAAGAATAACCAATATACCGAGTTCTACGCACAACTGGAGGAGAACATACGCCAGCGCTCCTGCCCGGTGATGAACGCGCAGCGCCGGGAGGCTTTCCTTACATTCTCAGCACAAGGCTTCCCATCCACACGCACGGAACGCTACAAGTACACCGATGTGGCCCGCGACTTCGCCCCCGACTATGGCATACAGCTGAGCGGCGGAGTGGGGGAGAGCACCGAGTTTTGTCGCCCTCTGAGCAAGGCCGACATCGATGTCACTCCATACTACAACCATATAGCCGACACCACGGACAGCGTGGTGGCACTGAATACCATGCTGGCTGTGGACGCACTGTTGATACACGTCCCGTCCGACACACGCCCCAAGCACCCCATACAGATAAACAATATCCTAAAGGGCAAGCAGGATACAATGACCTTGCGCCGCATCCTCATCGTCATGGAGCGCGGAGCCGAGGCCGACGTCATCATCACCGACCACGCAGCGGACCATCAGCAATTCCTCTGCAACCAGGTCATAGAGGTGCATTGCGACGACAACAGCCGCCTGAACCTCTACGAGATAGAGGAGACGAACCTCATGTGCACACGCTACAGCAACGTCTTCATACGCGAAGGTCGCGACTGCAGCGTACGCCACACATCGCTGACCCTGTTCAACGGCCACACGCGCAACAGTTGCCGCGTGCAGCTGGCCGGCGAGCATTCCGAGGCCATACTGAACGGTTGTGTCATAGCGGACAAGATGCAGCGCGTGGACAACAACACGGTGATAGAGCACCTCGTTCCCCACTGCACATCGCAGGAGCTGTATAAATACGTCCTGGACGACAGCGCCGTGGGCGCCTTTGCCGGCATGGTACACGTCCACCCCGGTGCCCAAAAGACATCGTCCGCCATGACCAATGCCAACCTCTGTGCCACACGTCAGGCACACATGTACACACAGCCTATGCTGGAGATATATGCCGACGACGTCAAGTGCTCGCACGGCAGCACCGTGGGTCAGCTCAACGATCAGGCCCTCTTCTACATGCGCCAGCGAGGCATCTCATTGCACGAAGCACAGCTGCTCCTCAAGTCGGCCTTCATCACCGAGGTCATCGACACCATCCCCCTGGAGGCTCTCCGCGATCGCCTGCACTTCATAGTGGACAAGCGCATGCGTGGCGAATTGAGCAAGTGCGAGGGATGCAAACTCTGCTGATACCACACACCAACGTCATATAAGCACAAGAGATATGAACAGAGAGGACTTTCCCATACTGCAACGTACCATATACAACAAGTACCCGCTGGTCTACATGGACAACGGTGCCACCACACAGAAGCCGCGCTGCGTGGTGGAGGCCATGAGCAATGAGTACTACAACGTGAATGCCAACGTGCATCGCGGCGTGCACTTCCTGTCCCAGGCCGCCACCGACCTGCACGAGAACAGCCGCGAGACCGTGCGCCGCTTCCTGGGCGCAGGCAAAACGTCGGAGATAGTCTTCACACGCGGCACTACGGAAAGTATCAACCTGGTGGCATCGTGCTTCACCCAGGCTTTTATGAAGGAGGGCGACGAGGTCATCATCAGCCAGATGGAGCATCACTCCAACATTGTCTCCTGGCAACTGGCACAGGCACGCACAGGCATCCGTCTGCGTGTAATACCAATGACGGACGACGGCCTGCTCTGCATGGACGATTACGAACGCCTGTTCAACGAACGCACACGACTGGTATCCGTAACGCACGTAAGCAACGTCTTGGGCACCGTAAACCCGGTGAAGCGCATCATAGAGATAGCACACGCCCACGGCGTGCCGGTCCTTGTTGACGGGGCACAGAGCACTCCGCACTTTGCCGTCGACGTCACCGACATGGACTGCGACTTCTTCGCCTTCTCCGGACACAAGACCTACGGCCCCACCGGCATAGGCGTGCTCTACGGCAAGGAGAAGTGGCTGGACCGCATGCCACCCTACATGGGCGGCGGCGAGATGATAAAGAACGTCTCCTTTGAGAAGACCACCTACAACGACCTGCCATACAAATACGAAGCCGGCACCCCGGACTACGTTGCATCCACGGGCTTGGCCACGGCTTTGGACTATCTCACAGCCATAGGCATGGACCGCATAGAGGAGCATGAACGCGACCTCACCACCTACGCCATAGCGCGCCTTCAGGAAATCGAGGGCATGCACATCTTCGGCCCCACTGGCGAAAACCTGCATCTCCATGATGCAGTCATCTCCTTCCAGGTGAAGCCACTCGGTGCCACGGCCGACACACCCTATATCCACCACCTGGACATGGGCACGCTGCTGGACCGCTTGGGCATAGCCGTGCGCACAGGACACCACTGTGCCGAACCGCTGATGCACCGCCTTGGCGTGGAGGGCACATGCCGCGCCTCCTTTGGCCTCTACAATACACGCGAGGAGGTCGATGCCCTCGTGCAGGGCATACGACGCATACAGGGCATGTTCTGACACATTCAACCCTACATACAACAGCTTATACCTTATAATATATAACACACACTACCATGAAACGCAACCTGTCATCACACATCAAGGCCGTCACCGCCTCCTGCATTGCCCTTTTTTCTATATGCACGGCAGACATCACTCCAGCCCTGGCACAGCAGACACGCGGCATAGGCGTCTATCCGGGTAACCAGAACGAGTACTTCGGTCCCAGCATAGAGCAGGACCATAAGTACCGCAACATAGCCCTGCACAGGGCGGTGTATCAGTCCGGGGCATACGATTACAACCTGACGGCACAATTGCTCACCGACGGCATCTCCACGCGGACAGAGCCTGGAGCCGCCTACCTGGACGTTCTGGTCAACGGCCGGTCATTGCCGGCCAACGAGCGTGAACTGACCATCAACGACAGCGAATGGTCGAGCATCCCCGTCACCGGTAGCAATGGCACCCTGGAATACCGATGGGCAGAGATGGACATAGAGGCCGACGAGATAGTGGTGGAGGGCTTTGTAGCCTACAACCCGGAGGCAAAATTCACCGGCTGCGACATGCTTTGCGACATCATCGCCGGCAGCAAGACCCTCTCTTTCGCCAACCATACCGACACCCTGCCGGGCACACCGCGTCGCCGCAAGGTAGTAAGCGACCCAAACAAGCAGAACGAAGAGCCTACGGCTATGGCACGTGAGTTCCGACAAACCTTCAGGCTGAAGGGCAAGCGCACGTTCCGGGACGTCCGACTCACTTTCCGTCAGAGCAACGCCCTCTATTGGTCCATCAAGGAGGTCACATTCAAACGCAAAGGCAAGCCCATGCGCAACCTCCTCCCGGCCCAGCGCTTCACCAGCGTATGGAAAGCCTCTCGGGGCGAATGGGCATACGTCGACCTGGGTGCCGTGGCAGACATATCGGAGATAAAGCTGCAATGGTACGACCGTGCCGCACAGAGCACACTCGAGGTCTCCGACGATACACACACCTGGACCCCCCTGGCACAACCTGACAACACCAGTGCCGGTAACATCCGCACCCAGACCGTCAGCACCGCCACTAAAGGCCGCTACATCCGCATCACCCTCGGTGAGGATGCCTGCCTCAGCGAGATGGAGGTCTACGGACAGGGTGGCATGATGGCCGTACCGCACCCCGAACAAGGCAAGAAAGGCAACAAATACATGCTCAACGGTGGCGACTGGACAGTGTGCCCGGTGGACTGCCCTCTGCCTGCCAAGGCAAAGGAGATAGGTCCCGCTATCGTAGCCACGGTACCCGCCACGGTGCTGTCCTCATACCACAATGCCGGGGCCTTGCCCGACCCCAACTACGACGACAACCTCGCCATGCTGTCCGAGTCGTTCTTCAATCGTGATTTCCTCTACAAGCGCACCTTCAGAGTGCCGGCCGAGATGACGAACGCCGGCCGTCGTGTCCTACTGAACTTCGACGGCATCAACTGGAAGGCACGTGTAGTGCTCAACGGCAAGGAGGTCGGCCATATCAAGGGAGCCTTCACACGCGGACAGTTCGACATCACCGACCTCCTGCAGGAGGAGAACCACCTCAGCGTCTACATAGAAAAGAACGCCAATCCCGGTGCGCGCAAGATAAAGACCCGCGAGAACACCAGCTTCAACGGCGGCGTCCTGGGCGCAGACAACCCCACGTTCCATGCCACCATCGGCTGGGACTGGATAACCACCATCCCCGGGCGCGACTTGGGCATCTGGAACGACGTTTATCTCACTTCCACCAAGAGCGTGACCCTCAGCGACCCCATAGTCAACTCCATCGTGAATCGGGGCAAGGCCACAATGACGCCCTCCGTGTTCGTCCGCAACCACCTCGGCACCCCCGTAAAAGGCAGGCTGTCAGGCTCCATCAACAATATCCTCTTCGAAAAGGAGGTGACACTGGCTCCAAAGGCCGAGAGCGAGATAACATTCTCTCCCGAAGACTTCCCGCAACTTGCCAACCAGAAGATGAAACTCTGGTGGCCAAACGGCTACGGAGAGCCTAATCTCTACGATGCCAACTTTATCTTCCTCACCAACAACAACAGGCCCAATCCACCGGAAATCGTAGCCGTCATCAACTACAAGACCGGCATACGCCAGGTGACCTACCGGGACGAGATGTCGCGCCTGCAGCTCTACATCAACGGCCGCCGCTTCATACCCCTGGGCGGCAACTGGGGCTTCTCCGAGAACCACCTCAACTACCGTGGACGTGAGTACGACATCGCCGTGGACTATCACCGCCAGATGAACTGCACCATGATACGCAACTGGGTGGGACAGACCGGTGACGAGGAGTTCTACGAGGCCTGCGACCGCCACGGCATCATGGTGTGGCAGGACTTCTGGCTGGCCAATCCCGTGGATGGTCCCAATCCACATGACGAGGCCATGTTCATGGCCAATGCCGAGGACTACGTGCGCCTCATACGCCGCCATCCCAGCATAGCCCTGTACTGCGGACGCAACGAGGGCTATCCTCCCGAAACACTGAACAAGCAGCTGACCTCCCTTGTGCAAAAGCTCGCTCCCGGCGCACTCTACTTCCCAAGCTCCGCCGATGATGGCGTCAGCGGCCACGGACCATACCGTGCACGTCCAGTAAAGGACTACTTCGAACTACAGACTGGCAAACTGCACTCCGAACGAGGCATGCCCAACGTGCCCAACTACGAGAGTCTACGCCGTATGCTGGCTCCCGAACACCTGTGGCCGCAGAACGAGTATTGGGGCAAGCACGACTTCACCCAACAGGGCGCACAGTACGGCTCCTCTTTCAACGAACTGCTGCGCCAGCACTTCGGCAACGCCCCCTTTGCCACACACGTGGATACACCCACTTACAAGGTCTACAGCCAGCTGGCACAGTGGCAGAACTACGACGGCTACCGCGCCATGTTCGAGTCCTCCAACCTGCAGCGCCAGGGCCTCATCATCTGGATGAGCCATTCATGCTGGCCGTCGATGGTGTGGCAGACATACGACTATTACTTTGAGCCTACCGCCGCATTCTTCGGCGTCAAGAAGGCGTGCGAACCTCTGCACGTCCAGTACAACGAAGCCACCAACATGGTACAGTTGGTAAACCAGATGAGGCCCACCACGGACCTGGAGGTCACGGCCACCGTCTATGACCTCAGCGGAAAACAATTGTGGACACACCGCATGGACATGACCATCCCCACGGACTCCACCATGGACTGCTTCCCGGTGGAGGCAAGCGAGGCCGATGGCAACCGTCTCCTGCGCCTGGAGGCAGTGTCAAGGCACGACTACAGCCCAATCTCCACCAACGACTACATCCTATGGGGTAACAATCCCGAGACCGGCTGGAAGCAGCTTGGCCTGGCAACCATCAGCATACGTAGGGACAACTGGGAGAAGAACGAGATCAAACTGACCAATACCGGCACAGTTCCAGCCCTAATGATACGTCTGAACCTCTGCGGCGAAGACGATGAGCAAATACTGCCTGTGGAATACACCGACAACTACTTTCACCTTCTACCAGGCGAAAGCCGCACCGTACGCATATCCTGGAGCAGCGACGATGCCCGCGACCAACACCCTGTGCTGAAGGTGTCGGGCTTCAACATCAAACCCATGGAACATATAGGACTTAAAAAGATTGAGGACAGCCCACGGAACAGGCCCCAAAAGCTAATAGGCATCATCCGTTGAATCCATCATTCCTGAACAGTCTCTTATCACCATTCAGCACACGTGACAAACAAGCTTCCAATCATTACACTAAAGCACTTAGCCCTTGCGGCTCTCGTCGGCATAGCATGCGCCACAAATGCCACGGCACAGACCAGGCAACGCCTCATCATGCCCACGCCGGCCACCACGCCCAACAAGGCACAGCAGGCGCAAATAGCGCGCAAATACGGTATGTTCATACACTTTGGCATCAACACGTTTCACGACGAGGAGTGGACAGACGGCTCCAAGCCCGCATCGTCCTATGCCCCCACACAGATAGATGCCGAGCAGTGGATCCGCAGCGCACGCGATGCCGGAATGAAGTACGTCATCCTTATCACCAAGCACCACGACGGCTTCTGCCTTTGGGACAGTCCTCTCACCACCTACGATGTGGCATCGTCGCCCAATCCGACCAACGTAGTGGAGGCCGTGGCTAAGGCATGCAAGAAATACGGCATAGGCCTGGGTTTGTACTACTCGCTTTGGGACCGCAAAGCAAATGCCAACGTGGGAGACTACACACTGGATGCCGAGTACAACACCTACATGATAGCGCAATTGAAGGAATTACTCGCCATAACCAGAAAACATACACACGTGGTAGAGTTCTGGTTCGACGGAGGATGGGTAAAGCCCAACTACCGCTGGCCCGTGACAGAAATATACCAGACCATCAAATCCGTGGAACCCGAGTGCCAGGTAGGCATCAACTGGACTATAGGCGACCCCTCAAACCCTGACGCACACCCGATCACCCCGGACAAACAACAGGCCGGCTACCCCATACGCTACTTCCCGAGCGACTTCCGCCTTGGCGACCCGTTCCTGCCTGTAGACAACGACCCAAAGACCTTCACACACGACGGACAGCAGTACTACATGCCATGGGAATCCACCGTATGCATCAGCCAAAGATGGTTCTACAACACCGGAGACAACAGCTACAAGTCTGTGGACGAACTGGAGAAGCTCTACCGTCAGTGCACCAAGAACAACAACATACTCATACTGAACTGCCCGCCCAACCGAGACGGTCGCCTGCGCCAACGCGACATAGACTTGCTGATGGAGTTGCGCCAACGCATACAGCCATAAGAACCAGAGACCCGGGATCGGAAGTTTATACCCTTTTCAAGGCGACAACATAGTATATTAACATGTAGCGGCACTATACAAAGCAAAACGCTATCCATCGAATGTTGACGGATAGCGCTTTACTTGTGTGTCGGACATCAGTACGCCACTTCAAAGAGGTATCCCTCCCGGGTTAGGGTGGTCCATCCATCGGCATAGCTGAAGGTCTGGGCGGCATCTATGGCATCGCTCTTCTTGCTGTAGGAGTAAACTCTGCCGCCGCTGACGGTAATATCGCCGTCGGCCTTGATACCCTTGGGCGAGGAAACGGTCTTCTTGCCCAGTGTTACGACGTTGATCTCGCCACCGCTGATGAGTATGTTCTGGTCACAGTTTATGCCCTTGCCTCCCTCGCCTGTGCTCTTGAGGTTAAGGGTGCCAAATGTTACGGTAAAGAGGGCATCGCACTTGATGGCCGCACAACTGCTGGCATCATCCTCCTGTCCCGTGGCATTGCCCGATGTGATGACAGTAGTGCGCCCGCCTGTAATCTCCATATCCAACTCCGAGTTGAGACCCTTGCCTGCATCGCCCTTCACTTCCACGTTCAGGACACCGCCACGGATGAAGATGCCGTCGTTGGCCTTGATGCCGTTACCATTCCGGCTGATCACATTGATGATATTACCCGGACGGAACACGATGTAGTCGTCGCTGGCTATGGCATTACGGCCGTTGGCACGGACATTGAGGCTCCCGGCTCCGCTAAAGATGATCTGCCCCTCGCTGAAGAACGCTCCCTTCTGGTCCTCACCATCGACCATATCGTAGGTTTCGCCATCGTCGAGTACATTGGTATACCCCTCAAGCAACTCCACATACATGGACTTGCCGCACTGGTTGTTTATGGCAGCACCACGGGGATTGCGAAGCTGCAGGCCGGCCAGAGTCACCTTCATTTTGTTCTCGCTGTAGACCTTGAACGAACCATCATAGCTCGTACCCGTCAGTATATACTCCACACGGCTCGCCGTGGAATTTACTGTCACGTGAGCACCGTCGGTGGTCACCCTCACGCGGTTGACATCGCCCTCCAGCCTTACATTGTCATGGTCGTAGATGACCGTGATGTGGTATCTGAACGGAGAGTTCTCCACATAGTCGTTGTCATCGGATGGTATCTCCTCGGGAGCCTCCTCCAAGGGAGTGGTGTCGAACTCTATCTCCTTGGGGACATAGGTGTCGCCCTCGCCGATGATGCCCGAGAAGTCAGTATCATCGTTCACACAAGCCGTAGTGAGAACTGCTGCGGCAGCCATCATGATATATGAATATACTTTGCGCATAGATTAGAATTTGAATGTATAGCCCACACCCAAGATGTGGCGGTTGACCTCCATGTCATCGTCGTCGCCGTGTATGGTCTGATAACGGTAGAAGAAGTTGACGACGTGCTTTTTCTTTATCTTCCAGTCGGCACCGGCCGTGTAACGTACCTTTTCCAAGGAACTTCCGGTGAACAACTCCACCTCCACGTAGGGGTCCACCTTACACTTTGGCACATCGTAGTCGGCCTTGAAACGCGAACGCAGCAGGTGCTTGCTCTTGCTCATGCGAACCTTGTCTTCCCACCCTTTGTTGTCGAAGTCGTATCGTCTGACGGTCTTCTCCTGACGGTAGGTGTACTGCCAACGCTCGCGAAGCGACAGCTTGAAGCGCCCCAAGCCCACACTGCCAGTGGCAGATACGGAGAAGCGATGGCGCAGCCCCCAGTAGGATGGACGCCAGTTGTTGTAGGAACCGTCCTCCTTGTAGGAGATGTCCTCCTTGTTATTGTCATACAGCAAGGTGTATCCGGCCGAAGCCTTCAGCCATTTGGCCACCTTGTACGTGGCATCCACGCCCAGGCTCCAGCGGTCGGCCGTGCGTGTGTCGTTGCGCATACGGTATTCGGTCTCGGCGCCCAGGCTCCACTTCTTGTTGATGCCCTTCTCCACGCCCAGTGAGGTCCATATACCGAAATCGTCGCCCTGTGCAGAGGCTCCCACTGTCATGCTTAGCAGCAGGACAGAGACAAGGAGCCATGACGTGCACCGGGACAGCGCTCCTGCTACAGTGGCCGGGCGCATTACTTTCTTACTTCCGTCCATTCTTCCTTGGGTATTTTCAGCTGGTTGCTTATTTCACTGTTGTTCTCATACTCCTTCATCTCGTAATAGATCTTGATGATGGCCATGTCGCGCAGGAAGTCCAGTGCGCCTATCTCCACCTTGATGATGTCCAGACCCGTACGCTGCCGGAGGTCAGCCAGCAGTTCCTCGCGCTTGTCCGGAGTGATGAGGGCTATGCGGTCGTACTGTATCAGCTTGGTGGACACGTGTTTCAGGAAGACATAGCTCTCCAGTATCCATGCTGCGAACAGGAAGATGACGTTGGTGAACACCAGTTCCGCATAGCTGATGGTCAGCGACAGAGCATTGATAACCGACATGGAAATGATGCTGAACAGGTAGGTCATCTCACGTACCGGCATGGACTCGGTGCGATAACGTATGATGCCGAAGATGGCAAACAGACCGAGGGCAAAGCCCACTTTCAGCTTCACTCCTCCCAACAGATACAGCATCATGAAGATGCTTATGCTGATGAGCATGAAGGTGAAGTAGTAGTCGCGTCTCTTACTCTTGGGATAATAGAGCAGATGTATCATCATCCACACCATTAAGGTATTAAAGGCAAACCTGAATACCATGTTGAAGAAGTCAAAGGCCTCGAATAGGGGCACAGTGTCCTGTGCCAGGCTGTCGAATTCGTCCATAGAATGAAGTATTAGTTTAGAGGGTTAATAATTAAGTCTGTCCAATAGGGGAGCGGCCCCACAGTCCACGGCGCGCAACTTGTCTATGGCGCGCAGACGTGGCAGGAAGCGGTTGACACGCAGACGCTCGTTTGTGAGGGCCGAGCCCATGCAATACTTGCTGAAACCCAAAGGCTTGATGCGCAGCCGGCGAAGCATCTCCAGGATGGGGGAATAGGCCAGGCCGTCGCGCTTCAACTCAATGATGGCAATGCCATCGAAGGAAGCATCGCTACCGGTGGTGAGATTGTGGAAACGCAGATTGGTGTCTATGGTCAGACGCTCCGTCTTCTGCTTGTTCACCAGTGTGATGCGGTCGAAGCGGTTCTCCAGTTGCTCGTGGAGCATCTGGGGGTCATAGCCGAGATATTGCTTCATGAAGTCCGTGCACACGGCCTCGCCCTTGGGGCGACAGGAGTCGAAGATCAGGTCGTAGCGGGGCTGCGACGGGTCGAAACCCTCCACCAGCACCCGGCGCTTCTTCGTGCGCTTGTGGTTGTTCTTGGTCTTTATCTCCAGAAAGTTGTGCCCCGAATCCACGTAGGACCTTATGCGCAACTTCTGGCGATTGGCCCGTCCAGTGTGGTGAACATTATACATGTCCCACTCCGGGGTATCGTAGTACACCGTGTAGTATGGAGCCATGCGCTTGCCGAATATATCCTGGGCATAGTACATGTCGCCGGCCATGGCCAGGAGTTTCTCCAGCTGGCCGACTGTGGTGACGAACTTGGTGTCCGTACGGTTCATCAGGCGTATGCCCTTCATCTCGGCCAAAGTGATGGGGTCGTATGTTGTCAGTATTTCCGTCACGTTGTATCTGTGTATTGGCAAATAGAGCCTTGAAACCACACATGGCGTGCACTGTGCAATCCGCATGAGATGGTTGCTCTTCCTGTGCAAATTTAGTTAAAAATCACGATATTTTTACACAGCCGCCGTAAAAAACAGGGTATCGGTTGCGCATTTATGGCCCAATCATGTGCCTTGATGCACAATCGCGGTCATATTTGGTGTGTTTGCCTGCCATACAGGGATATGGCAGGCTGGTCGTGGCACTGTTTCCCATGGAACATGTGCCTGCATCCACATCCCCATGGGAGGGCAGCTGAATAAACCGGTTCTTCAGTCCGAATAAACGGGTTTTCAGAGATGTATGAACCGGTTCATCCAACCACATATTCCTGTTCCTTCAGGCACATCCACGCGGCATTCGCCACTTACGCCCATGAGGCCCGGTTTTGTGCCTCAAAGGCATTATAGCCGAACAAAATGGGGCAAACGCTTTGCCCTATCAGGGATTTTGGGTACTTTTGCATGATGTAATTATCCTTAATTCCTCGATGCACGTACTATGGCAAAAGAAGCCCTGACCCCGATGATGAAGCAGTTCTACGACCTGAAGCAGAAACACCCCGAGTGCATACTGCTGTTCAGGTGCGGCGACTTCTACGAAACCTATGGAGAGGATGCCGTGGAGGCATCGCAGATCCTGGGCATCACGCTTACGCACAGAAGCAACGGCGCGGGCGGTTGCGGCCAGTTGGAGATGGCCGGATTTCCGTACCATGCCCTGGACAACTATCTGCCCCGTCTGGTAAGAGCCGGGAGGCGCGTGGCCGTGTGCGACCAGCTGGAGGACCCCAAACTGGCAAAAAAACTGGTGAAGCGTGGCATCACTGAGCTGGTAACACCCGGTGTGGCCATGCATGACAGCCTGCTCTCGGGCAAGGAGAACAACTATCTGGCCGCCGTGCACTTTGGCAAAGGCGTCTGCGGCGTGGCCTTCCTGGACATCTCCACCGGAGAGTTCCTCACCGGCGAGGGTAGTGTGGCGCAGGTGGGAGGACTGTTGGCCAACTTCTCGCCCAAGGAGGTACTCTACGAGCGCGGCAAGGGAGAGCTGTTCCGCTCCTCGTTTCAGGAGAAGTTCGCCACTTTCGAGCTGGACGACTGGGTGTTCAACGAACAGACGGCGAGAGGCAAGTTGCTGAAGCACTTTGGAGTGAAAAATCTCAAGGGCTACGGCATAGACCACCTGCATGCCGGTACGGTGGCCTGCGGAGTGGTGATGCAGTATCTCGAGAACACGCAGCATACTCATCTGGGCCACATACAAAGCGTAGCACGCATAGAGGAGGAACGGTATGTGCACATGGACTACTTCACCATACGCTCGCTGGAGCTGCTGCAACCAATGAACCACGACGGCAAGTCGCTGCTGGATGTCATGGGACGTACCACAACACCCATGGGCGGACGCATGCTGGGCAAGTGGATGGTGTTCCCGCTGAAAGACCCCAAGGCCATAAACTCGCGCCTGGACGTGGTGGAATACTTCTTCCGCGACATCAGAACGCGCGACACCGTGGGCGAACAGCTACAATACATAGGCGACATGGAGCGCATCATATCGCGCATAAGCACCGGACGTGTATCTCCGCGCGAACTGCTGACACTCGGCACAGCCCTGCAGGCTCTGAAACCCATACACGATGCCTTGGTGGAGGCAGACTCTCCAGTACTGCGCGAGATAGGCAACAGTATGGAACTGTGCGAGGAACTGCGCGACCGCCTTCAACGTACTATCGCCCCTTCGGCGCCTCTGCTGCTATCCAAAGGCGGAGTGATAGCACGTGGGGTGTGTCAGGAACTGGACGAACTGCACGACCTTTCCACCGGAGGCAAGGAATATCTGCTGAAGCTGCAACAGGCCGAAGCTGAACGTACGGGAATTCAGAGCCTGAAGATAGGCTACAACAACGTCTTCGGCTACTACTTGGAGGTACGCAACACGTACAAGGACCAGGTGCCGGCCGAATGGATAAGAAAGCAGACACTGGTCTCTGCCGAACGATACATCACTCAGGAGCTGAAACAGTATGAGGAGAAGATAGTGACTGCCGAGGAGCGGATAGCCATACTGGAGAACCAGCTCTATGGCGAGCTGGTATCGTGGTGCACGCGCTTCATTCCGGCCATACAGGCCGACTCCAAGTTGGTGGCACGTCTCGACTGCCTGTTGAGTTTTGCCATACTGGCACGCGAGAACAGATACATACGCCCCGTGGTGGACGACAGCATGGAGCTTGACATACGTCAGGGCAGGCATCCTGTGATAGAGACGCAAATGGCCGTGGGCGAACATTATGTGCCCAACGACGTGCACCTCGACACGGAAAGACAGCAGGTGATCATCATCACCGGACCGAACATGGCGGGTAAGAGCGCGCTGCTAAGACAGACGGCACTCATCACGCTGATGGCGCAGATGGGAAGCTTCGTGCCAGCCGAGAGCGCACGCATAGGCTACGTGGACAAGATATTCACACGTGTGGGAGCAAGCGACAACATCTCACTGGGCGAGTCTACCTTCATGGTGGAGATGAACGAGGCGGCTGCCATACTGAACAACCTGTCGCCTCGCTCCCTGGTGCTGTTTGATGAATTGGGACGCGGCACAAGCACCTACGACGGCATAAGCATAGCGTGGAGCATAGTGGAATACATTCACGAGAACCGGCGAGGAAGGGCGCGCACACTCTTTGCCACACACTATCACGAGCTTAACGAGATGGAGAAGAACTTCGCGCGCGTTCATAATTATAATGTGAGTGTCTTGGAGAAGGATGGCACCATAATCTTCCTGCGCAAGTTGGAACCTGGCGGATCGGCGCATTCCTTTGGCATACACGTGGCACGCTTGGCAGGCATGCCACAAAGCATAGTGCAGCGGGCCGACGTCATCCTGCATCAGCTGGAGAAAGAGAAACGTCACGACGACGTGGGTGCAGGAATTGCGGCAGGCAGCAGGAAAGACAGCGACACGGGCACACAACTGAGTTTCTTCCAACTGGACGACCCCATACTGGAGGACATACGCCAGCAATTGATACACCTCGACATCAACAGTCTTACACCACTGGAGGCACTCAACAAACTGAACGACATAAAACGGCTGGTGAAAGAATGAACTGTCACATACATCAGCTCACACCGTTGTCCACCGACAGACAGGAAATACAAAGAGGGTGTGTCAAAATGTGATTTAGGGCCGCAATGTCCCACATCGCCCACCTTATAAGTCGTGGGTATAGGTTGCGGGCTGAAAGCCCAACAGCGGTCAGCACTAA